>JBIOJM010000164.1:0-20725 GCA_044450785.1 Isosphaerales bacterium
CCCGGTGTCCGTCCCCGCGCCCCTCGCGTGCAGAGCAATCCGGCTCTCGGCCGCGTAGCGGACGACGTTGACCACGTCGTCCTCGTGGCGGGGGACGACCACTCCCAAGGGATCGATTTCGTAGAGGCTCGCATCGTGGGCGTACGGTGCACGATCCAGGGGCTCGAAGTAGAGCTCCCCGTCGACAACGCCCCGCAAATCGTCATAAATTCGAGCGCGGCGCTCGTCCACGGCTGTGGCAGCACCTCATGTAGGTCAGGCTTTCCAGCCCGACGCCTGAGTATTCAGGACGACCGATCACTCTGCCCTCGCCCCACGCTCTCGTAACTGCCGGGCGCGGATCCGCTCCTGCCGGTATCGCTCGCCCAGGGCCAGGTCGAAAGGCTGGTATCGGCCGCCGGGATTGGACCCCACTCCCCGCAACTGCGAGAGACACCGATAGCAGATCGTGACGTTGGGCACCCTGTAATACAAGAAGAAATCGAGCAGCATCGACACCACGAGGACGAGATAGGCGTGAATCGGCATTTCATAATACCAGAAGACGGTGCTGACGCCGAATCCCACCACCACGATGAACAAGCCCAGTCCCTGGGGAAAGTCTTTCTGCATATAAAGATCGGTTGTAAGGCACCACGGGCAGGATTGCACCTGAAGACGCACGATCGCCTCGGGATGGAGCGGCCGCGCCTGGCCGCATTGCCGGCATGCGGCGCGGGTCGCCTGCTCGAGCGGCGAACAATGACCGACGGCGCCGCAGCTCGGACACGAAAACGTCAGCTCCATGGCGCCTCACTCGCTAGAGGGGACCTCCGACCGACGGACCCTGGTCCGATGTCATCGCGCGCTGGACCACGGGCCTGATTGTAATCGATCCATCCGGCGGGTAAAGGAGGAGCCCGGACAAAAGTCCAAATCCGCTCGTGACGGAAATTAAAGTCTTCGTTGGAGTACCGTCCGATCAATCATGCCGGTTCCTAGAGGCCGACCCCCTCGCGGCCCGTCAGGATGAGCGACGTGAGCTCGCCGAACAGGACGAAGATCATCGTGATGTAAAGGATCCCCGTCGCCGACTGGGTCGAGCGGATCTCCGCGGTCTTCCAGGTCAGATAGGTCGAGATCCCGGCAGCCACGAATCCCATGCCCCAACGGACGGCCAGGAAGATCAGGGCGCCCGGATCGATCGGCCTGGCGCCGGCGCCGAGTAAGCGGGCCTGTACGGCCCACAGCTCGATCGCGGCGAGGATGCATCGCGTGCCCAAGCCCCATGCCAAGAGGGCGACCACTCGCTTCAAAGGGTCGATCGTCATGGCCGGTGCCGTCAGGTAATAATGACCGAGCAGCATCGCGGTCAGCGTGGCTCCCAGGAGGAACCCCGACGTGAGCCGGCTGGACGCGTCGAGCGACCACAAGCCGGCACTGGGCGGCCGCCCGGACGCGGCCGCCATCCAGGCGGCCGCGGCGAGGACGGCGAGACCGGCCGTGGCGAGGCCGAATCTGGGCAGGCCCAATCCCCACGCCACCGCTGACAGGTACGCCGAGATCGCGGCGGTCACAATCACTCCGAGGGCCCAGGTCTGGCCTCCCGCACGCGCCTGATCAAGCGCGGCCAAGACCAGCAAGCCAAGGATCACCTGGGCCTGAGTTCGGAAGAAGGCGAGAGGCACGGCCCTCCAGGAGATCATCAGAATCAAGACCGCCAGGCCAAACGCCAATCGAATCGAGAAGTCAGCCAGCATTGGTGCAGCGGTCATCAAGACGGCCCTCGTCGTCTTCGAGGTTTTGCGGTCAGGCCGGTGCCAGCCCTCAGGCCCCAGGCCGATGGCCATCTTGACACGCAATCACGCTCACCGGCAACAAGAGAAACCGCTCCCTTGGCTTTTCCAGTGTCTTGGATGTAGCATAGACGACTCGGAAAGGCCAAAGATCCTTCTTCGTCCGAGGAGCCAGTGATGAACAAGATCGTGAGAGGCACATGGGTCGTGGCGGTGCTGGGCGGGTGGATTCTCTCAGCCGGAACCGCGCGGGCCGCCGACGGGCCGGCTGAAGCGATCCTCAAGGAGCTTGATGCCGCCAAGGCGCCGTCGTTCGACGCGACGAAACGATCGGATCAAGCCTACATTCAAGACTACCTCTCCAAGCGTCAGGCGGCGATGGAGAAACGATCCGGGTTGATCCTCGACCTGTACAAGGCCGCTCCAGACCACGAGAAAGTCCCCACGCTCATGGCGGAGCGTTGGATGAACAATGCCAACGGTCCGAAAGCCGGCGAGCTGACGAAAGAGATCGACGATGTCCTCGCTCATTGCAAGAACGAGAAGCTCAAGCTCGACGGGACATTCATCAAGGCCCGCGTGGTGCTCATGACCAGCATGCGAAGCGGTTCTCCCGATCTCTCGGGCGTCGAGCAGTTCCTCAAGCTGGCCCCCAAGGATCCCCGCGGCGTGCAATTGCTTTACACGGCCGCCAACGTCACCAAGGATATCAAGGCCAAGACCGCGCTGGAGGATCGAATCATCAAGGATTTCCCTGATACGATGTTCGGTGGAATGATCCAGGGAGCTCGCCGCCAGCGCGACGCGGTCGGCAAGCCGTTCGACCTGGAATTCACCGACGCCGTCAAGGGATCGACGGTCTCGATCAAGGGCCTCAAGGGAAAAGTGGTGGTTCTCGATTTCTGGGCAACGTGGTGTGGGCCCTGCGTCGCCGAGATGCCCAAGATGAAGGAGCTCTACGCCAAGTACCGCGACCAAGGGGTCGAGTTCATCGGCGTCAGCCTCGACCAGGCCAAGGAGCAGGGCGGTCTCGACAAGCTCAAGGCGTTCGTCAAGGACAAGGAGATCGCCTGGCCGCAGTACTACCAGGGGAACTACTGGGACAGCGAGTTTTCGAAGTCGTGGGGGATCAACTCGATCCCCTGCGTGTTCGTGGTCGATGCCGACGGCAAGCTGTATTCCGTCGAAGCCCGTGGCAAGCTGGAGGAGATCCTCCCCGAACTGCTCAAGAAGAAGGGCACCCCGGCCGGCGTGGGTGCCGGGGCCGGCGGCGAGTGAAGTTGTGTTCAAACGACTGAAAATCAACCAAGTGAGGTGCACGATGATGAGAGTCGTTGGTGTGGCTGTCGTGCTCGGGGGATGGCTCGTCTCCTCCTCGGCGGCGCTGGGCGCCGACCGCACGGCTGACAAGGTCCTCAAAGAGATCGACGCGGTCAAGATCCCGACGGTCGACTCGAACAAGAAAGACAACCGGACGTACGTCCGCGATATCCAGATCAAGGGCCGTGAGGCCGCCCAGAAACGGGCCAGGCTGATCGGGGAACTGTACAAGCTCGCTCCCGACCACAAGCGCATTTCCGCTCTGTTGGAGGAGAGGTGGAAGACCCTCGGCACCCACCCCGAGAAAGGGAGGTACGACGAGCTGATCAGAGAGCTCGATAAGGTCATCGCCCAAACAAAGAACAAGAAACTCAAGATCGAAGCGAGCTACACCAAGGCTCAGCTCAAGCTCAACCCGGTGAGCTCGAAGCACGCCGCCGACCCATCGGGAGTCGAGGAGTTCGTCAAGCTCGCTCCCAAGGACCCCCGCGCCTCCGGACTGCTGGGGACCGCCGTGAGCGTGACTCACGACGAGAAGAAAAAGGCCGCCCTGCTCGAACGACTCACGACGGACTTCCCGGATTCCGATCTTGTCGGAATGCTGCAGGGGCCCCACAGCAAGACGGAATCGATCGGCAAGCCGTTTCACCTGGAGTTCACGAACGCCACCGACGGATCCACCGTCTCGATGAAGGACCTCAGGGGCAAGGTCGTCGTCATCGACTTCTGGGCAACCTGGTGCGGCCCTTGCGTGGCCGAGATGCCCAAGATGAAGGCGCTCTACGCCAAGTACCGCGAGAAAGGAGTCGAGTTCATCGGCGTCAGCCTGGATCAGCCGAAGGAAAAGGGAGGTCTAGACAGCTTGAAGAAGTTCGTCAAGGACAAGGGAATCGAATGGCCGCAGTACTACCAGGGGAACTACTGGGACAGCGAGTTCTCGAAGTCCTGGGGGATCAACTCGATTCCCTGCGTGTTCGTGGTCGACGCCGACGGCAAGCTTTACTCGGTTGAAGCTCGCGGCAAGCTGGAGAAGATGATCCCTGAACTGCTCGAGAAGAAGACCAAGGTCGCTACTGCCGGCGCAGCCGGAGCCGGCGGCAAGTAAAATGACGGGCGAATGACCGACTCGCCAGAAGCCTGGCCGATCCCCATCGTTATTGATGGGGATCGGTTGTGGGCGTAGGTTGATGTGCGCCCGGGACGTACGGCTTGCCCCCGGATTCGGGCTCAGCTCCGCGAGCCGAAGATCAAGGACATCACCTCCGAACGGGTGGCGAGGCGCTCCTTGAATACGCCTCTCATCGCGCTGGTGACGAAGGTGCTGTCGGGCTTGTTGACGCCGCGGATCGTCATGCAACTGTGACTGGCCTCGATCACGACCGCGACCCCCTTGGCATCAAGCTCTTTCATCAACAAGTCAGCCAGTTCCTCGGTCAGCCGTTCCTGCATCTGGGGCCGCTTGGCGAGCACGTCGATCACGCGCGGGATTTTCGAAAGGCCGATCACCTTGCCGTTGGGAATGTAAGCGACGTGGGCCTGCCCAACGACCGGGAGCAGGTGGTGCTCGCAAAAACTGACGAGCCGGATGTCCTTGATCAGGACCATTTCGTCGTATTTTTGCGGGAACAGTTTTCTGAGATGGCCGCGGGGATCCTGGTGCAAGCCGTCGAAGACCTCCGCATACATGCGGGCGACGCGGTCTGGGGTCTCGAGCAGCCCCTCGCGGTCGGGATCTTCGCCCACGGCCAGGAGGATCTCGCGAACCGCGCGGCGGATCCGATCCAGGTCCATCGACGAGCTCCTTCCGGCCGGCGCGGACTCGTCCGTCTCATCGCCGCCGGGACCGGCAGGACCATTCAGCCCGTCGTTGTTGAGCACCGTCTGTTTCATTGGTAAACTGGATGTAAGTCACTAATTAACTTCGACTTCCGAAGAAAACCGAAGACATTGTATGTCGTGGTTCCTCAAAAATCAAGCGAACCTTCGCTCTCGTCAATTCACGCTGAACGGCGGCGGGAAGGCACCCTTCGACTCCTGCTGCCCGGCGTTCTGGTGCAGGATCATGAGCAAGCTCTCGACCCGGCGGCCGACGTGGGGCTCGGAAAGCAGCGCCTGTTTCACCGACGATGGAAGACCAAGGACATGGGCGATGATGTCGCTCAATACCCCGAGGGGCAGCGCCGAATCGAGCAGCGTCGACAGAATCTGATCGAAGCCCTGGCGTTTCTCCCGGCGCCGTTGTCGACGGCGACGGCGCTCCTCACGCGTCGACGGGTCCTCATCGAGGACCTGGCGTTTCTCGACCAAAGCGCGAAACAGACCGATCAGCTCGCTCCGCCCTGGCTCGAGCGGTTGGTCGGATTCCTGATCCTCGAGGATCTCCGCCTCAGCGATCCGGTGCAGCTTCGCGCTCGGCTTTTCTCTCTTCAAGCGAACCCGCTTCAACCCGAGCAAGACTGGGTGAACTCGGTTGTGACGACATCACCGACGTGAGACATTGTAGATCGTCTCGACACGCCGGCAAGCCGCGCCGGCGCGGGGCGTCGACGATTGCGCACGGCCTGCCTGCGGCTTTCCGGCGGAACCATTCGTGAGGGGAACGGCGAATGTCTAAAGCCAAGCGCTTCAGCAAGGACCTCATGACCCAGGCCCGCCAGGTGTGCGGCGCGCTCAAGCGTACCTACCCCGAAGCCACGTGTGCACTGACTCACACCGATCCCTATCAACTTCTGGTTGCGACTATCCTCTCGGCACAATGCACGGATGTGAGAGTCAACCTGGTGACGCCGGAACTGTTCCGCCGGTATCCGGACGCCGCCAGCCTCGCGCGGGCGGCCCCCGACGAGCTCGAGGAATTGATTCGATCAACCGGGTTCTTTCGCGCCAAAACGCGAAACCTGCTGGCGATGGCCAACCAGGTGGTCGAGCGGCACGACGGGAGAATCCCGCGCGATCTGGACGCCCTGACCGCGCTGGGAGGCGTGGGCCGCAAGACGGCGAACGTCGTCCTCGGGACCGCGTACGGGATCGCGCACGGAATCGTGGTCGATACGCACGTCAAGCGGCTCGCTCGAAGGTTGGGACTAACATCCCGCGGCACGCCCGAGCAAATCGAACGTGATCTCATGCAGGTGATTCCCCGCAGGCAGTGGGTCGATCTGAGCCATCGCCTGATCCAGCACGGCCGGCGCGTCTGCGTTGCTCGCCGCCCCCGATGTGACGCATGCGCCCTCGCATCGATCTGCCCCAAGGTCGGCGTCGCCAAAAAAGGATGAAGGACTCTGGAAGGATGAAGGATGAAGGATGAAGGATGAATAAGACAACGGCTCGCGGTCGCATTCATCGTTTTTTCCGACTCATCCTTCATCCTTCATCCTTCATCCTTTCTTGAGGAGAGGCTCTCGGGTATTGTGGAGGGGTGAACCGTCGATGACTAGGCCGGCTGCCTGGTCGGGGGAGAATCGTCAACGATCATGCACATTCAAGACATTTTCAAAGCGCGCTCCACCACATTCAGCTTCGAGTTCTTTCCGCCCAAGACCGACAAGGCCTCGACCGAGCTCTTCGAGACGATCGCCCAGCTCCAGGCGCTGCAACCCTCTTTTGTATCAGTGACTTACGGCGCTGGAGGCTCAACGCGAGAACGAACCCATGAGCTGGTCGTCCGGATCCAGCGTGAAACCAGGCTGACGGCCGTCTCGCACCTGACCTGCGTCTGCCACAGCCAGGCCGAGATCGCCGCGATCCTCGATCGGTACGCCAGATCCGAGATCGAGAACATCCTCGCACTCGGTGGCGATCCCCCGCAGACGCTCGCGGGCTACGTTCGGTCAAGTGATGCGTTCCAGCACGCCGATCAGCTCGTTCGCTTCATCCGTTCGCACCAGGGGGTTCCCGACTCACGAGGGTTCGGGATCGGGGTCGCCGGTTTTCCCGAGGGGCATCCCGGCACTCCCAACCGGCTGAAGGAGATGGAGTATCTCAAGCAGAAGGTGGATGCCGGCGCCGACTACATTTGCACCCAGCTCTTCTTCAGCAACGCCGACTTTTACGATTTCCGCGAACGGTGTGAGCTGGCCGGCATCCGGGTGCCGATCATCGCGGGGATCATGCCGATCACGTCGAAGGAAAACCTGGCAAGGATGGCCGAGCTCGCCTTGGGCGCGCGGTTCCCGGCCCGGCTGCTCCGCGCCATCGGTCGTTGCGACGACGACACGAAGGCGGTTTCCAAGGTCGGAATCCACTGGGCCACCGAGCAATGCCGCGACCTGCTCGACAATCAGGTGCGGGGCATCCATTTCTACACCCTCAACCGCTCGGATGCGACGCGCCAGATCTATGAGAACCTGGGCCTCACCCGACACTAGCCAAGTGCCCCGAGGAACGATGTCACGCCAGGACCTGACCGACCGTCTCAAGTCCGAAGCGCTGCGACTGGGCTTCGACGACGTCGGTATCGCACCGGCCGTGCCGGCTCCCGGTTACCCCCATTTTCTCCACTGGCTGGAGACGGGCTGCGCCGCCGGGATGGAGTACATGACAAGGCAGCCGGCGAGCCGCGCACACCCCAAAAGCTTGCTCGAGGGCGTCTGCTCGGTCATCGTCGTCAGTCTCGTCTACGGCCGGAACGATCCCGAACCGGGCACTGTCGCGCCGACCCAAGGAAAGGTGGCCCGCTACGCACGGGGCGCCGACTACCACCGGCCGATCTGGGACAGACTGGAGGCGCTCCTGGCCTGGCTCCGCGCCGAATGCCCCGAGATCAAGGGCCGCGCCGTGGCCGACACGGCCCCGCTTCTCGAACGCGATTATGCACGGCTGGCGGGGCTCGGCTGGATCGGCAAGAACACCATGCTGATCAGTCGCCGCCTCGGCAGCTTCACCTTCCTAGGAGCGGTCTTGATCGACGCCGAGCTCGCCTACGACTCGCCGCACGAGTCTAACCATTGCGGAAGCTGCACGCGATGCCTCGATGCCTGCCCGACCGACGCGTTCACGGGCCCCTACCAGCTCGACGCTCGCCGCTGCATCAGCTTCTGGACCATCGAGCACCGAGGCGCTGGCCGACCCTCCGGCGGCGGAGCTCCACGACTGGGTGTTCGGCTGCGACGTCTGTCAGGACGTCTGCCCGTGGAATCGCAAAGCCCCGCCCGGTCGTCAGAGTGAGTTCGACGAGCGCCCGGAGTGGGTCCACCCTGACATGCTCGACTGGTTGACGCGCGATGCCTCGGAATGGAAGACGAGGTTGAAGGGGACCGCGCTGGCGCGTTCCAAACGCGCGGGCCTCGTTCGCAATGCCGCGCTCGTGCTCGGCACGCGCCGATTGCCCGAAGCCGTCGCTCCCCTGGCCGCCCGGCTCGACGATCGCCATGAGGACGCCACCGTCCGCGCCGCGGCGGCATGGGCCCTGGGCCGGATCGGCACGCACGAGGCGCACGCCGCCCTCAGGGACCACCATGACGATCCCGAACCACTCGTTCAGGATGCCGTCCGGCGCGCCCGTGGGGACGAAGGACAAGGATGAACGATGAAGGCGGAAGGATAAGTAAACCCTTCTGATTCATCCTTCATCCTTCATCCTTTTTTTTATGACGAGGGTGGCGAATACACGACCGGTGTGATCGCGCCGGCGATCGATTGTTTGAAACCATCGTGGGTCGTCACCTGGAAGGTGTTGGACCCGCTCACGAGTGGGACCATGATGCTGTAGGCCCCAGTCGAGCCAGCCGTGGCGGTGGTCGATGCTCCTCCGCTCTGATCGACGAAAGTGACCGTCGCACCCGGAGTGGCCATGCCGGCGAAGTGAACCGAGCTAAATGTGGTTGTCCGGTTGGCGGCGGGATTGGAGGCGGGGTCGAGGTTCACGGAGACGACCGGGCTGACCTTGGTCGAGACGCCCAGGTTTTCCTGGGCGATCTTCACGTCTTGGTTATTGATCCTACCGTCGCGGTTGACGTCGGCGTCGAAGCTGTAATTCGTGTTCTGGGCTGTCAACCCGTGATCCTTCTTGATCGTCTGAATATCCGTCTTGGTGACCGTGCCGGTGCCGGCCACATCGCCCGGTAGGTAGAATCCGACCAGGTACTGGCCGGTGGTTCCGTTGAGTCCCTTGACCTGCACCGAGTAGTTGGCGGCTGGCTGGCCGGTGGCCGGAGCCTTGACGGTCACGAGGACGGCCGAGCTGGTTGTCGTGCCCAGCTTATTGGCCTTCGCAACCTTCGGGTCGTACTTCGCATGTTGGACGCGGGTCACGTGGCCGGCGGCGTCGGTGACCGAGATGATCTCCGGCTTGAGATTGGAAGTGGTCGTACTCGCGCTCGAGGATGTCACGGGAGCGATGTCGATTCCAAGGACGATCCGGCCGTTCTTGCTCGGCGAAGTGAACAGGGACGGGTCGATCTGGAAGCCGAGCGCGGAGACCTGTCCCGCCGTCGAGACAGTTCCGGGCATGATGGCAAAGGTGCTGCCTTCGCCCGAACTGAGGACCAAGCGATCTTCCAAGTGCTCGGGAGCGGGGCAGATGCGACGGCGCACGCGTCGCAGTTCCTTTGACTGGTTCATGGGCCCTCCTTGGCCGGCAACCGAGTGGGACGTGAGGAATCGGCCGATCCAAGATCGACCAGAAGGGAAAGGTCGTAGGAAAGGCAACCCCCGCGGGTTGCTTCCATCGGTTTCTCTTAACCATTCGGAAGGCAACCCTCCGGGCCGCCACAATCGATCTCTTTCCTATTATCGATAAAATCGGTCATCCCACACCAGAAAACAACCGATTTTCTTCGATCAGGTCGTGGCGATCGGCCGCGGCATTGATACCGCGGTGAGATGAGACCTGGGAATCGCCGGGCCCGAATCGGTCCGCGCGGCGCGCGCGGTCGCTTCCGAGCGACGCGCCCAGACGCGCCAGGCGACCATCGCGTAAAGCACGAATCCCGCCCAAAGAAAAGAACCGTAACCTTGAGCGATCTCGTGGCCCTGGTCGGCAATGAGACCTCCAAGATCCGGCGACGCGGCCGCCATCAGGGTGAAAGACAGGGCCCACGAGCCGACCAGGAGCGCCCGGCCGCGCGGACCGACCCGCGACGAGAAGAACTCGTACATGAGGTAGCTATACGGAATGAGGACCGTCACATAGTGGTGCTTCCAGCTCCGCTCCGAGACAAAGAGCATCGTCAGCACAACCAGGGCGACTTCCCCGAGGAGCCGCGGATCACGCCGGTCCGTCGTGCTGGTCCGGCACAGGACCGCGAGCAGCCCCACCAGGCAGAACGCGACGGTTTTGATCAGGTAGTTGACCAGCCAGGGAGGCAGAGATAGGACGTTCAGAACAAGGTGCGTATCGTAACGGCCCTGGCCGGGCGTCAAGTACGTCAGTAGCCGGCTCAAGACCGCGGGCAGCGACTGATTCACTTCCTGCGAACTGGTCGCTCCCTTGACCACGAAGGGAGTCACCATTCGGCTCCACCACATGCCGAAACACTCGGCGTTGAACTGGGGACCGATCACGATGCTGGGCACGATCAGCAGGAAGATCCCCATCCCCAACAGGCCCCAACCGACCGTTCGCCATTGTCGTTTGTACACAAAGTAAAGGAAGAAGAGCGCCGGAGTCACCTTGTACGAGGTCGCCAGGGCCAAGAGCAGACCCGCCAGAATGTCGTGGCCACTCCGCCACGCGTAGTACATCGCGACGACCAGGAACAAGATCAGCAGGTTGTTGTTGCCGTGATGGAGGTCCCCCAGGATCGGTCGCAGGCTGAGCAGCAACACAAGGGAGCGAAACATCGGCGGATACGATCCGCCCGCCGGCTTCACGATCCGGAAGCACATGATCAGGACCGCCGTCGTCAGAACGACCTTGATCCCGAACCAGCACATCGCGCCCACAACCGTGGGCAACACCATCAACGGATGAAGCGTGATCGGCATGATCGGCGGGTTGGGGAAGAGCATCTTGTCGTAGATGTTCACGCCGTCCCAGAATTGCAGCACCTGGGGCCGCCAGCGCACGAAGGCACTGCGATGATCGGCTGCCTTCTCATAGTAGAATGCGGCCGCGATCAAGATGATCGTCGCCCAGAGCGACCAGAAGAACCAGCCCGAGAGCCGTTCAAGCCGGCGGTGCTCGTCCGGTAGGATGTCGATCGCTGGCACGGCATGCCCCTTCCGTGGAGAGAGCCACGCTCACACAATCCACTTGCGTGTGACGTCTGCTCCGGCGGCGAAGATCGGCCGGAGATCCGAACGGCTAACGCCCGACGGGGAAATGCAGCTCGAGCTCGACCTCACTCGTCCCGGGGGGTGGTCGCAAGCGGATAAAAGGGACCGGATCATCCTCCCGAATTTCCGAATCGCACGCGACCGACGGACTGGTCGTCAGATACGGGACGGAGTGATACCGCAGCACGACCTTTCCGTCAAGTCCGGCGGACATCTCACGAATGTGAATTCGCCCCGGACTGGCCTCCACGCGCCCTTTACCCTCCATGAACGCCCCCTCGAAACCCACGATCCGGCCAACCAAGACCGACCCTTCCTCGTCGAGAATGCGCACCAGGTCCGGGTTTTCCCGGCAAAACCGCACTGCTCGCGGACTCCAGCATAATATGGCGGACGGACCGTAAAAGTTGGCGTATCGGACAAAATCCGCTCGGTTCCAGTTGGCCTTGCCGCAGAGCTTTCCCTCACCGAATTGGGTGAAGTTGGTTTTCAACGAAGCGTGGAGATAAGGGCCACCGATCACCTCGACGCCGGTGCGTTCGGGCAGGAGGCCGCTGAATCGTCCGCCCTGAAACGGGTCGGGCACGCCCGGGACGCCAAATCCTCCCTCTTCGTAGAGCAAGCGTTCGCCGGGCTGAAGCTGGAGGCCCTTGACCCGATCGATGACCCAGAGCAAGCGGTGTGAAGGACGGCTCGACAGGAAAGGCTCGCCCGGCCCGAAGCGCAGGCGGATGGAATCAATGAGCGGCAAGGTGTATCCCCCCCACGCGACGAAATGAACCTCGAGGTCGCATGCGAGCCGGCTCCGGACCGACTCGACCAGGGGATATCCCACGATTCGTATACCGACCAAGGCGAGACCGGCCACGACCCATCGATCGAGACGGTCCACACCACGGAGGCCGGAGCGAAGCCGCCGGAGCAGCTCGTCGAGTCCTGCCCCGCCCGCGACCGCCAGCGCCGAATAGCATGCGTAGGTGTGCCGTCCCGGCTGCAGGAAATCGAGGGCTTCTGACCCGCCCGCCAGGTAACCCCAGCCAATCCCGGCGGCGCAGAACCCAAACAAAGCCCAGCCATGGATCGGACCGCGCCGCCAGAGCACGACCAGGCCGAGCACGCCGGCCGCCAGCAAGATGCTCTGAACCGGAGGCTCGCTGCCGACAATCTGCGCAAGGCGGCGCACCACCCCCTCTTTGGAATGGCTGAACGCGAAGCCACTCGGCCCCTTGGTCGACGCCAGCCAGATCCCGGGGAGCCACCAGAATGAGTTGACCGCCAGGACGACGAGCGGAATCATCCACACGGCAACGTGACCGAGCACGGTCAGCTTTCGCGCCGGCACGAACCCGGGCTGGCCCGTCGTGGAAGGGTGTCCGTCCCGGGCCTCGCGAGCGGAATGGATACGCCCGCGCACCACCGCGGCGACGTACGACAACGCCGCCGCCGGGACGATCACCATCGCCGTGGTCAGATGGACCAGGAACGCCAGGCTCATCAGGCTGGCGGAAATCAGCCAGTTGATCACGCCACCGCGCGTCAGAAAACGAGCAAATGCGCCGGTTGCGACCAGTGCCAGGGGGATGGAGAGAAAATACGGCAGCATTCCGAACGCGGCGTAGTTGATCGGCCAGTCCGTCCAGATGTAGAGCAAATCGAGCAAGACGGCGATCGCCGTGCCGGCCGGCGGAATCCTCCACAGGGCGCACGCCAGCGCGATCAGCCAGGGAACGGCCGCGGCCGAGACCAGGACGTAAACCTTGTAGGCGAGCTCGGGATGCTCTCCGCCGAACGCGGCAATCGCCAACTCCGGGAGAGTCGACGACGCGGGAAAGACGACGCTCTTGGCATATCCCGCCATGAAGCTGGGATCATAGCCGGCGGTCGTTCGGGAATCCTTGAGGAACGAACGGGTGACCAGCGCGCTATGGTAATAGAGCGGGTGGTCGTCGCGCCACAGCGGCCAGCCGTTGGTCATGCCGCGGAGCCCGCCCATGCCCCGCCAGATCGCCGCTCCATGCAGCGAGCAGAGCATCACGATCAAAACAGTCGCAACCCATCTCCCGGATCTCGACCGACCAGCGTCCGATCGTCTGCTCCCCTGCCCGCGCGCGATCTCGACGGTGCGCGCCGGGGCCGTGCTCTCGTTGTCCATATCGGCCAGGGGGATCGGGTCGAGGTCAACCGCGGACATTCCACCACCTCCAATTCCACACGTCATGAGCATGACGAACAAGGTGGCTGTCAACCACGTTGACCAAACCTGGTGGATTGTGAGCCCACCCGGCCAGCCGTTCGCCCATCCCGGCGCGAAGAAGAACGGGAAACTTACGACGACCTCGGCCCCGAGAGCGCCTAAAGCCAGCAAGAAGATCGCGCCGTAGGTTCCCGGAGACAGAGGACGCATGGTCTTGCCCTCGATGGCCGCCTCAACGTCCAATCACGGCTCGACTGGACCCTTTGCGAAAAGGCTCAGCGTTAGATCACCCGTGAGAGCAATTGGCATCCATATCATCGACGGCGTTCAAGGGCATCGAGCACTTCGAGCAGCGCCACCAGAGCAATGATCACGAGCACCGGCCCGTAAACGAAGATGCGCCTCACTCGCCCGACCCGTTCGGCGGGATCGATCAGGCCAAGTGCCATGACCGCCGCCAGGACTGAGTAATACAGAAGGATGGTCTCGGCGAGCATCAGGCTCCCAGTGAGGGCGAAGTCTTCGATTCTCGCGTTCTCCCAATCGACTCTCATCCGTGCCGTGGGCACGAGCATCGCGAGTAGGATGGCGGGGATGGCGACCGCACCCATCAGCCCCCGCAAGGAGAGACGGAATTTGTTCTGTATCCGACCCAAGATCATCGAGCAGAGCGGGAGCGATCCCACGAGAGCCAGGACTACCCAGGGATAAAGGGCGGCTAACTCGTACGCCCGTTTCAGACGTGCATGATGCTCGGAAAGCGGCGTCGGGTTTTCGACATCCACACATATCCTCGAACGTGCAAGAAGTGCTTGTATGTGTGACGTATTCTCACGATCCAGCACGTCTTCCGTTGCGGCGAGATGGAGAAGATAACCCCGGCTCGCTAGCGTACCGGCCGCGACGGCGACAGCGACCATCATCTGCCTTAACGTGAATCGTAGGCGGGCCAGTCGCATGGTGCGGCCTCCAGGGGCTTGACCGGAACCTCTCAGTTTGAGTCATCGTTCCCTTGAACCCTTGAGCCACTCGACCCAACGATGCGGATCGTCACCGAAATCTTGGCGCGTCTTGGTGCGGAGAACGGCGATTATCTCTCGCAGAGCATCCCCAAGCCAAGACCGACCTGGTTCGCCCGCTCTGCATGGACGAGATCTCATCTCTGGTTTGCACGGATTTGGCAGATCAAGGTATCCACGAAAGAACCAAACTGGGCACGCTGAGGGCCAACGTGCGCCACGTCTAGAAGAGGATTCCCATGATGTGAGACAAATTGGATGAACTCGATCTTCCTCGACGTCTTCACGAGGATTACGAGCGAAACGAAGAAGAAACCTCCGGCCAACGAAAACCAGACGATGCTCTTATCGTCCGCTGGAGGGGCCGGCCCCCTGCCCAACGCAGCAAAGATCACCAATCCGATTGAAGCAACGAGCAGGAGAAGACCGAGACCGAACTCCTTGGGGCGAACGTGGAGTCTGTTCGGCTCCGGCCTCAGATCAGCCAACATGATTGTGATCTCTTTGTCGACTCTCGCTGATCGGGATTCGACTACCAATCGATCCTTGAAAAGCTCGAACGTCCGTCGGCCATTGGGACGGACCTCATCATACCGGGCAAGTGGTTCGATCATGCGCTGTCCTCCGCGTTTAGCCGTTGGATCTGACCAACGATTACTCATGCACGTAAGCCCAAGAGCCGATACGCTCCAACCAGCCTCCGTATCCGGTATGGGGATAGTTCTGGAGCGGGAAGTACAACAGCAAATCGAAGCCCATCGGGTGACATGGTGGCGAGGCAATGAGGACCCAGGGGTTCTCGCCATAGGCCCTGGCCTTCTCCCCCGCGACGAATCGGTAATTCGAGCTGACCCCGATACCGGTTGAGGGGACCTCTTTCAGGTAAGCCGGCACGAGATCCTCCAGCACTTCTGGTGGCCGGCCGTGCTCTGCCCGATATGCGTGGACGGCTTGCACGATTGGCCGGCTCCTTCGCTCAAACCGGAACACCGCGTCCCGCCAGACCAACCCTCCAAGGTAGCGCTCCCCGACCAGGTACGACGGGACGAATACCAACGCGGCGCCTCCGTAACGTAGCGCCCAGCGGCGGGTGCGCCGGAAGAGGAACGCCGGTGGGGCCGCAACGATGGCCAGACACGCAAGGAGCAGCACCCAAATCAAGAACAGATCGATGGTCAAGCTCAGCAACCCGATGACCCCGAGGACGGGCGAAGGCGAGTACACCAGCCACCATGCCAAGGGTGCCCACCACAGCGGCAGCAACGCCCAGAAGAGTAATCCGGCCAGGGGCTGTACCGACTCAAAGCCTCTCATAGCCTTTCGTTGGCCCTCCACGCACGCCAACTAGCCGCTCCATCAGAAACAGCCACAGTCAATTAACCATTGAGAACCCCTTGATTATTGGACTTATCCCGTTTTTGCGCCCCGGTTTATAGGCAAGGCGTTACACGTCGGACCGGTCACGGAACCCCCTCGAGGCCGACCGCCGGATGAGGACGAGAGCACCGACAAGCCCCACCACCACGAGCATCCATATCAGGATGACTGGAAACTCCCCGTGCGGATACGAGGGGGACGGGGAATCCGTCACCCAGACCCCGCCCAGCAGGGCGCCGAGGATGCACACCAGAAGCATGATCCTCAGATGCCGCATGGTTCGGCCCAACTGGCTCGATGTCCGCACCATCCGTACCTCACTCGCTTCGCTTAGAGACTGATCCGGACGAACCTCGTCTTGGGCATGTTCCGCCGCGCCGTCGTGATTCCTGCCTGGGTCACCCCCGTCTTGCCGACCGCGATCTGTTCGCACGCCTTGAGACCCTCCAGGCGGGCCAACCCGGCGTCCGTGACCCGCGTCCCCTCCAGGAACAGCAGGATGACCTTGTTGAGGCCGGCGAGGCGAGCGAGCCCCGCGTCGCTGACCGCCGTGTGGTTCAACCAGAGGTTCTGGAGGTTCGTCAGCCCGGCGACGTGGTCCAATCCGGCGTCGGTGATTTTGGTACCATCGATGTTGAGATGGGTTATCCCCTTGAGATCCCGCAGGTAGACAAGCCCGGCGTCGGTGATCTTCGTCCCACTCAGGTCGACGGATTGCAGCTCGGCCAGCCCCGCGACGTGCGCGAGTCCGGCATCGTCGATCGGCGTCGACGATAGGCTCAGTGAGGTCAATCCGGTCAAGTGGCGGATCGGTGCGATGTCGGTGACTCCGGTGTGGCCCAAGTAAAGGGCCTCGAGGCGCGTCATGTCGTGCAGCGCCACGAGCCCGGCCGACGTGATCCGGGGGGAGTGGAGCGAGAGGGTCCGGAGGTTGACCAGCCCCCTCAGGTGAGCCAGCCCGGTGTCGGTGATGGTCGGAATCGTGACTTGGAGCTGGAGCCATCGCAGGCTGGTCAGGCCCTTTAGATGGGCGAGGTCGGCGTCGGCGGTTGGGCCGAAGGGCAGTTCCAGCCGTTCGAGCCGGGTCAGCCCCTCCAGGTGTCTCAGGCCGGTGCCGGTGGCGCCGGTGAAACTGAGGTCCAGGTCCCTCAGCCCGGTGAGATACCGCAGGTTGGCCAGCCCGGCGTCCGTCACGCCCTTGCACCCATTGAGGCTCAGCTTCTCAAGGCCATAGAGCCGGCCGACTTGGGCCATTAGGGCGTCGTCGGCCTTGTCGCCTGGGCCCACCCGCTTGACGTTGTAGAAAAAATCGGGCCCCAAGAGGTTAAGAAGCCACCCCGGCAGCCCCGGCTTGCCGGGCGGGTGAGGGTGCCCGTCCCGCCACTGCCAGTCATACACAACCGATCCCCCTACCTGCCGGATCGCCGCGACGGCGTCGCGCTGAACCTGGGCGCGGCGGACGACCCAGCCGAGCCGGCCACCCAGGATCAGGACGAAGGCCATCAGCAACCGAACGCTAAATCGGACACGGGGCAGTCGCATGGCCGACGGGCCCTCGATGGGATCGACTGGCAACTGTGTTCTCTGGATCACCCTTTCCATCTTGACACATCGTCCCGCGCCCGACTGTCAGCGCCAACTCCAACAGAAGTCTGCCACCGTATCGGGATTGCCATTCCTCGAAGGAAAACGGCATGAACGCATTATCGGTGCAAGACCGACTTTTCGTCAGCCCAGTGGACGGCTGCCGGGTTGGGCGATGGCGATTGAAAGGAGGAAGTCGATGACCAGCGGGACCGATCATCAGGTCCGCGGCGCGGCCCGGACCAAGGGCCAGGAGATGGTTCAGGGCTTGCGCGAACTCGCCGACGGTTTAAGCGTGGTGAGCCGCTCGAAGCGCGGTTCACCGTGCGGACGTACAAGATCACCCCACCGCCGGAGTATCGAACGGTGACGTGCGCAGGGTGCGCGATCTGCTCGGGATGAGCCAGGCGGCCTTCGCGGCGTTCCTGGCCGTCGACCCATCGACGGTCCGGTCGTGGGAGAAAGGACTCCGCTCGCCCGGTCTGCTAGCCTGCCGCGTGCTGTCCGAGATCGAAGCCAACCCGGGCTACTGGCGAAAGCGGCTCGCGGCGTGCCTCGTCGGCCGGGAAGTCCGCGGGCCTGCTGTCCCGGTGGAAGCGAATTCCCGCCGACGGCGGCGGACCCGGACCGTCGAGAATACGAGGTGAGCCTTCGATGTTGGGAGGTGCCGATTCGGGACGCAGGGAGTCGTTGTCTGTCCCCCGACCAATTGCTGTGCGCGTCATCGTTCCCTTGAACCCTTGAGCCCCTCGACCCATCAAGGATCTGCTGAACTGGCGGCGGCTCCAGCGATACCACATCGCGTGACGGAGAGAAATGACGTTGCGGGAGCAAGCTCCGTCCGATGGCCGCAATTCCTGCCGGCCGAAATCGACCCCCCCCATCAGCCCCGGCCGGAGGTCGCGCGCGGAGCGATCCAGTCAAGGCCGAAGGGGTTGAGTTGCTTTCCAGCCAGGATCGAGGATTCCGCCTCTTCGGTCGAGATCGAACTAGCTTGGTTTCTTCGGGGTTTTCCGCCCGCTACCGCGCTTGGGTGCGGCTTTCTTGGCCGGTGCGGTCTTGGGCGCTGCTTTCTTGGCCGCTGCGGCCTTGGGTGCGGCTTTCTTCGCCCCTGCGGCCTTGGGTGCGGCTTTCTTGGGCGCGGCGGGCATGAGCGCAGCGGCCGCGGCCGCGGGTGCGGCAATGCCGCGCCCGCCTGCACACTCCGCATCGGCAACAATTACCGAGCCGCTGATGCAAAGGCTGATCGGTTTCATGGGGTATGACGCGATGATTTTCCGGAGAATATCCTTCAAAAGCTCCTCGTTGTTGTCGCCTATTCCGTTGCAGTTGAAGCCCTGCGTACCCGGTGTGGCCCCATGATCGTCGGCCAAGATGCTGAAAAGCGGAGTCAACGGCTCCTGGGCGCCGGTGTCCTTGAGTGTGACGCTGATCGTCAGATTGACGATGCCGTTATTCATGGGCATGATCATTTCTCATGGGTTTAGGTTGGGAATCGGTGCCTCCTCGGCAGAGGCCATGGATTGTATTCCGATCGCCTCGCTCAACGCTATCTCGTTGAAGTTGGGAATCGGTGTTTCCTCGGCGGAGGCCCGCCTCGAGCCCTTTCGGGCTCGAGGACGCGCTTGATCACGGCAAAGCCCTCCCCGTCTGCCCCTGCATACGTTGGAGTTGCAAGTTGTTATCAATGTTTTTGAGGAGCTGGGCCGTGTTGGGGATGGTCGGCCTGAAGAAGTCGAGGGCGACCTTTACTGATTGGCTCTCCAGTGCTGCGGGGAAATCATCGGGCTTGATGCCGAGGGTTCCGTTTATCTTCGGGTCCGGGTCGTAAACGAGCAGGAACCGTTTCGTGGACTTGCCCGGACTTACCGGCGTGTCCTCGGGCTTCGGAATGAGATCCGGTTTTTTGGGCCCGTTGTAGATTGCTAGCGGGAATTTGTAGAGCTTGTCCTTGATCGTAACCTCCATCGTGCCTGAGCCGTTGGGCATTGGCTCGCTAAAATCAACGTCGTACGCGTAGATCAGCGGGATTTTGGATTCCCGATCCTTATCGCGCGTCGCGTGGACCACCGTGTTGTCGAACTTCTCGGGAATCGTGAGTGGCTGGCCCCGCTGGACGGTCGTCAACAGGGCGAGCGCGAGGAATTTGGTCTTGTACTGGACGGGAATCCAGTAATAAAGGTCACCGCAGCGACGAACCAGGTGGGCCGCGCCCGGGGGAGGCGGGTCGACGGTGTGCACCAACTGGGGCGGCGAGCCGTCCAGCTTCGGCGCGATAAACTCCAGGTACGCGTCATAAACCTCATTGTGATCGATCAAAGGGTTGGCCGTGACCGTCAATGCGCTGGTCTGATACGCGCTCGGGTTAAAGGTCGCGGCGTTGGTGAAACTGTGCATCAATGTTCGCACGACCGTCGGAATGACCAGCATTTTGCTGTCCATGGTCGTCTGAGTACTCGTGAAACTTCCCATGCCGTTCTGGGTAATGGTCCCCGTGATGGCCGTGTAATCCAACTGGACGATCGGCAGCCCCTGGTCGGCACGTACCAGGTTGTCCATGATTTGATTTGTGTACAGTTCAAGTAAACGAGATCGGAACTGGTCCTGGTCCCTCGCGAGTTGCTGAGAGCGACAGCCTGGGCCGCCTACAAGCGTGAGGAGGAACAGCATTGATAACAGGCGTTTCATAAGACCAGGCCTCCCGTTTCGTTCTTAATGAACCGCTTCAACCGTCACAACCATCGGCGCGCGACCATTCCGATGATTAGCGATCTTCCGAAATATCGCAACCACCGATAAAACTCTCAAAACTTTGTTCCGTTCCGCTACGCAGAGATGCGGTTCAAGCCGATCTCTTTTCGAGAACCGTCGATCGACTTGGCTACACAGCCACAACAGCCGTCCCGTCGATTCGGGAACACGAGGCATAAATCATTCAGGTCTAAATCTAAGTAGCTAAGAACTTTGGAATCAGGAGCCGTGCTCATGACCCGGGTCTCCCCGCGCCACCTGTCCAGTTCCTCGAGCGTCTCTCGCTCGAAATCGAGTCGAAGGCTCACCAAGGCTGCACTCGACTTTGAGTCGTTGGAGGAACGACGGCTCCTGTCCTCCGCGCGTTCCGCTCCCTTCACGGATATCCGATACGGCGGTGCCCTCTACGAGATCGCGGTGAACGGCCCAGGCTCAGTCCAGGCTCAGAGGACCGGGCACGGGATGGTCGGCATCAACCTTCTCGGTAC
>JBIOJM010000165.1:0-20680 GCA_044450785.1 Isosphaerales bacterium
GTCAAGGGCAGGGTCGGGAGACCCGCGCCCAGCGCAGTCAAGGGCAGGGTCGGGAGACCCGCGCCCAGCGCGGTCCGAGCGGTGGGCGGGGTCGGGAGACCCGCGCCCAGCGCGGTCGTGGGCGGGAGACCCGCGCCCAGCGCGGTCTTTGCGCTCGGCCAGGAGCGCCGCCAGGGTCTGGCCCTTGACCAGCTTCATGGCGAAGTAGGGGCGGCGGTCGGGCTCGGGAAAAGTTCCCAGCTCGTACACCGGCGCGATTCCGGGATGCTGAAGCTGCCCGCCGATCTGCGCCTCCTCGATGAACCGGTTCACGACCTCGGGATTCCCCTGGTGCGATTCCAGCAGCACCTTGAGGGCCAGGTCGCGGCCCAAGTCGACGTCGCGGCCCTTGAGGATCGCACCCATGCCGCCGCGGGCAATCTCTCCTTGAAGCTGGTACCGGCCCACGCTGGCCCCGTTCCGCGCCGGCATCTCGGCCGATCCCGGCTTGATCACCGGCTCCGGCTCATCGGGCAGGTCCCGGAGCTGGACGTGCGGAGGTGAGCCGGAGCCGTAGCCCAGAGTGGTCAGCGCGCTTTGCCCGGGGGGCATCATCGCGGAATCAAGGCGCGGTACCGGGCGACGCGCCCGGGATCCGGAATCGGAGGCATCGACCATGCGTTCGGCCAGGTTCATGACTTGCAGGCAAGCGCGCAGTTGCCTGGCGATCGCCGGGTGCGCGGCCAGAAGCCGCTCCCGGTCGTCGGGCCGGCCGGCTTCGAGGTCCGCCAGGTAGGCCTCCAGGACCCGGCCCAGCTCGGCGTCTTCCGCTTCCTCAGCCTTGTCACCCCCGACCGAGGGATCTAGTTCACGGGTCACGGTGCTTCCTCCTCCAGCAACTGGGAGAGCTTCTTGATCGTCCGGGTCCAGAGCATCCGCACGGCGCCGGCGGAGCGGCCCATCCGAACGGCGATCCCCTCGAACGGAATGTGCTCCAAATTACGCATGAGGAAGACCTCGCGATAGTCGGGGGGCAATTTCTCCAGGGCGTCGGCCAGCAAGACGGCTTGCTCGCGGCGACTGACCAGGGAGCTGGGCGAGGACAGCGGCGCGGCCAGGGCGCGTTGCACTCCTGAGCTCGAGCGCTCAAGCAGAACCTCCAGCGGCTCATCCCGCTGGTAATCGCGACCCTGACGGCGGTGGTGCCTCGCCTGGTTGGCCAGTATCCGGACCAGGATCTGCCGCAGCCACGAGACCAGCTCGGGCTCGGTCCCACCCAGGAACTGCCCGAACTCCTGGTGGGCTTTCAGAAACGTCTCCTGGACCAGGTCGGACGCGTCGAGCCGGACCCGCAGGGCCTGGCCGATCATGGCGCGGGCCACCACTCGCAGGTAGTTGCGGTACAGCTCCAGGAGCCGGCCCAGCGCCGGCCCGTCGCCGGCGCGGGCCTTCTCCATGAGCAACTCGGAAATGGCATCACCGTTGCTCACGGCTGCTCTCCTCATCGACTCGGAACGGTTACTGCTCAGAAGGTCGTATCGAGCTGGCCGCTGGTCGTGTAGCGGCTGACCAGGAAATGACTGTTCGGCCAGAGCACGTTGGTGGTGCTCGTGAACCCCGCCGTGACGGCTTCACCGTCAAGAGGCTGGATGGCGACGGCATTGTCCTGCGATAACTGTCCGATCGCCGTGATCACACTGCCGCCCGACCCGTATGTGGTGTCCAGGCTGCCGTCGGCGTTGATCCGGGTTACGAGCGTTTCGTAGTTCGGGGCCACCCCGGACGCCACGATCTGTCCGTTCGCCTGGAGGGCGACGGCGTTGAGCTGGGTGCCGGCTGCTCCGTTCAGGACCACGCCGGTCCCTCCGCCGAAGGTCGTATCGAGCGTGCCGTCGGAGTTGTACCGCGCGACCTCGCCGACGAAATTGCCCCCGACGGCGCCCGCACCCACGGCGACGATCTTGCCGTCGGTCTGGATCGCCACGCCGCTAAACGCATCCTGGGAAGTGAACTGCGAGACCACCAGGCCGTGGTTCCCGATGGTCGTGTCGAGGCTCCCATTGACGTTGTACCTCGCCAGGAAGGCCGGATAGGGGCCCGGGCCATTGGTTCCCCCAGCCACGACGATCTTGCCGTCGGGCTGCACCGCGACGGCGTACGCGGAGGGGGCAATGGAGCTATTGGGGATGCTCGTCACGACCGTGCCCGTTCCGGCGAAGGTCGTGTCGAGGCTACCGTGAGAGTTGTACCGTGCCAGGGCGACTTCGGGGTGGCCGGTCACGCTGTTGGTCCAGCCGGCGACGACGATCTCCGTCGAGCCGCCCACCGTCTCGAACGCCACGGCGCGGGCCTGATCGATGCCCGAGCCGAAGGAGAGGAAGACCTCGCCCGCGTTCGTGATTTTGCCGTTTTTCCCCTTGGTCCCGCCAAACGTCGTGTCCAGGGCGCCACTGGTGGTGTAACGCGCCACCGCGAATTCGTCCCCCAAGCTACTGGAGTGGCCGGATGTCTTCGCGATGACGGCATCACCGACCGCGACGATCATGCCGTCCGGCTGGATGGCCGCGCCATAAATGCTGCTGCCGCTCGTGCTCATTGTCGTGACGACCTGGCCGTCGCTACCGAAGCCGGCGTCCGGCGTGCCGTCCGGATTGTACCGGGCAAGGGCGAAGCTGCCATAGCCCGAACTGTTCGGCGCGATGCCGGCCGCGACGATCTTCCCATCCGCCGGCTGAACAATGACCGCGTTGGCCTGCCCTGTCGGCCCGGTGACCGTGCCGGACCCGATGGTCGTCGCGGGGGAGGGTGAGGACGCTGTCAGCACCCGGACGGGACTACTCGGGGCCGTGTTGCCGGACCTGGCGGGCCGTGGTGCCGAACTCTGCACGAAATCGTTCAGTTCGGCCACCGTGTTCTGCATCTCGGTAACAACCGGCTTGGTGACCGTGCTGGCGATATCGGACCGGACCGCCGAGGGTTCGGCCTCGACCGTGGCGAGCAGGCCGTCCCGACGGTTCCAGGGAACGCGGTTGACCGCCGTGGCCAGGTTGACCTCGAGCGCGTTGTAGTTCTGTCGGTGTCGCGCGAAGTTGACGAACGCCTTCTCGATCTGGCTGTAGGTCTGACCGAGAGCATGCGACGTCAGGATCGCCGCGCTGCTGCTGGTGAACTTCGGCCCTCCCGAGAGGACAATCCGGGTCTCCAAGAGATCGGGCGTGGGGACAAACGTCGGCTTCTTCATGAGTTGCTCCTCACAATCAAGGTGTTTCGGAACGGTCATACTTCTGTCGGTGCACACCCGCTCCACCCAACCGACAGAGATCACATTCTCTTGGCTTTTGTCTGGGAAGGGGGATCGGAACACGGCCTTCAACTCGCGTGATGGGTCGTCGAACCTGGTGTGACAACACCGAAGAGCCTTGAACTCTTCGTTGCTATAGACCTGGCTGATATCGGTGACGACCCCGCCATTACTCCCGAACGACTGTCAACACTCGGGTGCCGCCCAAGCTGGTGTCCAGGGCGCCGGAGGTCAGGAGGGTACGCCCCTCCAGCAACTCGACCTGCGGATGGCGGCGGAATCGGCGCCAATACTTCGTGAGCATCACGGCGTCCTCCTCGTCTGGGGGGTGAAATCGTCGTCGATCGGAGCCAAAGTGGAGGACCGCCAGGGGTCGTTGCGTCCTGTCCGAGGTTGCATTGATCGCCCGCGTGTCGTTCCTCCATAGGGAGAGACACTCTCTTCAGGCTCGTGTCACGCACGCGGAAGGAGTTTTCTGCGCCGGATCACGGGCATTGGAGTTAACACAGAGGAAGGAAGCACTTACAACTCGTATGCACAAGGACAAAGCCATGCCGAAAGACGAGATTTCTCGCCGATCGCCACCTGGATTGGCCGGGCGACGCGGCGATCTCCACGGCCCTCCCCCTCACCCCGACCCCTCTCCCCGAAAGGGGCGAGGGCGACCAGTTAACCCTTTCGCACTGGCAGGTCGGGACGCCACCGGCTCTCGTGTCTTACCCTCGCCCCGGCGGGGAGAGGGTGGCCGAAGGCCGGGTGAGGGGGTCCCCGCGGTGGTGTTCAGCGAGGAGTCCCCGAAAAAGGCCCTGACTCGGAAAAAGCGAACGACGATCACGACAGTGATCCGGACGGCAGTCGTCCTGCTCGTGACGAATCTGGCGGCCGTCGCGGCCCAGCCGATCGACAAGGCCGCCGGTTTGCTCTTCCGCGAAGGGTTCGATGACGCACGGCTGCTCGAACGCGGGTGGTATGACGGACAGAGATTCACGATCTCCGGCGCGGACGCCTTTGCCGGTGGCGGCTGCATCGCGTATCACTGGAAGGTGGGCACAACCACACCCGATGGCTCGTCAGGACTGCGCCGGTTGTTCGATCCGACGGAGACCGTCCACGTGCGGTTTTCCATCAAGCTCTCGAAGAACTGGAGCTGGACCGGGCGCGACTATCATCCGCACCTGATGCATTTCTTGACCACCGAGAACGGCAAGTATCACGGACCGGCGCAAAGCCATCTGACGGTGTACATCGAGCCGCAAGAAGGCAAGCTGCGCCTGGCGGCCCAGGATATTCAGAATCGAGACATGCCGCATGGCCTCACCCAAGGCCCGCTGCGCGGCGGATACAACGGGAAATTCTACGATAGCCGCGATGTCCTGTTCAACGACGACAAATGGCACTGCGTCGAAGCCATGTTCCAGCTCAATAGCCTGGATTTGAAGCGCGACAAACCCACTGCGGACGGGGTCGTGCGCGCCTGGTTCGACAGGAAGCTCGTCGTGGATCGCACCGACGTGATTCTCCGCTCGAGCGACTTCCCCAAGATGAAGTTCAACCAGTTCCTGCTAACCCCCTATTTCGGGCCCGGCCTGCTGCCGCATGAGCAAACGTTGTGGATCGATGAGCTGGCCGTCGGGACCAGGCGTCTGGAGCCAATCGCTCGATCGGCCAGTGCCACGGGGCCCGGCGCCTGACCGCGCGACCTATGCATTCTCACGGTTTCGGGGTCGGGCTACCCGCGTGGAAAGGAACACGGTCGTGCGCTCCGGCAATCAATCCACCGGCTCGCCGACGACCAATCCAAAAAACAGTGTCATCCGCTGCCTGACGAAGACGCGCAGCGGACCGGCCCGCCGAGCTTCGCCTACGATCATACCCGAACCACAGTACTGGCAAGTGTGCCGAGGCCGGCCCAGGACCAGGACCGCCTCGGCTGACGAAGAGGTAGATTCTAGCTCCGTACGTTCTCCGCGCCGTGCGCGCATCTTTGGGCGGGAGTGGTTCCCGCAGAAGCGATGAGTAGGGTGGGTCGAGCCGCGACTCGTCGCGGCGAGGCCCACCGGGAGAGCCGTGGCGATCGGTGGGCCTCACGATGCACAGCATCGTTTCGACCCACCCTACGACCTGTTGCGGATCAGCCGCGTTGGGTCGAGAGGCTATCGAAGGGGAATCGGAACGCGTAACATCAATGCTCGAGGTCATCCAGAAGCTCCTCGAGACTGCACCAAAATACGGACTTGAGATCAGGCTGCCACACCCTCGCGATCGGCTGATAGAGTACTTGCCATGCCGGCCAAGAAGCGAAAACAACCGGACGAGACGTTCCCGCTCAAGCTGACCGATAAGCAGTGGGAATCGCTGGGTCATGCCACTCGCCTGACCCTGGGGCTCAAGAAGAAGATCGAGGAGCCCCCCGGTGGGACGCGGGCCCTTGGGTTCACGGAAACGGAACTGGAACGGATGTACGAGGAGATTGACGCCTCGCTCGCCTTCGTCCCGCCCGCTGACAAGAAGCGACTCAACGCCGTCTTCGACAAGATCGGGGACTTCCTGGTCGCCTTGGACGAGAAGCGCCTGCAGGAGAAACGCCAGGCGATCGACAAGTCCGGTGCCATCTACCAGTTCAAGGTCACCCTTGAGGGGAGCGCGCCGCCGATCTGGCGGCGGATTCAGGTGCCCGACTTCACGCTGGGCGAACTTCACGACGTCCTGCAAGTCATCATGGGCTGGGACGATTCCCATCCGCACCAGTTCATCATCCGGGGCGAATACTACGGGCCCCTAGATCCCGACGATATGGACTGGGAGACGGCAACCAAGGACGAGGAGGAGATCCGGCTCAGCCAGGTCGCCAGGATGGGGCGGAAGGTCCGGTTCACCTACGTGTACGACTTCGGCGATTCCTGGCAGCACGAAATCGTCCTGGAACAGACCATGGAACCCGCGCCGAAGGTGACGTATCCCCGCTGCGTCGCTGGGGCCAGAGCATGCCCCCCGGATGATGTCGGGGGCAGCTTGGGCTACGCCGACTTCCTCGAAGCGATCGGCAACCCGAAGCACGAGAATCACCGGGACATGAAGGAGTGGATCGGCGGGAAGTTCGACCCCGAGAAGTTCGCCCTCGGGACCGTGAATCGATTGTTGAGAAGGTTGTAATGGGTGAACCATTCAAGCGATGACTCAGCAGGGAGCAACTCATGGCAGAGAAAAAAGACGCGCGGAAAGAGACCAAGTCCGAGTTCCTCCGCAAGGCCCTCGGCAAGAACCCGGATCTCGACTACCGTCGGGTCAATCTGAGATGGGCCAAGGCCGGACATGCCGGCGAGATCAGCAATGCTCTGTTCTATCAGGTCAGGGCCAAGCTGGGGATCAAGACGGAGTGGGCCTGGGTCAAGGTGTCGGAACCCGAAACGACGTTGGTCACAGCATCACGCCCGACATCGAAGGTTGAAACGAAACCAACGAAGTCCCCGCCAGCCCGAACCACCGGCGATGTCTACCAGATCAAGATCACGCTCCGCGACATCAAGCCGCCCATCTGGAGGCGGATCCAGGTGCCTGACTGCACCCTCGGCGAACTTCACGAGATCATCCAGACCGCCATGGGCTGGGAACACAGCCACATGCATCAGTTTATCATCAACAACCAATACTACGGCGAGGCGCCTCTTGACGAGATGGACCTCGACATGGATATGGAAGACGAAAATGGCATTCGACTGCGCCAGATCGTCAAGGGCAGCGGGAAGGTCCGGATCGTCTACGAGTACGACTTCGGCGACTCCTGGGAGCACGAGATCCTGTTCGAGAAGACCGTCGAGCCTGAGCCAGAGATCACCTATCCCCGGTGCGTCGATGGGGCGCGAGCCTGCCCTCCCGAGGACTGCGGCGGGAGCTGGGGCTATGCCGACTTCCTCGCGGCCATCAGCAACCCGAAGCACGAGAATCACCAGGAAATGAAGGAGTGGATCGGCGGGAGGTTCGACCCGGAGAAATTCTCGGTGGACACGGTGAACCAAAAACTGCGGCGATCCAGTCGAGGATGAATCGCGGGGCTGAGCTCATCGACGGTCTCGCCGGCCCGGCCATGCAACGGACCTCATTGCGTCCGATCTCTATAGCCCGGATGGGCGCATCCGAATGTTGCACGCGGCCGAGCTGCTCCCGCGACGACGATCCGCGCGCCGGCTTCCACGCCGCGTGATGATCCACAACTTGTTTAACAGGCCCGGAAACCTTAATCTAAGTAACGTTGCGTGATTCGTAGAATTGTGAAGACGTTTCCGGGAGGGTGAGGCTGGCGTGGTGAAAAGTTGGTCTTGCACAAGTTGCGCGTTCATCCTTGGCTTGCTGCTGGCCGCTTTCTCTTTCCCCGCGCTCCGGGCGGATGACCCGACGCGTCTCACCAAGAACCCCGCGGATCTGGCCGGCTACGACGCTGTCATCAAGGCTGAGGACCGGGAACACTGGGCCTTTCAGCCGGTCAAACGGCCGGCGGTGCCGCCGGTCAAACACACCGCGTGGGTCAGGAACCCGATCGACCGGTTCGTGCTGGCGAAGCTCGAAGAAAAGGGCCTGCCGCCTGCGCCGCCGGCCGAGCCCCAGGCGCTCGTTCGCAGGCTCTTCCTCGACGTGACCGGGCTGCCGCCCACGCTCGAGGAGCGGGAAGCGTTTCAGAACGAGGTCGCGCGGTCTCCGCATGCGATCGAGCGGCTCGTCGAGGACCTGCTGGCCCGCCCTGCGTACGGCGAGCGGTGGGCGCGGCACTGGCTCGACCTCGTCCGCTATGCCGAATCCAACGGCTACGAGCGCGACGCCGCCAAGCCGTTCGCCTGGCGGTATCGTGACTACGTCATTCGCGCGTTCAATGCCGACAAGCCCTTCGATCGGTTCGTGCTCGAACAGCTTGCCGGCGATGAGCTGCCCGAAGGCGAGGTCACCGCCGAGACGCTGGTCGCCACCGGCTATTACCGGCTTGGCCCCTGGGACGACGAGCCGGCCGACCCGAAACAAGATCGCTACGACCAGCTCGACGACATCGTCAACACGACGTCCGAGGTCTTCCTCGGCCTGACGATCGGCTGCGCCCGCTGCCACAACCACAAGTTCGAGCCGCTCACCATGCACGACTATTACCGCATGGTCGCGATCTTCGAGCCGCTCCGCCGGCCAGTGAATGGCCGCACCGAGCTGACGCTGCCGATCGGCACGCCGGCCGAGATCGCCGCAGCCAGAGAGCTCAAGCTCCCACAGGGCTATTACCTCAGCGAGCCGTATTCCCGGCCACCGGTGAGCCGGCTGTTGCTCCGCGGCCAGGCGGCGAGCCCTGGACCTGAAGTCGGGCCCGGCTTCCCCGCTGTCCTGGTCAAGTCACAGCCGGCGTTCCCCGCGCCGACGCCCGCCGCCAAGACTTCGCGGCGGCGGCTCACCCTGGCGCGGTGGTTGACCAGCCCCGACAACTCACTGGCGGCCCGCGCGATCGTCAACCGGGTCTGGCAATACCACTTCGGCGCCGGGCTGGTCCGGACGCCAAGCGACTTCGGCACGATGGGCGAGCCCCCAACCCACCCCGAGCTGCTGGACTGGCTCGCCTGCTGGTTCGTCGAGCACGGATGGAGCATCAAGGACCTGCATCGACTGATCCTCTCCAGCAGCACGTACCGGCTCAGCACCCGAACCAATCCCCGGCTCGCCGCCCTCGACCCCGAGAACCAGCTCCTCTCGCGAATGCCGTACCGGCGGCTCGAGGTCGAGGTGATCCGCGACGCAATGCTGGCCGCAAGCGGCGAGCTCGACCGCACGCTGTACGGCCCGAGCATGTACCCGTTCATCCCCAAGGCGGCCCTCGCCGGACATAGCGACCCCAACACGATCTGGAAGCCGTTCGACGAGGCCGCCGCCCGCCGGCGCACGATCTATGCGTTTGTGAAGCGGTCGTTGATCGTGCCGATGCTCGACGTCCTCGACTTTTGCGACACGACCCGATCGGCGGCCCGGCGCAGCGTCACCAGCGTGCCGACCCAGGCGCTCACGCTCTTGAACGGCGACTTCGTCAACCGCCAGGCCCAGTACCTGGCGGACCGGCTGGAACGCGACGCCGGCCCGGATCCCGCCGCCCAGGTCGAGCGCGGCTATCTGCTGACCGTCTGCCGAATGCCTCGTCCAGCCGAAGTCGCCGCCATGCTCGGGTTCCTGGCTCAAGAATCGAAGGGGCGCCTGATCGAGGCCGCTCGGACGCGGTCTCCTCACACGGAAGCCGAGGCGCGACACCAGGCTCTGGTGCAGCTCTGCCGCGCGATCTTCAACATGAACGAGTTCGTTTATCCGGATTAGCTGGGGGCGACCGATGACAGCCACACCCCGTTCATCGCGATTCATCCCCAATCCGACGCCGTGCGGCCGGTCGCGGCGGGAGTTCCTTTGGGAGGTCGGGGGCGGGTTCGCCGGATTGGCTTTGATCGACCTCTTGTCGCGCGCGGGCTTCTTCTCGGGGCCCGCGGAGGCGGGGGAAGTCGAGCAGGAATCGACCGCCGGCATACAGCGGTCTCTACTCGCACCCAAGCCGCCCCATTTTCCGGCCCGGGCCAAGCATGTCGTCTTCCTGTTCATGAATGGCGCTCCCAGTCAGGTTGACACCTTTGATTACAAGCCCGCGCTCGAGAAGTACCACGGAACGGCCTACCGGGGCACGACACCGGTCGGTTCCAACGGCCGCCCCGTCGGGCGGTTGATGAAGTCGCCATTCCCGTTCACCAAGCGCGGCCAGAGCGGCCTGGAGATCAGCAGCCTGTTTCCGCGCACGGCCCTGTTCGCGGACGACCTGTGCGTGATCCGCTCGCTGTACACCGATACGGCCGCGCATGCCTCCGGCTGCCTCCAGATGAATACCGGCAGCGTCGTGATCGGCAAGCCCAGCCTGGGCGCCTGGCTCAGCTACGGGCTGGGGACCGAGAGCGAGAGCCTGCCCAGCTTCGTGGTAATGACCGACCCGCGCGGCGGCCCGATCTCGGGCGCCTCCAACTGGGCCACCGGGTTCATGCCGGCTGCGTTCCAGGGCACTCTGTTCCGCAGCAAGGGCTCACCGCTCCTGGACCTGGCGACTCCCGAAGGGACGAGCAACCGTTCCCAGCGGCATACGCTCGATCTCATCCAGGATTTGAACCGTCAACATCTGACAGCCCATCCCGACCAGACGGACCTGGCCGCGCGGATCCAGTCGTACGAGCTGGCCTTCAAGATGCAGACGACGGCCGCCGAGGTTGTCGACCTGGAACGGGAGGACACGCGAATCCGGACGATGTACGGCCTGGACAATGAGCGGACTCGAGATTTCGGCGGCAAGTGCCTGTTAGCACGCCGCCTGCTCGAGCGCGGGGTGCGGTTCATCCAGCTCTATTCCGGCGGCGGCCATCTGGAAGATACCTGGGACGGCCACTCCGACTGCATCAAGAACCACACGCTCCACGCCGGCGAGACCGACCAGCCGGTGGCCGCGCTGCTCACCGATTTGAAACGCACCGGCCTGTGGGACGAGACGCTGGTCGTCTGGGGTGGTGAATTCGGCCGCACGCCCACCAGTGAAGGGATCAACAAGCCCGGGCGCGACCACAACCCCTACGGCTTCACGATGTGGCTCGCGGGTGGGGGAGTCAAGGGCGGCCAGGCGATCGGCGCGACCGACGAGCTGGGCTTCAACGCCGTGGAGAAGCGCTGCCATGTCTCCGACCTCCACGCCACGATCCTTCAGCTCATGGGCCTGGACCACACCCGGTTGACCTACTTCTACCAGGGCTTCGATTATCGGCTCACCGGCGTTCGCGGCCAGGTCGTGAAGGACGCGCTGGCGTGACGGAGGTGTGGTCGCGCAGGTGTGTCATGGTTTCCCCGGGCTCCCGCTCCTCCGGCCTCTCATGAAGAGGAGATAATAGGTCATGAGCGCCGCGGTGGCGACGCCCGCCGTGTAACATGTCACGGCCACGATGTTCATATCGCGGCTGATAGCAACGGCCGGGATGCAGGTCACGAAGAAGGCAATGACGGCGGACCCGGCGATCACCACCACACCGACGATCGCGGCGAGGAAGGTACCGATTTTTTTGAAAACGGCCATCGGCCTTCCTCTGACCTTACTCTTGGCCGCTACAATCATCGTATACAACAGTGCCGGCGTGACCGTGATGGCCAGTAAGATCCCCATGCCCCAGTTCTCGTGCGCGACCCCCAGACAGACCGCGATCACCGCGATCACCAACAGCAGCGAACTGATCCGGAACGTAAGGGCAGGTGAGACGATGGTTGTCGGGGCCTTGTACGGGTTGACGAGCTCGGGTGACGTTGGCGAGTTCGGAACTCCCTTCCTTGTCTCGGGACGGAGCGTGTCGAGACCATGACCACAGAGGAAACACACGGTTTCCCCGGCGCGGTTCGAGGCGCCACACTCGGGGCAGACGAATCCGGTCCGTTCACCCATGCACTTTCTCCTACCCGGTCAGATCGATCAGGGCGCCGGGGCGTGTTGCCTCCGCCCGATGCAGAATCCCGGCGTCGCGGAGCGCGGGCAAGACCACGTGTCCCTCACGGTACAGGACGTTGTAGGCACAGAACGGGATGACGTGGCCGCTCGGCAGGACGTGGTGGATGCAGCACTTCATGAGCCGGCGGACGTCGAAGTTGTACGCATCGAGGAACGACGTGATCGTGATCCGGAACACGTCCGACTGGGCAAGCTGCTCGGCCAGCGCGCGGGCGAAAAAGTCGGAGGCGGCTCGCTCGATCGGGTCGGCGGATTCCTGCCCGTTGCCGTTTGCGTTCGCGTTCGCGGAGGGAGCGCAGCCGGCGCCGCAGCCGCCGACCTTGGCGAGGTATTGATCGATGAGCTGCCGGGCGCGATTGCGGGTGAACAAGATGCCGTTGGCCAGGATTTCGAGATGATTGCGCGCGTCGATGAACCGGGGCAAGGGGACGACCCGGCCCCCCGAGCGGAAGGCGTAGGTCAGGCTATGACAGTTCGGGTGCGCGCACGGCAACGGCATGAAATCGTCCTCACGGAAGACTCCGTCCGTCTGAACGGCGATCGCCCGGATCACGTCGGGGAAGGTGATCCGCCGCTCGAGGTCCTCGGGCAGCACATGGCGGCCTGAATAGGTGGCCGGCTGGAAGCTGACGCCGGTGACCCAGGGCCGTTCCAGCCCGAACCGGACGATCGCGCCGATCTCGTGGTCGTTGACGCCCGGCTGGAGCGTGCACACGAGCGAGGTCTTGATCCCGCGCCGGCCCAGGGCCTCGATGGCCGTGAGCTTCGTCTCGACCAGCGACTCGCCGCGGAGCACCTTGGAGCCGCGGTCGTCGAACCCGTCGAGCTGGAAGTAGACCTCGACCCGGTGCTTGAACCGCTCGATGCCGTCGAGCAGGCTGGGGTCATGGGCCAGCCGGATGCCGTTGGTGTTGATCATGACGATGTCGATCGGCTGCCCGGCCGCGTACTCGAGCACGCGGAGGAACTCGGGGTGGACCGTCGGCTCGCCCCCGGAGAGTTGAAGCACCTCGGCGCGGCCCTCGACCGCGACCAGGCGGTCGACCGACCGGACGCATTCGTCGTAGCTCAGATGAACGCCACCCGGTCCGCTGGAAGCGTAGCACATCGGGCAGCGCAGGTTGCACGCGGAGGTCATCTCGACCAGCCCAACGCAGGTGTGCTGCTCGTGCTCCGTGCAGAGGCCGCAGTCGAAGGGACACCCCTTGTCCGGCTCGACCCCGTACCGCGGCGGTACCTTGCCCGGGAGGCTGTACTGCATCTGATCGTATTGAGAAACGTCGGAGCAGATGAAATCCTCGCGGACGCCGTGGGTCGGGCAGCGCTTGCGGAAGTAGACGCGGCCCCCCTTGGTGATGATCTTGGCGGGCACCAGCGCCAGGCATAGGGGGCAAAGGCTCTGGGTCATGCCGAGGAAGGTGTGGTCGCGCAGTTGTGTCATGGTTTTCCCGGGATCCCCTCTCTCCGGCGTTTCCTGGTGAGGAGAAGGTAAGTCAAGAACGCCGCGGCGCCGGCAGCCATGCCACCGATCACGAACGCGATGGTCAAACCCGTACCACTCGCGTCGGCAGCCATGCCGATGGGAAAGCAGGTCACGAGGAAGGCGATGAAGGCGGAGACTGCGATCACCACGACACCGATGAGCGCGGCGAGGAAGGTACTCAACTGTTCGAGCACGGCCATCGGCCTTCCCCTGGCCTTACTCTTGGCCACGACAATGCACGTGTACACCAGCGCCGGCGCAACCCCGAAGGGCCCGACCCCTAGACAGACCACGATCACCGCGATCACCAACATCAGCGAACTGATCCGAAACGGGAGGGCCGGTAAGACGAAGGTGGTCGGGGGCGCATACGGGTTGACGAGCTCGGGGGAGGTGGGTGACGCCGGCGATTTCGGAGCTCCGGTCCTTGTTTCGGGCCGGGCCGTGTCGAGACGATGACCGCACAGGAAGCACGCGGTGGCGCCGGGGCGGTTCGAGGCGCCGCACTCGGGGCAGTCCAACCCGGTGGCATCCGGCTGTGCCATCAGGAGCCTCTCCCCGTTTCAGCCGCGCGGCGAGCGCCGTAATCGACGGCCATCGACCGCACCGCTCGGAGCACCTGGCCGATCGTGATCCCGGTGAGCCCCAGCGCCAGCAGGAACATCACCTCATGGTAGCGCGGCACCCTGAGATCACCAGCGGCGAACCATTTCGCGTGGCCCAGGACCGCGAGGTAGCCGAGCATGCTCCCGACCGTCGCGAACCAGACCAGTGGCAGACTGAACCGCAGGGCCGCGAGCGCGACGATCACGAAGTAGCCGACCACCAAGGGGCTGCGAGGGCCGTTCGAGATGCAGAGGACGCACGTCATCAGCGCGATGTCGGCGCCGGTCGAAAGGAATTTGAGCGAGGCCGGGAAGACCTGGCGCCGCAGGCAGATCTGCACCGCCAGGGCCGTCATCGTCCAGGCGACCGCCAGGGCCGTGACCGCCAGGTGGAACGGCCGGTCCACAGTCTCGAGCCTGGGCATCTCGAAATAGCCCAGGCGGAACCCCCGGTAATTGGCCAGCTCGACACTGTAAAAGGCCGCGATACCGACGATCCGCAAGAGGTTCGAGCGGCCCTCCCCCTGGTACTCCCGCCAGCGGCCGACGATGTACCACGAACGGTCATCCGCATCGCGCTCTTCGCTCGTGGTGGTCGCCATGCTCGCTTGCCTCGGAAGTCACGATGTTCATGGATCGAGTGGACGGGTGGCTGGATTATCGGCGCGACGGTTCGCGACGTCAATCGTTCGGGCGGGACAACTTGACTCCCAGATCGGATCGGTCGCTGAAGGGGAGGGCGAGGCTGGGCTGATGAAAAGCTGGGCTTGATCGAGCCCGCGCGAGCCCTCGACCTTCACTTCCTTCCGTCGTGTGTCGATGGCCTTTCGATCGGGCTCATGGTTGAGGAGTCGTTCGCCGGCTTCCGGAAGTCCGATGTCTGGTCGGTCGGGGCGGGTGTTCCTTGTCACCACGAACCGGGTTACCATCGTGTGGGTGAAGGCGATGAGGCGAGCAACGTCAGACAATACGGACCCTTTGGCGACGAATAGACCTTCATCCTTTATACGAGCGGGCCCCCCGGCCCGCTTGACGGGCCATCACGGTCAGTCTTAAATATTAAGTGGGAATGCATCTCCGCCAGCGCAGGTGAGTGCCGCCGTCCCGCGCCGCACAGATTGACACAAGGGATCGAGGGCCTGCTCGGAAGTCGTGGAACGGGAGGAGCCGATGATGCCACGCCGTGATGTCGGGTTGAAAGGGATCGTGCTGGCCGGGATGGCCATGGTGCTTGCCGGAGCCATCGGGCCGGTCCGGGCCGGCGAGGACCCACGGACGGCGCTCTCGTTCGTGCAGGAATTGAAAGCATGGGGCCTTCACGACCTTGCGCTCGAGTACATCGTGCAGCTCCGTGGCGACGCGGCCCAGCCGGAAAGCGTCAAGGCCGTCCTCGACTACGAGGAGAGCCGGATCCTGATCGACGAGGCTGCCAGGTCGGGCGACCTGGTCCGCCGCGAGGACCTTCTGAAGGAGGCTCGCGACAAGCTCGAGGGCTTCGTCAAGGCAAATCCCCAGCTTCGCCAGGCGCGTGATGCCCACGTGCAGATGGGGAAACTGCTCCTCGAGCGCGGCCACACGGCGATGCTGATCCGCGACGACACGCCCGACCCGGCGAAGAAGCAAGCCAAGGTCGCGGAGGCACGCGCCGCCTTCACCGAGGCTCACGCCAGCTATGCCAAAGTCATCGAGCCATTGCAGACCGCCCACAAGAAACTTGTGGGATACATGGACAAAACCGACCCGCGAGTCGCCGAGCGCGACTCGATCTACGCCACGCTGCTGGACGCTCTGTTACAACAAGGCGTCGCCGACTATGAGCTGGCCGCGACGTTTCCCGCGGGCTCGGCCGAACGGGCGAAGTCGCTCAAGGAGGCGCTCGATCAGTTTGATTACGTGCACAAGAATCACCGCGAGCAGTGGGCCGGTCTGGCCGCCCGGATGTGGCAGGCGAAGTGCTACGAGGAACAAGGCGAGATCGGCTCGGCGATCGCGATTTACAAGGAGCTGATGGGGCACACCGAGCCCCGGCTCCGCGAGCTGCAGCGCCACGTCGGCTATTTCTACATCGTCGCGCTGGGCAGGCGGAAGCAGTATGCCCTCGCGGCCGACGAGGCGTCGCGATGGCTCGCGACTTACAACCGCGGCGACGAGCGGCGGTCGGCGGCCGGGCTGGGAGTGCAACTCGAGCTGGCCAAGAACATCGATGCCCAGATGCCGGAGATCAAGGCGGCCAACGAGCGATCGAGGGCGATTGGGCAGATCGTCGAGGCCACCAGCCAGGTCGTCCGCTCCGTCTCGCCCTACAAGAAAGACGCCCTCGAGCTGCTCAAGAAATACCGGCCCAGCTCGGCCATGCGAGCCGAGGAAGTGAGTCGCCTCAGCTACGAAGATGCCGTCGGCAAGGCGGAGGACGCCATCGGCTCACATGAGTGGGAACGTGCCATCGTCCTCTTGCAGGCCGCCGTCCGGAAGGCCGACCTCACGCGCGACATCGACAAGGCCAACCATGCGCGGTACGAGCTGGCGTTCTGTTACTTCACGACCAAGCGGTATTACGAGGCCGACGTCCTGGCCGAGCACCTCGCCCGTCGCTATCCCCAGGGGGGATTGTCACCCAGGGCGTCCGAGATCGCCATGCAATCCCTGGCCGAGGCTTATACGAATTATGTGGAAGTCGATCGATTGAGCGACCTGGACCGGCTCGTGAAGCTGGCGAGCTACACGGCCGACGCCTGGCCAGACAGAGAGGAAGGCGACGATGCGCGGATGAACTTGGGCCAGATCTACCTCGGCATGGGCCAGTACGACAAGGCGATTGCGGCCTTGAGTGCGGTCCGGCGGCGGTCGCGTCAATGGGTGGCGGCGCAGAACCGGCTGGGCGCGGCCCACTGGGCCAAGAGCCGCGACCTCGAGCGGCGCGGCGACGCAACGGGGGCCGGGCGCGACGCGCAGCGGGCGATCGAGTTGTTGAACACCGCCTTGAAAGCCCGCCGCGAGGCCGGCACCGGGCCGTCCGATCCCGGCCTGGTCGACAACATCGGCGACCTAGCGACCGTGCTCTCCGAGACCGGCAAGCCGGCGGACGCTCTGGCCCTGCTCGATCCGGTCATCAAGGGGCAGACCGTCAAATCGGGCCCGGGCTACTCCCGCTTGATGGAAGCCCAGCTCAAGGCCTATATCGCGTCGGGCAAGATCGAGCCGGCGATCGCCTCGATGAAGGGCCTCGAGCAAGCCGGCGGGGCGGCCGGCCGCGCCCAGCTTTACTACAGGCTCGGCAAGCTCATCGAAAAAGAGCTCGACCGGTTGCGCGAGAAAGGGAATACGGCCGCCCTGACCAGCATGCATCATGCCTACAAAGCGTTCTTGACCACCCTGGTGGAGAGCAAGACGGGGCAAACCTACGAATCGCTCCTTTGGGCGGGTCGGGCGCTGTTGAACCTCGACGCCTACGAGGAAGCCGAGAAAGTTTTTCGCAGGGTCTTGACCGATTACACCCAGGATCCGCAGTTTCTCCAGCAAGCCGGCGGACCGGCCAGGCTGCTGCTGATCCGGCTCGGGCTCGCCGCCTCGCTTCGCGGTCAGAACCGGTTTGATGACGCCGACACTCTGATCGATGACATCCTCAAGGATAAGCAGTACAAAGGATATATCGAGCCACAATTCGAAAAGGGCTTGCTCCTGGAGGCCCGCGCCCAGGCCGGCAACGGAAGCTGGACCACAGCGCTCTCATACTGGGAAAACCTCGCCAAGCGGCTGGGAGGGGCACGGACGCGCTCGGCCTTCTACTACGACTCCTGGTATCACGTGGCCTGGGTCCTTTCCAAGCAGAAGTCCAAGACGAAAGCGCGTCAGGCCCTCTTGGGCGTGATGCGGCTTTCGCCGAGTGTCGGCGGTTCCGAGATGAAGGCGAAATATCAAGGTTTGCTCGCGCGAATCCAATGAACTCTTGAAGGGAACGACTGATGGCAGCTCGAGTTCGTAATGCGTTCCGATCCGGAATCACCCTGCGGGTGGCGGCGGGCTCGCTGGCGCTCGCCTGGGGCGGTGTGCTCCATGCCGACGACGTGAATCTGATGTCGGGGACGACGATCAAGCAGGCGATCGGCGGGCGGGTTAAGGGCCAGGTGCAATCGGAGTCGCCGAACGAGGTGGTTGTGCTGCTCGGAGCGACGACGACGAGCGTGCCGACCGACCAGATCCAGTCGATCCGTTACGACGGGCAGTCGGCGTCGTTCGCACTGGCCGAGGCGCGGGAATCCAGCGGTCAACTGGCGGAGTCGGCCGAGCTGTTCAAGAAGGCGGCGGCCGAGTCGTCCGGCAAGCCGTTCCCCTACCAGGCCGCCCTGTATCGCGAGGCCGCCGTCCTGACCGACCTGGCCTCGGTCGAGCCCGATCGCGTCAAGGATGCCAAGGATAAACTCGCGAAGTTCGTCCAGGCCTACCCGGCCGGCCGCCACATCGCCGGCGCACGATCGTGTCTGGCCCGGCTCCAGTTGCTCGCCGGCGATTTCACCGGGGCCGAGGCGACCATCGCCGAGCTGGCCAGGCTTCCCAGGGGCGCCGAGCGCGCGGCCGTCCTTCGCACCAAGATCCTGGCCAGGCAGGGCAAGCATCAAGCGGCCATCGCCGAGCTCGACCGCTTGATCGCCGGCTATCCCAAGGGCTCGGAGCGGAACCGGGCGGCTCTGCTCGCCAAGGCGGAGAGCTTGGCCGGCATGAAACAGTTCAAGGAAGCCGAAACCTTGCTGAGAGAGGTCATCCAGGCGAGTGCGCCCGAGGATGCCTCTGCCCAGGCACCCGCTTATAACACGCTGGGCGACTGCCTGCGCGCGGCCAACCGGCCCAAGGACGCCTTGATCGCCTATCTCCACACCGACTTGCTGTATGCCAAGAACAAGGAAGAGCATCCCCGGGCGCTCCACCAGATCGCGGCGCTCTATCGCGAGCTCAAGCAAGACGGCCGCGCCAACGAGTCTGCCGAGCGTCTCAAGCGAGAGTATCCGCGCAGCCCCTGGGCCACCCGCAGGACGACGGAGCCAGAGACGGTCCTCAAGCCGGAAAAGGGTTAATTTAGCCGACGGTGATGGCGAAGACGACCGGACTCACTGGATTGACCTTGGCCTTGTCACGGAAGTGATCTGGCCTAGCGACAAGCCGGTGGCGGCCACCAGACCTGTCCGACCGGCCACCGCTCAGCGCAAACGGGCACCGGCCGCCGAACGATCCTTCTCAGCCGGAGCGGTCTCTCGCGAGGGGACGGGGTCAGCCCATGCCATCGCGCCCGCCTGGGTCTGGGCCGGCAGTCCGAGCAGCCGCTTGACGGCCCGCGCCGTTGCCGGGAAGCGTTGCGAAATGGTGCGGATCATGATCGTCGAGCGGGCCGCCCACAGGTCGGCCTCTCCGCGTGCTCGCTCGCGGAGTGCTCGGGGGGAAAACGCGGTCCGTCGCGTCGCGATCGGGCCCGGCAGGTACCCGCGTTCCTCCAGCCAGCGGCCGCAGAGTCGATCGAGGGTGGCAAGCTGCCTCGGTGTGGCCCAGGAGCGCCATGAGAGAGAGCTGCTCGACCGTATGTGGTTCCAGTGGAGCAGGGTCGTCGGGTCGCAGATTTGCACGTTTGCCGCGCTGTCCAGGTTCACGCCGGCCTCATGCAACCGGCGGCGCAGGGCTTCGGCACGAGCCCGGTTGGCCTCCTGCGAGTATTCGTCCGCGATGTGCGCCGCTTCGCTCTCTGCCAGTGGGATGCCCAGATGACGAGCCAGCTCCTTGACGCCGCCGGCGGGGTCGGCGAGCAAGTCTTCATACCGCTGGACCAGCACGTCCGGCTGCGCCATCCAGAATCGGTCGTTGGCCAGGATTTGGTGGATCATGCCCTGGCGGAGCAGTTGCTCGAAGGTCATCCCGCGTTTGTGCATCAGGGAGAAGACGACGTCGCGCACGTCGCGATAGGCGTAGACCGCGAGCGCCCGCCCGCCCGCCAGCGCGGCGGCGAAGGAGCGATCCCCTTCGTGCGACTTGGCCACGCGCCAGCACCTCTTTCCTGACAGGGCGGAGGGCGGCTCCTCGACATCCGTGCGCACCAGCCGGGCGTATTGCTCACTGGTCAGATACCCCAGTCGCTGGCCATCGTAGGCACGCTCGATCAGATGCGCGGCCACCTCGTATTGCCAGGTCGAGCAGGCCCGATACATTCCGGCGCAGAACACGTCGAGGGGGCGCTGGCCCGGCTCCGTCGGCTCGCTCATGGTCGGTGAGGGCCGCACCCGCTCCGATCTCCGGCTCACCGGACGCGTGCGGCGAAACGAGGGCCAGTGCGGCCGGAACAGCCGTGCGGCGAAATCCAGCCGGAACCGCGTTTTTCCCTTCTCTTGATCCCCGTTCTTCACCATCGCGACGCCTCCTTGCGGCCCTCGCCCGGATCGATCGGTTCAACCGCCGATCGCGATTGGTCTTCGCGCTTCCCTGAACTGCTTACTGCCTACTGGTTACTTGCGTTGCGGCTCTGCCGCGTTGGGGTTCTATCCGGATTTGGCATGAAACGCCAGACGGAATTCATGACGGTTCGAGGTGTAATCGGATGCGCGCGCGGGGGGGTTACAGCGGTTCACACACGAATTGCGCACACGGCAGCAGCGATGTCCACTCATACTCCCCATGAACTCTCCCCGCTGGAGCACTCGAGGAGGCGCAAACTTCCCCCAGGCCCCCGGCATTTCTCATGGTTGCGAGAGGAGTTGGTTTTTCAGTGTTTTTCGTAGCCACAGGTCTGTCGTCCGATGGCGACA
>JBIOJM010000166.1:0-20633 GCA_044450785.1 Isosphaerales bacterium
GCCCTGGGCTGATATGTGACTGCCCCTTCGGGGCGAAGACGCAAAGGCGCAACTTCAAAACTCACAGGGAGTGGTTTTTCAAACAAGGGGCAGAGAGGCCGAAGGCCACGCCACAGCACAGCAGCGGCCGATGAACTGTTTCTGGCTCCCTCTCCCGGCGGAGAGGGCTCACAGGGAGGGGTTTTTCAAACAAGGGGCAGAGAGGCCGTAGGCCACGCCACAGCACAGCACAGCACCGGCCGATGAACTGTTTCTGGCTCCCTCTCCCGGCGGAGAGGGCTCACAGGGAAGGGTTTTTCAAACAAGGGGCAGAGGGGCGTAGGCCACGCCACAGCACAGCAGCGGCCGATGAATTGTTTCTGGCTCCCTCCCCCCGAGGAGAGGGAGCCAGTCGTTCGCGGCGCAACGGCTCTCATGCCGGCCATCCTGCCTGCCTGCGGCGCGCCGGAAGATCACGCCAGGATGCGGGCACGTTTCGCATCGTGGGCACGGTGGTGACGAAAACCCCTCCCTCTAAGGGCCCCCGAGGGCGGTTGCGTGGCCAAGCCCTCGGATTCCGGCCCGTCTGAAAACCTGCTCCCCGGCCTGCTTCGAGAAGGTCGTAATTCGCCTGCTGCGCGCGATGGGTTACGGCGGCGTGACCGGCGATGCCTCCGTGACGGGGAAGAGCGGTGATGGCGGCATCGACGGCATCATCAAGGAAGACAAGCTGGGCTTGGACGTGGTGTGCATTCAGGCGAAACGCTGGGACGGCGCTCCGGTGGGGAGGCCGATCATCCAGCAATTCGTGGGGAGCATGGGTTATATTCGCGCGAGGAAGGATGTGATCCTCTTTTTTGACGAAGACGAAGGGTAGCTTACCATCAGCAGTCCTCGACTGATTCTCCTTTCCCCAGCTTCTTGGCGCAAGGACGCAGCTCGTTTTTCCTCCTGATAACCCATCCCGCGCGAGTCACTCTCGCTCTTCTTTGCATAAGCCGGGACTATACAGGGATGCCGACGCCGTTGGCAATCTAGCTGCGTCCCGGTTTCGGTTCCCGTTTACTGGAGGCACGGTTGGCCCGAAGTGAGGCGCGTACCCGGCTTTTTCGCCGTGATGAGCGCCCCTTGCGTACAGGAGGATGTTCGGTAGCCGGTCCAGCCGTGCATTCTCGCATCGACAAACCCCGCATCGGCCAGCATTTGCAGGAGCGACCGCTCCCAAATGGCTCCGGCAATTCAGTCCGACCAGGAGCCCTTTTTGGCGACCTCTTCGGGCGTGACGCCTTCTTCCAGCAAAATGTCAGCCATCCGGAGCCGGCCACTGGGACGAAGCACACGATACGCCTCGGCCAACACACCCGGCTTGTCGGGACAGAGGTTGAAGACGCCGTTCGAGATCACCACGTCCACTGATTCATCCGGCAGCGGCAACTGCTCGATCCCGGCGTTCACGAACTCGACGTTTTTCAAGTTCAACAGCTTGGCATTGTGCCGGGCTTTGGCGACCATCTCCTCGCACAGATCGACGCCGACAACCTTGCCGGTCGGCCCTACCCTCCGGGCGGCGAGCAGACTGTCCATCCCCGGCCCACTGCCCAATTCAAGAACAACCTGGCCTGCACGAAGCTCGCCCAGGCCGAGTGGGTTGCCGACGCCGCAGAACGATTCCGTCACCGAACTTGGCAAGGAGTCGATCTCCTTCCGGTCGTAACCGAGAGCCTTGGCGCTGGCGGGGCCGACCGGGAACGTCTTCTCTGTTTCGGGGGAGCGGGCGACCCGGGCGAAGCGTGCCTTCACGGTCGCCCGGAGCTCGGTGCTGGTCGGATTCATGTTATTGCTCGTGTTTGTAGGTCAGGCGTTGTATCTCGTGATCTCTCCACGACTCGCACGCCGCCGTGCTGCCGCTCACTGCTCCACCATAATCGCACGGCTCGCCGAGTCATCGGAAAAACGCTCGCAAGAAATTCGCCAGCGAGCCGTCGTAGACCGCTTCGGCGAGGAATTCCGTCCCCTGCTGGTTGCCCCAACTGTAGGTGATGATCGTCTTCCCACGGAACTCGCACAGGTCCACGTCCGAGTTGTTCAGGTCGACGGCTCGGGCAATCCTTGCCCGCTGCTCGGCTGTCAGCTTCGGGTTCGCGATCAGCTTGTCCTCGGCTGGCGCTTTCAAGACGGGATTGAGCGGGCTGGCTTCCCAGCGGATCAGGTCTCGGGACCGGACGAGGTAAGTTTCATAGTTCGGACCGGGGCGGGCTTCCAGGTAGAACATGTAGAACCAGCCGTCGAGGAACCGCAGGGCCGGGCACGCCGAGTACCGCTCCTTGGTGTAGACGCACTCCTCCGGCAGCAGTCTCCAGTCGAGCAGATTCTTCGACTCGGCGAATCGCATCGTGAACGGCACGCCGACGACCTCCGGCGGCTTGCCGACCTCGATGGCCATGACATACCGGTCGCCGGCTCTGCAGGCCGAAGTGTTGAACAGCCCCCAGCCGGGCAGCTTCAGCGCCGGGTGCTGCTCCCAGTGCTCTAGGTCGCTCGAACGGAACACGACGACGTTCTCGCCGTCCCAGTTATCCACACCGAACACCCACATCGTCCCGCCCTCGGCATAGGCGCAGCCGAGGTCAAACGTCCGCGCGAACGCGGGGGTCATCCTGCCGGTCTCCACGTCGATGAAGCGGAAGTAGGACTCGCCGGTCCTGTTCGCGGTGTATCCGGGTCGGACGTACTCGAAGCGGTAGAGCCGGTCTCGGAACACGACGGGGGTCGACTCCACCATGTCGAGGTCGAGTGTGCCGACCTTGCGAATCGAAGGTCGGTGCGGCTCGTCACCGTAGGATCTGCTTAGCGCGTCCAGCATCAGGACTGGAGCAAGCACCAGCACAAGAGCCGGTCGGATCGAAGATCGAAGCATGGTCATCCTGTCTGCTCCCACTCGTTGCCTCAGTACTCATACCTCATCTCGACCCAGTAATGCCAGTCCTCGATCGCCTGGCGGGGAGCAGAAACGCGGACGCAGCTCGTTTTTCTTCCCCGCCAAACCGAACGAACGATTTCAGTGACCTGCTTGCCGAGTCGTGCCCACCGCTGTAAGCTAAGGCCAAGAGATTCATCTCCGACTCTCGTCCTCAGGGGAGTTTGACCCGATGTCCGAATCCGCCGACGCCCGGAGCGTTCTGAGCCGGCGAACGTTGCTCGGGGGCGGAGCCGCCACGGCCCTTTCCGCCGCGGCATACAGGCGGGTCCTCGGGGCTAATGACCGAGTGGGCCTGGGTTTCATCGGATTTGGCTTGATCGGCAAGCGGCACGTCCTCGACTTCCGGGATCAGTTGGGCGCCAGGATCGTTGCCGTCGCCGAGGTCCACAGCGGCCGACGCGACGAGGCGGTTGCACTCGCGGGCGGCTCCGCCCGCGGATACGCCGACTTCCGGGCCCTCCTCGACGACCACGACGTTGACGCGGTGGTCATCTCGACGCCCGATCACTGGCACGCCCTGATGACCATGCTGGCCTGTGCGGCGGGCAAGGACGTGTACGTCGAGAAACCGCTCTCCCTGTTTCCGCGCGAGGGACGGTGGATGGTCGAAATCGCCCGGCGGCACAACCGGATCGTTCAGGTCGGCACCCAGCAGCGCTCCGGGCCTCACTACCAGAGAGCGCGCGAGCTGGTCCGCGGCGGTCACATCGGGCAGGTCGTGGCGATCCGGATGTGGTCGTATCGCAACATCATGCCCGGCTTCGGCTCACCCAAGGACGGCGACCCGCCGCCCGGCCTTGATTACGATATGTGGCTCGGTCCCGCCCCCAAGCGGGCATACAACCCCAACCGGGCGATCTATCACTTCCGGTGGTTCTGGGACTACTCGGGCGGGCAGATGACCAACCTTGGACAACATTCGCTCGACGTCGTGCACTGGTTCCTGGACGCGACGGCCCCGACGGCCGTCAGCAGCGCCGGCGGGAGGTTCGCCTTGAAGGACAACGGCGAGACGCCCGACACGCAGGATGCGCTCTTTGAATACAAGGGCTGGATCGCCACGTGGTCGCAGCGCGAGTGCAGCCGCGGCGCGGAACCGGCGATGGGGCTGGAGTTCTGCGGGACGCAGGGAAGCCTCAAGGTCTCACGCAAGGGCTTTGTCGTGACGCTCGACCCCAAGGTCGCCGCGGACGAACTGATTCCCCGGTTCGGCGGACCGCACCCGGTCGGCGGGCCGGCCACGACGGGCCGGCGCGAGGTGCCCGCGAACACGACCGGGGCTGTCGCGGACCGTTCCGCTGACGAGTTCGACCAGTTCAGGCGCCACGCCCGCAACTTCCTGGAGTGCGTCCGGTCCCGCCACGACCCGATTTCGGACCTGGAGGGCGCGCACCGTGTTGCCACCGCTTGCCACCTGGCGAACCTGTCGCTCCGCCTGGGCCGGAAGATGCGCTGGGACGCCGGCCGCGAGATGGTGCTGGGCGACCCCGAGGCCGAGGCGCTGCTCGAACGGCCGTATCGCGCTCCCTGGGACGCCGAACGCAAAGCCGTTCTCCGGGGGGGATGATCGATGCAATTGACACGACGCTCGATGCTGGGCGCCTGTGCTGGAACCGTGTCGGGCCTGGGCGTTGCACCTTCCGCCGCATCCGGCGCGCATGGCTCGCTGGGACTCGTCATTCACTCCTTCGCCGTGCGGACTGCCGGCGACCGCGGCCGCCGGAGCGAAGATCGGTTCTCGGACCCGGCACGATTCCTCGACCACGCGCGATCGCTCGGCGCCCAGGGTGTTCAAGTCGGTCTCGGGGCCCTCGACGACACCGCGGCCGCCGCCCTTCGCGAGCGCGCCCGTGCCGCGTCGCTGTATCTGGAGGGGATCGTCTCGCTTCCCCGCGACGAAGCTGACTCGGGGCGGTTCGAGGCCGAGATACGCACCGCCAAGCGGGCTGGCGCGGAGGTCGTCCGGACTGTGCTGCTCTCGGGACGGAGGTACGAGACGTTTGCCACCGCCGCCCTCTTCCGCCGGTTCGCGGACGCGTCCTCCCACTCCCTACGCCTGGCCGCGCCGTTGGTCGCGCGACACGACATCCGCCTGGCCGTCGAAAACCACAAAGATTGGCGCGCGGACGAACTGCTCGCCGTCTTGAAACGAGTCGGGAACGACCACGTCGGGGTCTGCCTCGACACCGGTAACAGCATCGCGCTTCTGGAAGACCCGATGGACGTGGTCGAGGCCCTCGCCCCCCGGGCATTCACCACCCACTTCAAGGACATGGGCCTCGAGGAGTACCGACAGGGTTTCCTCCTCGCGGAGGTCCCTCTCGGTACGGGCATCCTTGACCTGCCCCGCGCTGTCCGGATTCTGCGCGCCGCCCGCGCGGAGATTCGCTTCAACGTGGAGATGATCACCCGCGACCCGCTCAAGGTTCCCTGCCTCACCGAGAGCTACTGGAAGACCTTCCCCGACCTCCCGGGTCGGCACCTCGCCCACATCCTCTCACTCGTCCGTGACCACCCGCCGAGCCGCCCCCTTCCCCGCATCAGTCCTCTGCCTCAGGGAGAGCAGCTCCGCGCGGAAGACGAGAACGTTCGCCGTTGTCTCGCCTTCGCGCGCGAACAACTCGGCATGTAGAGGAAGCCGTCCCCTGCGGTCCGATGATCCCACTGGAGCTAATCGAGGACCGTCACGGCAGAAACGGATTTGACGGTGTTCACTCGCATGGGCTGGAGCCGCCAGTAGGTCAAGGACCGCCAGATCCACTCGGCCGGGCCGAACCGGAAGTGCTCGAGCCAGATTGGGCTGAGGACGAGCTGGAAGACCCAGATGGCCAGCACGATGGCCGCCAGGCCGGTGCGGTTGATGTGGCCGAAGAGGCCGAAGCCATAACCGTAGAAGAGCGTCGTGCACACCAAAGAGTGGGTCAGGTAGTTGCTCAAGGCCATGCGACCCACCGCCGCCAGCCGGCGGGTGAGCCATCCGAGCGCGCCCGATTGCACGATCACCATCAAGAGCCCCACGTGGCCCAGCGCCACCACCACGCTGCCGAACATGTTATAGAAGGAGCCGCCGTGCATCCGGTAATCCATCGAGAATTCGTGCCGGATCAATTCGAGCGCGTCGAAGACCATCAAGGGCAACCCGATCCCGTAACCCACGCCGCACATCCAAAGGTAGAACCGAAACGAGCGCTGGGCCGAGAAGACCCCCAACTTGATCAGGCCCATTCCCAAGAGCATCCGGCCCAATGCGGCGAACAGCCCGCCGAACAATAATGCGACGACCGTCTGGACAAAGAACACCAAGGGGGCCCGATGCTTGGCGATGCCGAGATAACCACCTCGATGAATCCGTAGCTCATCGGCCCACGCCTTCGCCTCTTTCTCGGGCGTAGGCGCGACGTATTCCTTGACTTGGCCGGTCCAGATGTCATGGAGCCGCTGGTCTCGAGGACTGGGCTTCTGGCCAGCTTTCGTCTCGGCTTCGACCCTGGCGGTCGCGGCCTTCATGGAATCGAGCCAGGCAGCGAAACCGAGGTTCAGCGGCACGAGTAGCAGCAAGGAGCAGATTCCAAGGATGATGAGCGTCTTGGGCTTCATTTTCCGGAACAGGTAGAGAAGAAGCCCGCACTCGGCATAGAGGACCAGGATGTCGCCGAACCAGATCAGATAGGAGTGGACCCACCCGATCACGAGCAGCCAGAAGACGCGGCGATAATAGATTCCGCCCACGCGGGCCCCCCGCGCCAGGGCGCGCTGGTCCATCAAAACCAGACCCGCGCCGAAAAGCATCGAGAAAATGGTCATCATCTTTTCTTCAAAGACAAGATGATTGCCGAACCAGACCGCGCGATCGAGCCCTCCGAAACCACCGCCGCGCATCGGATTCTCGTATGCGGAAAACGGCCAACCGAAAGCGATGATGTTCATCGCCAGGATGCCGAGGAGCGCAAAGCCGCGAAGAACGTCGACGGCGAAGTATCGCTCGGAGCTTGAGACCGGTTCGGCGCGATGCTCGGACGCCTTGTCGGTGCCCACTTCGATCAAGTCGCCCAGACACGGCCCGCTCGTCGAGGCCGGCTCGGTGTCCAGCATCGCCGGCTCCTGCTCCGTCTGCTCGACCTGCGCATCGAGGGACATGGAACGTCCTCAAGTAAACGTGGGGATCGCATGCTGCTTGCACCGATATGCGATGCGATCGATGGCGGACCGGGCTCAACACGGTCTTCGGAGGCGAACAGCGATTATTGGCGGTCCCCATCAAAATCAGCAAGGGCGGAAAAAACTGGATCGTCGCGTGTGGGTATGAGATAATGGATGCGGATCACCAGCAGGCTTGCCGACACCAGCTTTTACCGTCAGCTCAATCAACGGATCGCCCGTCCTGCTCGTGTGCTTATACCGCGGGAGTTCTCACGATGGCCAGTCGAAATGTCTGTCTCCTTTTGCTCGTGCAAGGGTTACTCGTCGTGGTGTACTCGGCACCGACTCACGGGGGCGAGAACACGCCCGGGCAGTGGGATCGAACCAGGGCCGCTCAGTACCTCGACCGGCGCGGGGAGGATTGGTTCAGTTTTGGCGGTTCGCATCGCGGCCAGGGACCATCCGCGACCTCGTGTGTCAGTTGCCACAGCCTCTTATCCTATGCACTGGCGAGACCCGTCCTCCGCCGGCTCTCGAACGAGAGCGTGCCGACCAAGTGGGAGACAAGAGTCCTCGACCAGGCGAAGCGCCGAGTTTCCAACTGGGATCGGCTCGACGAACCAACATTCCAGCTCTATTATGATTTCGACGAAGACAAGAAGAAGCAGTCACGTGGCACCGAGGCGATTCTCAACGCGCTGATCCTCTCGTTCGATGACCGCTTGCAAGGCCGTCAGAAACCGAGTGACGACGCGAAGAAAGCCCTCTCGATCCTCTGGGCCACTCAGATCACCCAGGGACAACACAAAGGCTCCTGGGAGTGGCTCAACTTCGGGACGGAGCCCTGGGAGTCGAAGGAATCTCGATTCCTCGGCGCCTCGTTGGCGGCGATCGCGGTCAGCTCGGCACCGGGAAACGGTCTGGCCGGTACCGATGGAGCCTCGCAAGAACGGCTCGGTTCCCTGCGCAATTACCTGAGAAAACAATTCGGTTCCCAGAACCTCCACAACCGGGTCTGGATGCTCTGGGCTTCCGCGAGTATGGACGGATTATTGACACCTCACGAAAAGGATCAACTCGTCGAGCAGATCCTCGCCAAGCAGCTACCGGGCGGCGGCTGGAGCCTGGGTTCGCTGGGTGACTTCGCACGCAAGGACGTTTCGAGCCAGGTCGCGACGCCCGATGGCTATGCCACGGGGTTGGTCCTGCACGTTCTCCAAGTTGCCGGCCTCCCGAAGGAGAATCTCCCTGTCAGCAAAGGTCTCTCCTGGCTGCGGTCGAATCAAGATCCAACGGGTGCCTGGCGTGCGATGTCGGTCAACAAGAAACGCTCACCCGAATCGAAGGACCCGGGCAAAGCCCACGTCGGAAAGTTCATGTGGGATGCGGCGACAGCCTACTCGGTCCTGGCGCTGAGCCATTGACGACGCATGTATGCCTTCAGCCGTAGCGCTCCAGATCGATCCGCCACTCGCTCTTCACGAACTCCGGAACGAGGCCAAGGCTCGCCCTCTCGTCGGCCCAGATGATCGTTCCCGGCATCTTCGCCGCGTCGGTGCAGAGGCGGCTCGGGTCGGGCATGATCCCGACCCGGCCCAGGTCGAGGCGGTCGGCATCCCAGCAGGTCTGAATCGTGATGTCGGGGTGGGTCCGTTCGTGCGTGTGACCGGCACAGGCCCGGTGCAAGCGGCGGAAGTTGTCGTCGGTCAGATCGAACAAGAGGCCACGAAGCTCCCGTGCGAACTCGGCCGCGCGTGAGCCGTGGCCGGGGTCGAACGCCTCGTTCATCCGCTGGGAGTCGTGGAGCACGGCGAAAAGCTGCACGATTTCGAGGTCGGCACCCGTCTCCCCGGCCAGACGGACGCCGTTCTCGTGGACTCTGGCCCAGTGGGCGATCCCGTGATGGCCGCTCCACGGCAGGACGTACTCTTCGAGGACGGCGTGGAGGATCAGGGGGATGTTCAGAACCATGAGGATGATCCTCGCCGTGGTCAGTAGCCCACGACCACGATGACGAACGAGCCTGGCACGATGTTGCGCCCACGGCCGCCGCGGGCCTTCTTGGCAGGGGCTGTCTTGGTCTCGGCCTTGGCTGCGGGAGTGGACGCGTAGGTCGCCGCCGAGAGGTAGAGGCGGTGCGACTTCGGGTCAAGCGTCATCGTCCGGGCGCCCTGTTGGGTCTTGATTGTCGCGGCGACTTCGAAGCGGCCCCGCTCCTCCTCCCGCACGACCGTCACGGTCCCATCGCCGCCGTTCGAGCTGAAAGCGAGGCCCCGCTCGGGGTCGAACGAGCAGCCATCCGCACCCCGGCCGATCGGCAGCTTGGCGATCAAGTGCCCGCTCTCCGCATCGAGCACGACCATCGTCTGGCTGCCGCTACAGACGCTGAAAAGCCGCCGGTGCTCGAGGTCCAACGCTAGGCCGGTCGGGCGCTGGCCGGGTGCGATTGACCAGCGGTTGACGACCTTCAAGGAGCGGGCATCGAACTCGACGACCTCGTTCTTGTCCATGATGTTGACGAAGACATGACCACGGCCGTCGGCGACGGCCGCCTCGGGAACGCCGTCGAGCGCGACCGTGCCGGCCACGGTGACGCCCGACGGGTCGACCGCCGTCGCATCCTTGGTGCCATGGTTGAAGGTGAAGACGCGGTTGCTGGCCGGGTCGAACATGATGGCATCGGGCCCCCTGCCGACCTTGACATTGCCGGTGGCCTTGAGCGTCTTGAGGTCGAACGCCGTGACGCTGTTGTCCCCGCCGTTGCTGGTAAAGCCACGGCCGAGGTCGGGCACCACGGCGATCCCGTGGACGCCGCGCGTGTCCGCCACCTCACCGACCGCCTTCTCCGACTCGGTGTCAACGACGATCACGCGGTCGCCCCGCGAGACGTATAGCCTCTTCGCCGCGGAATCCGCCGTCAGGTAGTCCCAGCCCCCGTCGCCGCCCAGCGCGATTTTCCGGACCGTCGTCGGAATTGTCGAGGGAGCCTGGGCCGCGGCCCACGCGGCCGTGACGAACAGCAATACGGCAGAAAGAACGATCTGGAAGCGTTTCATGAGGTGACTCCCTGGCTGATGGGATGCGCGGAGTGGGAACATAACGAACTGAGGCGTCAGGCGAGACCACTGTGGCCGGGAATTCTCGCGAGTAACCGTTCGGTCCCATTCCGGGGCACTGAGTTCACTGTCGCCAGTCCAGTAGGCAGTAGACAGTACGCAGTAGGCAGTGAAGACGGCGTGTGGCGGAGAGCGGGGTGGCTGGTGCGTCGTGCGTGGGCAGTAGACAGTACGCAGTAGGCAGTGAAGACGGCGTGTGGCGGAGAGCGGGGTGGCTGGTGCGTCGTGCGTGGTGCGTGCGTGGTCAGTCGGAGGAGGCGTGATGTCCCAGCGGGGGCGAAGAGCACACACGCGTCTGGGGGCCAAAAATGCCGACATGCCGACACGGCCCTGGTAGCATTAGACTTGCGCGTTTTCGACATTTTTCATGCGTCTGCGGCTCAGGACCGAAGTCCTCGTCTGCCGAGAGGTCGCGCGTGTCGACATTTCTGTACAAGTCCTGGATCTCGTGAAAGTTGCACGACGCGATCGCTGTGGCAACGGTAGAGCTTGACGAGTATGCCATGTAAGACGCTGCGCCGATGGCCGACCGATCCCTTCGAGGAACAACGTAGGTCGGATGTTCATCAGGCACATCACGAGTGGAGTGCCGAGTTTTCCTTGATCGTCCTCGAGGTTAAGCTAATCAATGCGTGATCGAGCTGGCTGTGGGTCGCGGAGCGCCGGTTGTCCATGGGGCGGCGACTCGAGGCCATGTTGACCCGGGCAGGAGAAGTCGATGTGCTTCCTTATGTCGGTGACATTCTTGAGTGCGATGGTGGGAGCTGGTCAGGCATTCGCGAGCGCGGAGCCGCCTCTGATCCGATCTGCCGAAAGCGGTCGATGGTCGGACGCAGCGACATGGCAGGCCGGAAAGGTGCCCGGCAGCGGGGCGAGAGTTCAGGTCAAGGCCGGGCACGTCGTAACGTTCGACATCAAGACCGACGGCGCGATCCGATCGATCCATGTCGCCGGGACGCTGAGGTTCGACCCCGGGCGCGACACGCGACTGGACGTCGGTCTGATCAAGATTCAACCCGGTGATGACTCTGGCGAGTCGGGCTTCGATTGTGAGAACCACGTGATCGCGCCCGACCAAAGGCCCCATCGAGCGGCGCTCGAGGTGGGGATGCCAGATCAGCCGATCGCACGGGATCATTCGGCCGTGATTCGATTGACGGCGGTGGCGGGGCTCGATCCCGAGGAATGTCCGGCGATCGTTTGTTGCGGCGGCCGCTGGGATGTGCACGGCAGCCCGCTCCGGCGCACCTGGGTTAAGCTGGCCGCACCGGCGGCCGCGGGGGGGACGACGCTCGCCCTGGGCGAGCCTGTCACGGATTGGCGAGTGGGTGACCGGGTCATCATCACGGCAACGGGGCGGCAGATCGTGCGTAACGAGGCCAAACTCGTGAGCGTCCGCCAGCGGCCTCAGACGGAAGAGCGGACAATCCGGGCCATCAAGAAGGATGGTCTCGAGGTCGTCCTCGACGCTCCGCTGGCCTTCGCCCACTCCTGCTTCGAGAACCGTCGCGGAGACGTGGCCAACCTGAGCCGAAACGTGATCATCGAGTCGGCCACTCCCGAGGGAGTGCGCGGCCACACGATGTATCATCGCCACTCAGCCGGATCGATCTCCTACGCCGAATTCCGTCACCTGGGAAAGCAAGGGAAGCTCGGAAAATACAGCCTTCATTTCCACCGGGCCGGCGATACGATGCGTGGCACTTCGGTGATCGGGGCGTCGATCTGGGACAGCGCCAATCGTTGGATTACCATTCACGGTACGAACACGCTGGTCGTACGCGACTGCGTGGGATATCAAAGCACGGGCCACGGATTCTTCCTTGAGGATGGTACCGAGGTCGAGAACATCCTGGACCGCAATCTGGCGGTCCAGGCCTGCCAGGGCAAGCCGCTTCCAGGGCAGGTTTTCCCGCACGACGGCAACGAAGGAGCCGGTTTCTGGTGGGCCGACAGTCGCAATGCGTTCATCCGCAACGTCGCCGTCGAGTGCGATGGGTACGGCTATCGTTTTGACGCGCCGGAGGGGTCGGGAGCCGACCTGTCCGTTTCGGTCAAAGACCCCGACGGCCAGCGGCGCAAGGTCGACATCCGGACCTTGCCCTTCATCCGCTTCGACGGGAACGAGGCTCACGATCATCCTCGGTACGGGTTGAACCTGGGAGGAGGGGCAGGGAATGGATCAGAAGGCGGCGTGGGGGAGGTCGGACCGGACGGCCACCACCCGTTCATGATCCGCAACTTCAACGTCTGGGACACTCGGTGGGGCGTGACGCTCGCGGCACCCTCGGTGTTGATCGACGGGTTGACCCTTGCGGAATGTGACTACGGGTTTTGGCGCTCGCGCTACGCGGGACACGCATACCGCGGGGTCGTGCGCTTCCGCGTTCAGTTCCCCGAGGCGTTTATGGTCGGACAGCGGCCGGATGAGATCGTCTATCCCTCCCCTCTCAAGCCCGTGGACGATCGGCCGCCCGTGACGGTGATGATTCGCGTCAGTCCGATCCGGCGCGGACGACTGGTCGTGCAGGGCGTCACGGTCGATGACGGGATGGTCCGGTCGGTCCGTGTCAACGGTCACGCGGCTCGGCCCCTGGCACCGAACTACCTCGAATGGCAGGTTGAAATTGACGCGGGATCGCCCCTTGGCCCGCTGGCACTGAGCGCTCAGTCGGAAGACGCGGCGGGGAACTTAGAGCCGATACCTCATCGCGCCACGATCGAGATGCCTTGACGCAACATCGCGACGTCCTCAGTTCCTATTGGCGTCTCGACAAGGGAGAAATCGACTCAAACTCGTTCTCAACCGTTGCAATCTTTCCGTCGGTTGAGTACATTTTCGCCGAGCGCCGTTCACATTTTATGTGAATTCGGAAGAAAATCGGAGGGTTCGCCGCTCGATGTTTCATTGTGACGCCAACGACACCTGCGTCGTGTATTGGGCTTCCGCGCGGCTAACGATTGGCGAGGTTGCGCACAGGTGGACGGCACCGGTGCAGATCTAACAAGGAGATTCCCGCCATGGTAGTTCGTGTCGAGATCGGGCGCGCCTGGCAGCGTTACGCGGCTTCGGGGTTTTTGATCGTTGCGATCTTGGCCGGTGCGTCGTCTCGATCTTCGGCCCAATCGTGGCCGAGTTACTCGCATGACGCGCAGCACACTTGCCAGGCGAGCGTTGCTTCGATGATTCCCCAGGCAATTCGCTGGCAGACCCCGGTCGACCTGGACCCGCAGTATTCGGGCGGCAATTTGTACACGCACTATGGCTCACCGCTCATCACGAGCAGCAACCTTGTGCTGGTTCCGGTGAAGACGGCGGCTCACGGGGGCTTCCGGCTCGAGGCGCGGCATGGGAGCAACGGCAGCTTGTTCTGGGCGATCATTTCTGACTACGCGTTTCCGCGATTCAACTGGATTCCGCCGTGGGGGCCGGTCCTCGCCCCGGGCGACAGCATGGTGGCCATGCCGGCCGCTGGCGGGACTCTTCTGGTCCGGAAGACGCCTGACAGCGGTCACGGCAACCTGACGCGCATCGCCTTTTTCGGCATCGCCAATTACCAGGGGAATCCCGCGGCGTTCAACAGCGCCATCCAGATCTGCACTCCGATCACGTGCGACGGATCCGGCAATCTTTACTTTGGATACGTTTCCAGCGGCGTTGCGCTGCCCGGCTATCCTAACGGCATTCCCAGCGGGTTGGCAGTGGTCTCGAGCTCGGGTAGCGGCACCTTCAAGGGCGCTGCGGCCCTCTCCGGCGACGCCAGGATGGTCAAGGTGAGCTATAACTGTGCTCCCGCGGTGACCGCGGACGGATCGGCCGTGTATGTCGCGGTTAACAATATCCCCGTGTCGAACACGGGGAGTTTCGGCTCTGGCTATCTCTGCAAGCTGAAAAGCTCGGACCTGAGCATGCAGGCGAGTGTCTTCCTGAACGATCCCCGGTCTGGAGTTGGGGCAGCAAACATCACCGACGACTCGACCTCCAGCCCCACCATCGGGCCCGACGGCGACGTCTATTACGGCGTTCTCGAGGGCAATTTTCCTTCCAACAATGATCGGGGCTGGATGTTGCATTTCAGCAGCGATCTGTCGACCGTGAAGATTCCGGGCGCTTTCGGCTGGGACAACACAGCCTCGATTGTCCCCGCCAGCGCGGTTCCATCTTACTCCGGCACATCCTCGTACCTGATCTTGACGAAGTACAACAACTATGCAGGCATAGGGAGCGGCAACGGTCATAACAAGCTGGCGGTCCTTGACCCCGGCGCGACGGAGACCGATCCCATCACCGGGGCCACGGTGATGCGGGAGGTGCTGACCATCCTGGGCCCGACGGCTCTCGGCTCCGGAGTTCGGGAATGGTGCATCAATTCCGCGGCCATCGACTCTGTGAACAAGTGCGCGGTCGTCAACAGCGAGGACGGCCACGTCTACCGATGGGACTTCACAACCAACTCGCTTTCCCCGGCTTTTCCCATGGCCGCGGCCACCGGAGAGGCGTACACCCCGACCGTGGTCGGTCCCGACGGAGCCGTTTACGCAATCAACAACGCCGAGCTCTATTGTTGCCAGGCCAGCGCGCCGGCTGTCGTGCAGCCGCCTGTGCGACCGCGATCGACCTATCGACGCGGGAGTCGATGACCACGGCAAGCCTGTCGTTCAAGGGCACGCGATCTGACTTCAGAGCGATCAAGGACCAAACGAATGAAATCAAGATCTTGTGTGGTCACGATGGTTGCCTTGTGGGGAGTCGTGGCCTCTCAGTCGGCGCGCGCCGGTAATCTTGTTGTCAGTAACCTGGGTCAATCCCCGTCAGGCGCCGATTTTATCATGCCGTACGACCCGTCGATCGGTCAGTTCGGCTTCACCGCGGCACAGGAATTCAACACCGGGTCACCGGCGACCTCGCTGGACCGGATCTTCGCCAACATCGGCAATTATGATTCCGGAACCAACGGAGACTTCCAACTGACTGCGACGCTGCTCGCGGATTCCGCCGGTACTCCCAGCGGTTCCCCGCTCGTGTCGTTCACGTTCAACGTCGGCTCGATTCCGACTTCGGGCTTCGCCAATGTTGAATTTGATCCGGTCGGAACGTTTAATCTGGCCGCCAGCACGAACTACTGGTTCGTCCTGAGCGGCAGTTCCCCGAGCGACGGGTCGGGAGGCGTGAACTGGAATTACACCGACTCCACAATCACCAGCGGCCCCGGCAGTCTGCCTCAGTTCAACAACAGCTACGACGGAGGCGCCACCTGGAACGGCCCGTTCAGCGGCGGGCCGTATCTCGTCCAGGTCAACGGCGTGCTCTCGGTTCCGGAGCCAGCCGGCTGGGTCCTGGGAAGCATAGGCTTTGCCGCCGTCCTGGGTCTTGCTCGCTGGTCTCGCTCTCGCCGTCGCGACGCCGGTCCGGCCTTGTAGCGATTTGCCATGTGTGGTCCTGGTGAGTATTTGCCAGATCTCACCGAGGGGATCGCTTTCCCCAAGGATCCTTGATACGACACCACTCAGGCCAGCAGATCCTTGATCACCCGCGCCGGCTCGACGCCGGTCAAGCGCTGGTCGAGCCCTTGGTAGCGGACGCTGAACCGCCGATGGTCGAACCCCAAGAGCTGCAACACGGTGGCGTGGAAGTCGTGGATGTGCACGGGGTCCTTGACGATATTATATGAGAATTCATCGGTCTCGCCGTGGATGGCCCCCGGCCGCGACCCGCCCCCGGCCATCCACATCGTGAAGCAGCGGGGGTGATGGTCCCGGCCGTAGTTGGTATGGGACAGACCCCCTTGCGAATAGATGGTCCGGCCGAACTCGCCCCCCCAGATGACCAGGGTCTCGTCCAGGAGTCCGCGTGACTTGAGGTCGTGGATCAAGGCCCAGCAGGCCTGGTCAATGTCGCGGCACTGGCTGGGGAGCCGCCCGCCGACGTTGAAGTGCGTGTCCCAGTTATTGTGGTAGATCTGCACGAACCGCACGCCGCGCTCGACCATCCGCCGCGCCAGCAGAGCGGAATGGGCAAAAGTCCCCGGTTTTTTCGCCTCTTCGCCGTAGAGAGTGTAGGTCGAGGCGGGCTCGCTCGCGACGTCGGTCAATTCGGGCACACTGGCCTGCATTCGGAAAGCCAGCTCGTATTGTCCGATGCGGGTGTGTGTCTCGGGATCGCCCACCTGCTGATAATTCATCTCGTTCAAGGCCTTGAGCCCATCGAGCGTATCGCGGCGCACCTGGGGGGAAACACCCGCCGGGTTGTTGATGAACAGGATCGGATCGCCGCCGCTGCGGAACGAGACCCCGGCGTGCTCACCGGACAGATAGCCCGATGACCACAACCGGGCCGAGATCGCTTGTAACTGCTCGGTGTTGGTCGGCCTGGCCACCAGTACCACAAACGTCGGCAGGTTGTCATTCAGCGAGCCCAGCCCATACGAGGCCCAGGCGCCCAGGCACGGGCGGCCGGTGATCTGGTTGCCAGTCTGCATGAGGGTAATCGCCGGCTCGTGGTTGATGGCCTCGGTGTGCATGCTCCGGATGAAGCACATGTCGTCGACCATCGAGGCCGTGTGTGGCAAAAGCTCGCAGACCCACATGCCGCACTGGCCGTGCCGGGCGAACTTGTACTTCGACGGGGCGATCGGAAACCGCTTCTGCCCCGAGGTCATCGTGGTCAATCGCTGGCCCATCCGCACTGTGTCGGGCAGGTCCTTGTCATACCACCCGGCCATCGCCGGCTTGTAGTCGTACATGTCCATCTGCGGCGGCCCACCGACCATGTGCAGGTAAATCACCTGCTTGGCCTTGGGGGCAAAGTGAAGCGGGCCGGGGAGCGTGCGGCTACCGGTGGGGGACGCTTCGGCTAGGGCGCCGACATCACCGCCGGCAGCGTGAACCGGAGGGACCAGGCCGTCCCGTCCCAGAAGCGCGGCCAGAGCCGCCCAGCTCACCGCGTTGGAACCCCGGCTCAAGAACTGGCGACGCGTCTCGTAGCGGATGTAGTCGTGGAAGGGGCTCATGGTCAGCCTCGTGCTATTTGTTCAAAAACTCATCCAGGTTCATCAGCTCGTTGGCCAGCATGGTCCAGGCTGCGAGGGTCGCGGGCTCGAGGGAGGGATCGGCCTTCGACTCGCCGACGGTCAGCAGTCGTGCGGCCAGGTCGGGGTTCGAGTGATAAAAAGCGTTGAGCTTGGCGAACGATGTTTGGATGACCGCAAGCTCCGCCGGAAGGAACGGACGAGCCAGGAGTCGCCGGGCGATGAAGTCGATTCGAAGGTCCGGGTCTTGGCCGCCGCGCAACAGGGTGGATTGCGCCAGCGCCCGAGCCGCCTCGACGAACTGCGGGTCATTGAGTGTGACGAGCGCCTGGAGCGGGGTGTTGGTCCGCTCGCGGCGAACGGTGCAGACCTCGCGGGAGGGGGCGTTGAAGACATCCAGCGAGGCAGGGGGCGCGCTTCGTTTCCAGAAAGTGTAGAGACTGCGGCGATAGAGCCGGTCCCCGTGATCAGGCCGGTAGAAGTGCGTGTTGCTCTCGGGCATGGCCACTGCCTCCCAGACTCCCTCGGGCTGGTACGGCTTGACGCTTGGGCCCCCCAGCTTGCCGACCAGGATGCCACTGGAAGCCAGCGCAACGTCACGGATCATTTCGGCGTCCATCCGGAACCGCGGCCCGCGCGACAGCAGGCGGTTGTGCGGGTCTTTTTCGCGCGTTTCCGGCGAGACCGCGGCCGATTGGCGGTACGTCGCCGATTCGACCATCAGCCGGAAGAGCTGCTTCACGTTCCACCCCGACGCGTGAAACTCCACCGCCAGCCAGTCCAGAAGCTCGGGATGCGAGGGGGCTTCACCGCTGACCCCAAAATCACCGGCGGTGCGGACGAGCCCCGTGCCGAAGACCTCCTGCCAGAACCGGTTGACCGTGACGCGAGCCGTCAGTGGGTTCTCGGGCCGGATCAGCCACTCCGCCAGACCCAGCCGGTTCTTGGGCAGCCCAGCAGGCATGGGAGGTAGCGCATCGGGAGTATCCGGCTTGACCGCGTCGCGGCGCTTGTCGTACTCGCCGCGGAAGAGCAGATGGGCCGTCGCCGGCTCGCCGCGTTCGTGCATCACATGCCCGACCGTGCCCCGCCGTCTGATGGCGGATTCTTCGGCAGCCAGCGCTGCCAGCCTGTCACGCAGCTCCTTGGAGGCGGGGTCAATCACGCTGCGCCACCAGGCGAATACGCCTGCTTGCTCTTCGTCGGACCGCTCCTCGGGCGGCGTCCGCACCAGGGCCGCGGCGCGGCCGGCCCCCGCGAGTTGCCCGACCTCGAGCGGCGAGAGGGCGCGATCGTAGATCCGCACCGTGTGGATCACCGCCTGGTCGACTCGGGACGAGCTGTGCCGCTGACCCACCTTGAACGGCACCTGGTTGCGGATCGTCTGCTTCAGGCCGTCGGCCTGGACCTCGGTTGCCTGCGGCTCACCATTCAAGTAGATCTTGACTCCGGAGGCCCGGGCCGAGCCATCGTAGGTCACGAAAACGTGCGTCCACGCGCCCTGCGGCACGTCGCCGCGAGCGACAACCTTGAGGGCATCTTGCGGCCACTCATGAACCAGGTGAGTCCCGATGCGCTCCTTCTCGATCCACAGGTCCCAGCCCCGGTAGTTCCGCCGGTCGTCCATCCGGGCCAGGAGCGCGCCGTACAGGCCCGTCTTGGTGAGCTTGATCCAGGCCCCGAATGAAAACGGGTGTTCCTTGTCGAAGTCGCCCGAATCGGCGGATTCGAACGCCTCCTTCGGCCGATTTGCCTTTTCGACCGTCGGAGTGATCGCCGCCAGTTTCAGACCGGCCGTGGGGATCAGATCGCCGAGCGCCTTCGAATCGACCGCGGCCAGCCACTTGGTGAAGTCCGGCCGGGCGGATTGCTTGCGAGCGTCGAGGCGGTCCCGGGCGCTGGTCCGCTCGACGGGGAGAACCAGCCAGCGCGCCCAATCAGCCGCGCTCGGGACGAAAACAGTTGGCGGCGTGTCCTTGATGTTCCCGTCCATGACCGGCTGGGTCGTGTTGTTGAAAAACGCCGATAGTTCGTAAAACTCGCGCTGGCTGAGCGGGTCGAACTTGTGGTCGTGGCAGACCGCGCAGCCGGCCGTCAGCCCCAGCCACACCTGTGAGACGGCCTCGGTGCGGTCGCGCGTGTAAAGGACCTGGTATTCCTCGGGGATGGAGCCTCCTTCGTTGGTGGTCATGTTGCAACGGTTGAATCCCGAGGCAACCTGCTGGTCGAGGGTGCTCCCGGGCAGGAGGTCGCCGGCCAGTTGCTCGATGGTGAACCGGTCGAACGGCAGGTTACGATTGAAGGCGCCGATGACCCAGTCACGAAAAGCCCAGGCCTCGCGGAAATTGTCGAAGTGGTATCCGTTGGTGTCGGCGTAGCGGGCAACGTCGAGCCAGTAGCGGGCGCGATGCTCGCCCCACCGGGACGAGTCGAGGAGGCGGGTCACCAGCTTTTCGTAGGCTTGGGGCGCGGGGTCGCAGGCAAGCGCCTCGACGTCGGCCGGGTCTGGCGGCAGGCCGGTCAGGTCGAGGCTCAACCGGCGTGCCAGCGTCCGGCGGTCCGCCTCGGGAGCGGGGTGGAGGCCGTTTTCCTCGAGCTTCGCCAGCACGAAGTCGTCGATCGGATTGCGGGCCCACGCCGAGTTTCGCACCCGGGGCATCTCGGGCCGTTTGGGAGGGATGAGCGACCAGTGCGATTGATAGAGAGCGCCGGCGGCAATCCAGCTTCGCAACAGGTCCCGCTGCTTCTGGGACAACGTCTTGGAGGTCGATTTGGGGGGCATCACCTCCTTGGGATCTTGGGCGTTGATCCGGGCGATCAACTCGCTGGCGTCGGTATCGCCAGGTGTGATGGCGCCGGCCTCGATCGCCGCCTCGCGACGGTCCAGCCGCAGGTCGGCCTTGCGGGCAGCGCTATCCGGCCCGTGGCACGGGAAGCAGTTCTCGGTCAGGATCGGCCGGACGTCCCGGTTGTATTCCAAACCCGGTCGATCGGCGGCGGACACCGCCCCCGTTGCGGCGGCGAGAGCCAGAATGCCCAGGACGAAGATCCTGATGCGAGGCCGTTCTTGTCCGGGATTGCACTCGGTCTGTCGCATGAAGTGCATCTCCTCAAACGAGCGGGGGCGGGCTTCCGGCGGTGTGCTCGCCCACCGGACTGAGAGTTCAACGAGAAGCTCGGGGCCACACTCAACGGCTCCATATTTATTTTACCCGGCGCGACGCCGGGAGGCGACCCATCTGTAAGCCGGTTCAGTCGTTCGGGGAGCCTGGAGTGGTTTACTCATGGATTGCGCACTTGGCAAGTCGACGGCGGGTCATATTAACCCGACGCGCAAGTTTTGATGTTGCGCTGTTTTCTGCTGAATTCACGACAGGGCCCGGTACTCCC
>JBIOJM010000167.1:0-20623 GCA_044450785.1 Isosphaerales bacterium
ATGGGGGCAAGGGCGGCGATGGCGGATTCGGCATGGGCGGGGGGATTTTCAACTCAACCAACGGCACCCTTTCAATTGATCCCGGACAAGGGGCGAAGAAGGGCTCGAAGCAAGCCAAGTCCATCGATCTCATCACCGCCAATCAGGCCCGCCTAGCGCCGAGCGGCGTGGGAAGCCTCTCCAATACCTCGTCTGCGGGAGGCTTGGGCGGCTTCCCCAACGGGCCCGCGGGTCAGGCTCACGTGGGCGCCAAGGGCACGGACGGCTCCGCCGGAGTCGGTGTCGGCGGCGGCCTTGCGACCTTCGGGGCTGCAACGATCGACAACACGACCATCGCCGGCAACACCGCGTCTACCAACGACAACGACGTGGACGGCACGTTCTCGGTGTGACGATCGACGATCGACGGTGCTTTCGACGTGGTGCTCCTCCGACCGCTTGATCAATCCCTACATTCAGTCAAATCCAGTCTGTTCGTCCTAAAAAAGCGCTCGTCCGCCTAAATCGACGCAACTTATCCCGTACGCTCGCAGATCATTTCAGGTAGATGAACGCGCCGATTGGACGCCGATTGACCGTCTGCCCGAGTGAAGCAGTGGTCCAGCACCCCCGCGGAGCGGCACGACATGCTGACGACTCCTCCTCCTGTCCACCAACGAGCCAACAGTCACTCCCGACATTTCTTTGCCCTAAGGCGGTGCCCCGGCCGGCCGGCCGGCGCGTCCGGCTCCGTACACCGGTGTACACATGCTCGAAAGAGGCTCGAATTGTGCCACTTTGTGCCAACGTGTGCCACGCTCGCTGCGCCTTCCAAGCTGCCAAACTGGATCCACATCTCATTTGGGCGCAGTCAGATCGGATCAGACTAGCGCATCTCCGAGGAACCAAAAAGCCGCGTGGCGCAACTCCCGCGTTTGTGCCACGACGATTTCGCGCCGATGTTCACCTCCCATAGGGCCCGAAACACCATGGTAAACCCCTCATCGAACGACGGGGCAATCGACAATCCCCAGCAGGACGAAGGACCCGTCAAGGTGCTCCTGCGCCTCACCGAGACCGCCGCGTTCCTGCGATCGACCGACGGCTCCTTTTACGCCCAGGTCTCGGCCGGCGGCCGCCGCGAGATCGATGCACTCGCCCCCCAACTCCACGTGCACGGTCTACTCGTTCGTTCCACCCGAGGAAATCGCGGTCGCATCGTGTCACTGCAACCAGATCGATCTGTTGACCAAAAAAGACACGACATGCGCAACCTCATGGCAAACAAGCAGTTGTGTCTTGAGCCCAATAATACCCATGAAAAGACACGACATGCGCAAGTCCAAGACTTCCAAGGAGATGGCGCAATGTCGTGCTTTTCATCCCCCGAACCGGCTCATTGTGTGCGCGTCGCCACCGCTTGGGACTTTCACTCCTCAACTAAGGCGACCTGCCGGTCGCGCAACTCGGACAACTTTTCGCCAAACTTGGTATCTTCAAAAAGTGAAGAGCCCTGTCCAGGCGGGGTGGGGAGGTGCCATTCCCAACCGTCCTTTGGTAACGTGAGAGGAGAAAGCCGAGGAGGGCAAAGGCATGGGACACGGCATCGTGATGGTGGTGATGGCGATCGTCGCGCAGGTGGCGGAGCCGGCGGCAGCGACTGGCGTGAAGACGCCGGCGGCCCAGACGACGTCCGCAAAACGGCAGGATGCGCAGCGGCTATTGCGGAATGGCCGCTACGCCGAGGCGGAGGAGGCGCTGGCGGCGGTCGAGGCCGTTGCCAAGAAGGAGCCGGGAGCGTGGACCCCCGCGCTCAAGGCCGCGCTGGCCTTGGACAAAGCCGAATGCCAGGCCAGCCAGGGTGAATACGCCAAGGCGATCAGCGGGCTCAAGGCGATCTGGTCGGAGGAACCCCAGAACGCCGACTTGCCGGCACAACTTGCCGACCTCTATTTGACCCGCGGGGACTGGGAAGCCGCCGAGGCGGCGATGCGCCAGGCGGAGAAGCTCGCCCCCGACCACTTGAGGGCACGGTGGGTCGAGGCCCGGCTCCTGGAGCTGCGCGGCGAGCTCGACAAGTCTGTCGTCGCCTGGAAATGGTTCGTCGATCGTTACAACGAAAAGAAACCCGAGATCGTCAAGACCGCCCAGGGGTTGCTTTTGGTCGGCCAGGCGGCCGAACGGTATTATCGCGCCAGCGCCCGCGGCGAGCAGTTGAGCGACGCGTTGAACGACGTGATCAACGACATCTATGAAGCCGCGATCCGCACCGACCCCACCTGCTGGCAGGCCCCCTTGCTCGAAGGACGGTTGTTTCTCTCCGGCTACAGCGAGCGAAAGGCGTTTCACGAGCTGGCTCGCGCCCAGCAGATCAACCCGCTCGCGCCCGAAGTGCTGGTGGCGCTGGGAGGGGCCGACTTGCAAGGTTACCGCCTGGCCGCGGGGCGTGCCAAGGCCGAGCGGGCCCTGAGCATCAACCCGCACTACGCGCCGGCCTACGTGCTCCTGGCCGATCTCAACATCTCCGACGAGCGATTCGACGACGCCAAGGCGGCAGCGCGGAAGGCGGTGGCCGAGAACCCTCGCGATGAGGAGGCGCTGGCGCGACTGGCGGCCTCATGCCGCCTCCTGGTCGATCCCGTCGGGGCGGCTGTCGCCGAGCTGGCGGCCCTGGCCAATAACCCTCGGCCGGCCACTTTCTACGCCGCTCTGGGCGAGCGTCTGGCCGACCGCCGCAAGTACCTCTCGGCCGAACGAGCCTTCTTGCTGGCCGGGGCCGCTGACCCAGACCGCGCCGACGCCCCCATCGGACTGGGCATGCTCTACATGCAGATCGGCCGCGAGACCGAAGCCAAAAGCCTCTTCGACGCCGCCTTCGCCGCCGACCCGTTCAACGTCCGTGCCGACAACATGATGAGAGTGCTCCGGCACATGGCGGGCTACTCCAGAATCGACTCACCGCACTTCAGCGTCCTGATCGACCCCACTCAGGATGAGCTGCTGGGCCGATATATGTCCCGGTATCTCGAATCGATCTACGCGGCGCTCACCGGGCGTTTCGGCTATGAACCGCCTGGCAGGACCAAGATCGAGATCCTCAAGAACCACCAGTGGTTCAGCGGCCGGACGGTCGGCCTGCCGTTCGTCCCGACCGTCGGCGCCTGCACGGGCCGCGTGGTGGCCCTCGCCAGCCCGAAAGCCACCCGGATCCCGTTCAACTGGGCCCGAGTGCTCACTCACGAGGTCACTCACGTCATCACCCTGCAGCAGACCGAGTTCAACATCCCCCACTGGTACACCGAAGCGCTGGCCGTCGAAAGCGAGGGCTTCCCGCGGCCACAAGAGTGGAACCGGATGCTCCTGGATCGCGTGCCCAAACGAAGCAAGCTCTTGAGCCTCGACACGATCAACCTCGGCTTCATCCGGCCCAACGAGCCCGAGGACCGGCAGATGGCCTACTGCCAGGCTCAGCTTTACGCCCGCTACATGCTCAAGCGATTCGGCCAGGACGCGTTGATCAAGATGCTCATGGCCTACCGCCGGGGACTCACGACGGACCGGGCGATCGCCGCTTGTTTCCGCGTCGAGAAAGCCGACTTCGAGAAGGGTTATCTGTCTTATCTCGACGATGTGATCAAGACGATCCGCACCCGCGCCAGCGAGGAGCCGATCAAGTTCTCGCAGCTCGAGCGCCAGCTCAAGGAGAACCCCGACGATCCCGATTTGAACGCGCGGATGGCGTATGAGTATTTCGCCCGCCGCGACCTCAAGGAGGCCCGGCCGTTCGCCGACAAGGCATTGAAGCTCAAGCCGCACCACCCGCTGGCCAGCTACGTCAAGGCCCAGCTCTTGGTGACGATCGGCGATAACGACGCCGCACTGGCGGTCCTGGAGCCGGCGCTCGACCCCAAACAGCCCAACGAGCGGGTGATCGACCTCTTGGGTGAGCTCAAGATGAAGGCCGGCCAGCTTGACGAGGCGGAGGCGCTCTATGAGCTGGCTCGCAAGGACGACCCGTTCCGCACCAAGTGGATCTCGTGGCTGGCGCGGATCCATCTGCGGCAGCAGAAGACGGCCCAGTTCCTGAGCGACCTGGCCATGATCGCGGCCTTCGATGCGGACAACCTCGACGTGCGCAAGGCCCTGGCCGAGCGGCACCTGACAATGGGCAATGCCGCGGCCGCCGAGAAATGGGCCGGCGAATGTCTGTACATCAACGTCTATGACCCGGCGGTCCACGCCCTCCTGGCCGACGCCCAGGCCGCCGGAAAGAAGTTCGCCCCGGCCATCGAGGAATACCAGACCGCGCTCGAGCTGAAAGCCAAGAAGCCCAACGACCTGAAGGTCAAGCTTGCCAGGGCCCAACTGGGCCTGGGCCAGCGCGACGCGGCCAGGGCCACGGTTGACGGCGTCCTCAAGGCGGATCCCGAACATCCCGAGGCCAAGGCGCTGCGCGAGGAGGTCAAATCCTCAGGGACGAAAGGTTGATCGCCGGAGGAGCCGAAGCCGGCCGACGACGTGCTGGAATGGAGGCTACACGAGCCTTCATGGTCTCGTGAACGTGGAGAGAGACTTGTTTGCTCGCGGGGATCTGCGCTTCCCGTCCATGTCAGGCTGGCTCGCCAGCCTTCTCGAACAGCTCCCGCAGGGGCAGGCGCAAGCCCGGCAGCACGTCGCCGCCGTCCAGCACGTCGCCGAGCGCGAGCACCCGGACCTCGGTCGTCGATGTGTACGCATAGACCTTCGATTGGCCCGGATAAACGACCCACACCAGCCGCACCCCGGCCTTGTAATACTCTTCCAGTTTGTCCGCGACCCCGTCGGCCGTGTTCGTGAGGCTGACGATCTCAACTGCCAGCTCGGGCACGACAGCCCAGGACCGCGCACGGGGGATGCGCCGATCCCGCGCCCAGCGCTCGAACGAGACGAAGGCGACGTCCGGCCGCCGCTCACGATTGACGTGAGGGCGGAGGTCGAAGATCATTTCGATGACAGCGCGGCCGATCAGGTTCTCATCGGCGTACCGGTCCAGTCGCCCGTGCATCACCGCGGCGAGCCAGTATTCATACGCACCCATGACCTTCTCCACGATGCGGCCGTCGATGACCTCGTACAGACCATCGGGCTCGCCGGGGTCTATCGGGACGTCGAGCCGCTCGGGCGTCGCCGTGGCCATGAGTTGTCTCCATTCGCCGGGGATCGGATCATTCTTCGGCGACAATTGTACCACGCGCGCCACACCATCGGATATGCGACGACCGGGCGCGGACCAACTGGTCGAGAGTCAAAGTCCGTCGCGATGTCAGTCCCGGATGTCGGGGCCGAGGAACATCTCAGTTTCCTGCGCCTCGATGCAGAAGACGACGAATTCCTCGCGTGTCAACCCTTGCTCGAAGCAGCGCTGATAGAGCTCGTGTTTGTGTGTCGCGAAGCCCAACAAACGCTCACCCTGGTAAGCGACCCACTGCCTCGGTAAGATGTCGTCATGAGCGAACCGGGGCAAACTTCGGACGACTTGACACTGTCCGCTCTTCAGCGGATGATCTTACAAATGTACGGCGAGAAAGACGCGGCACGTGGGGACGCGGCCACGTTTCTCTGGTTGACGGAGGAGTTTGGCGAGCTGGCCACGGCGCTTCGCTCGGGCACACGCGATGAGCTGGCCGCGGAGATGGCCGACGTCTTGGCCTGGCTGGCCACCTTGGCCAACATCCGAGGGATCGAACTCGAGGAGGCCTTCCTGCGTAAATATGGTCGGGCCTGCCCGGGCTGCCATCGGGTGCCATGCACCTGCGACCCGGCCGAGAAACCCTGAAGCCATCCGCCGCGCCGGCGTCCGCTTGTCGTGCTCGCCCCGACCTCGTTCTGCCGGTCAACCCACATTGCGATTTGCGTCTGTGATCATTCATCCTTGACTCGACCGCTGGCAATCATGAGTTATTCCCATTCTCGCAAAGAATCCCCAGGATCTCACGGGCGGCGGCCGGCGCGCCGTCGTTCTCGTTGGGTCTGTCTCGCCGTCATCGTGCCCCTCATGTCTCCGTTCGTGGCTTCGTCGGTCGCCCTGGCGCAGCGGTCGTCGCGCAGGGTCGAGGTGGTGAACATGAGGGTGGGTTTCGACGCGTCCATGTCGACGACGTTGAAGTCGTCGAATTCGTTCAAGATCGGCACCTGGACCCCGGTGTGGGTCCAGCTCCAGGGGGGAAGCGAGCGGTTCAACGGGTTCATGGACCTGATCGCCGGCGACGATGATGGGACGCCGACGTCCTTCCGGATACCGGTCGAGGTCGCGGCCAACCAGGCCCAGTCGTTCACGGCTTATGCTCGGCCCGGCTCGCGCGAGCCCGAGTTCACCGTCCAGCTGCTCGATACCGATGGCCGGCGGGTGGGGGGTGCATCGCAGTCCATGGTGACGCCGCTGGCTCCCGCGGCGATCATGCCGGACGAGACCTTGCTGCTCATGCTGGGCCGGCCGCAGGGAGTCGAGATGATCCCGGCCCTGCCCGGGTTCAAGGGCTCGACCGGGGGGTCCTCCTTCAACGTCCGCGACGAGATCGTCACGGCCCGGATCGACGCCCAGGGCGGATCGCTCCCGGGCCGTTGGTACGGCTACGACGCGGCGAGGGCCGTGGTCGTGGATACCGGCGACCACGCCACGTTGGCGGCGCTCGGGGGCCTTCGCGGCCAGCCGCTGGTCGACTGGGTCGCGCGTGGCGGCCATCTGGTCATCGCGGTGGGTGCCAACTGGCAGGCGGTACGGGACAGCGCCCTCGCGCCAATCCTGCCGGGATTGCCGAGCGGCCAAGAGCGCGTCACTTCGCTCGAGGCACTCGATACCTTTGCCGGCTCGACCAAGCAGATCACTCCGCCGCGTACGCCGCCGGTGCTGGTGACCAGGCTCGAGGGAATCAAGGAGCGCGGGGGGAAGGTCCTCTCCAAGACGTCGAACCTGCCGCTGGTCGTTCGCGGCCCGTACGGCTTCGGGCGGGTAACCCTGGTCGCGCTCGACGTCGACCAGAAACCATTCGCCAACTGGCCTGACCGGGCGCTCTTCTGGGTTCGGGCCATCGACCTGCGCCCCCCAGCCGCCGACCAGACCGGCGCCGGCTCCTTGGTCGGGGGTGGTGGGAGAGCGTTCAACCGTGTGGGCGTCTCCGACTTGTCGAGCCAGCTCCGGGTCGCGCTCGACCAGTTTCCGGGCGTGAAACTGATCCCCTTCGGCTGGGTCGCCTTCTTCATTTTCCTCTACATCCTGATGATCGGGCCGGGCGACTACTTCTTCCTCAAGAAAGTGCTCAAACGGATGGAACTGACCTGGATCACCTTCCCCACGATCGTGGTGACCGTCAGCCTGGTGGCGTATTACGCGGCTTACCTCCTCAAGGGAAACGACCTGCTGGTCAACAAGGTGGACGTCGTGGATGTCGACCAGCAAGCCGGCCTGGCGCGCGGCCACACGTGGATCAGCCTGTTCAGCCCCCAGAATCGCGACTACACCGTCCGGACCATCCCGATGCCGCTGGACCGCGACGCTCCCCCGGCAGCGCCCGCCTCCGCGGGCGAGCCGGCCCGCGCTCCGGCGGGAACCGAAGTCGTGACAACCTGGTTTAGCGTCCCAGAGGAACAGTTCGGCGGCATGAGCAGCTCCAGCCGGCGGTTCAGCTTCGGTGGCGGCGGCTATTCGTATCAACCCACCGGCGGAGTCGAGCTGCTGAAGGACGTCCGCATCCCGATCTGGAGCACCAAGTGCATCACGGCCCGGTGGTTTGGTCCGGCTGCCCCGCTGGTCGACTCGGATTTGCAGCCCGTCGGGACCGACCGGCTTGCCGGCACAGTGTCCAACCGACAGAGCGTTCCCTTGGAGGACGCCATCCTGGTATACGGCAAGCAGGTCTATTTGGTCGGCACGCTGGCTCCCGGCGCCACCGTTCGGGTCGCGCTGACCAGCGATCGCAACATGTCCGGACACCTGAAAGATAATCTGCCCCATTACCTGTCCAACCAGCCGTGGAACCGAGATCTCAAGATCGACCGCGCCGAGTTGTTGCTCGCCGTGATGTTCCACGACAGCGAATCAACCCTGGCGAGCGAGCACGTCCTGGCCAACGGGCCGCTCCACGATCTGGACTTGACCGGACAACTGGCGTTGCAACGGCCGATGCTCGTGGCCCGGATCAATCGCCCCGGCGCGCGACTCGACCTGGATAACGTGCCGTCGCCGCCCAAAATCGACCAAATGACCTTAGTCCGCATCATTTTACCGTTGAAAAACCCGTAGACTCACTGCCGGCTCGACCGGCCGGATGGGCCCGCCGCGGGCCCGGTCCTCGACGAACCCCTCGGCCGGAGCAGCCAGCTCGCCCCATCTTCATTGTGATTGGCTGACCGCTCACAAACCAAGGCGCACCACGATGATCGAAACGCATGATTTGACCAAGATGTACGGTGAGCTCTACGCCCTGAACCGGCTCAACCTGACGTTGAACCAAGGGGACGTCTACGGCTTCATCGGCCCCAACGGCGCGGGTAAGACGACGACGATGCGCATCCTGGCCACGCTCCTGAACCCCTCCTGGGGCGAGGCGACCGTTTGCGGCTACTCGATTTACACAGGGTCGAAGGAGATCCGCCGCGTGATCGGGTACATGCCCGACTTCTTCGGCGTCTACGACGACATGAAAGTGATCGAGTATCTCGAGTTCTTCGCCTCGGCGTACCGAATCAAGGGACCGGCGCGGCGGAAGATCTGCGAGGAAGTGCTCGAGCTGGTGGACCTGACCTACAAGCGCGATGCGCTGGTGACCAGCCTCTCGCGCGGCATGACCCAGCGCCTGGGGCTGGCCCGCACGCTGCTGCACGATCCCCAGGTGCTGCTCTTGGATGAGCCGGCCTCGGGTCTCGACCCCCGCGCCCGCATCGAGATGCGCGCCCTGCTCAAGGAGCTGCGCAACATGGGCAAGACGATCCTCGTCTCCAGCCACATCCTTCCCGAGCTGGCGGATATCTGCAACAAGATCGGTATCATCGAGCAAGGATGCCTTCTCGTTAACGGCGAGGTCAGCGAGGTGATGAAACAGGTCCGCACCGACATCGTGCTCAACATCGCGGTCGCCGAGCGGTTGACTGACGCCGCCGGCCTGCTGGAGAACCAGCCGGAGGTCGAGAGCGTTCAGGACAAGAACGGCGTCCTGGTCGTCAAGCTCTACGAGGGGATCAACCAGTACGGCTTTCTGGCCAATCGGCTTGTCGAGCAGGGGTACGAGCTGACCCTGTTCAAGGAAGACGAGATCAACCTTGAGACCGCCTTCATGCACTTGACCAAGGGAATCACGAGCTGACAGTGGGCGCAATGCCGTTGACGGTTGATTGGCACCAGGGCGAGGGAGAATGGTCGTGAGCAATCGCAGTCCGAGGCGTTTTGGCTGGATGACGCGGTGCTTGGTCGGATTGAGCTTGGGGTTGACTTTGATGGCAAGCCGACCGGCCCCTGCCGGCAAGTCGACGAAGGCAGCCGAGACAAAGGCTGGCGAGCCGAAGGCACGCATGCCGCACATTGTGTTCGTCACCGGTGACGACGAGTATCGGAGTGAGGAATCCATGCCCATGCTGGCGAAGATCCTCCACCGCGATTTCGACTTCAAGGTGACGGTTTGCTACGCGATGGACAAGGATGGCACCATCAACCCCAATAACGTCGAGAACGTCACGGGCCTGGAGGCGATCGACGACGCCGACCTTCTGGTCCTGTTCACCCGCTTTCGAAGGCTCCCCGACGACCAGCTTCGGCACATCGTACGGTTCGCCGAGTCGGGCAAGCCGATGGTTGGTTTTCGCACGGCGACGCATGCATTTCGCTATGGCACGGGCCCCCACGCCGCGGCAATGGACGAGGCCTGGCCGATCAAGGTCTTCGGCCAGAGATGGATCACGCACCACGGCCACTTCGGCGACGGCCACGAGCTTCTGACCGAAGTGACCATCAATCCCGATTTCAAGGACCACCCGATCTTGCGGGGTGTCGAGCCGTTTCAGACGTATTCGTGGCTGTATCACGTCGAGGGGGGAGGCGACCGCTTGAGCGGCGACTGCCAGCGGCTACTCTTCGGAAAAGCGAAGAAGAGCAATCACGAGCAAGAACTGAGTCGGTACCCGATCACCAATCCGGTCGCCTGGACCAAGACAGCTTCAGGACGGGGGGGCCTGCCGGCACGCGTGTTCTTCACGACGTTGGGCCATCCCTTCGACTTCAAGCAAGAGTCGATGCGTAAACTCGCGCTCAACGGCATCCTCTGGACTCTGGGAATGGAGGACAGGATCCCCCCCGATGGGGCCAGGGCGCACATCGTGGGCGATTACGCACCGAACAACTCCGGTTTCGGTGACAAGTTCAAGGCGGGCAGGCGGCCCGAGCCAATCGGCGAGACCAAGAAGCCATGAGGACGTAAGGCGACACGACGCATGAAACGTGACACGGCACACACCGCCGGAGTTCCCCGGGGGTGTGTGCCGCATCAAATACCACTTTACATTTCATGACATCGGGACGTCACGATCGAGTCCTGCCCCGTGATTGCTCGGCTTTAGCCACTCACCCCACCCAAAGCCATGACCTCGAACTGTTTGGGTGAGGTGGGGTTGGCAGGCGCCACCGGCGGATTCGTCGGGGCCGTGTTCTCGTTGATGAACATCCGGGAGTAACCGGACAGGCTGCCTTCGATGTACACACCGTTGTTGATGCCCTGGCCGATCGAGAACGTGCTGCCGGGTCCGATGACGACGTTGCCTTCGATGTAGGTGCCTACCGATTCTGGAAGCGTCGTCGTGATCGTGGTGTTTTGCAGGGTGTTGAAGTTCAGCAAGAGGACGTTGGAACCCGTCCCCGTTCCCTTGGGTGGCTGGGACACCAGGCCGATGTCACGCCCGATGAGGAATGCTGAGCCATTGGACAGCTCTATGCTGCCGCCGACGTTGAGTAAGTTGACGTCACGCCCGATGTTGATGTTCGTTCCCGTGAGGGTGATTCCATTGAGCACGTCGAGCGTGTTCACGTCACCGCCCGTCGTGATCGAGGCGCCGGGCAAGATGGCGTCAAGGGCAATCCGGTCGATCGCTGCCGTTCCCGTCGCGACCAGAGGGCCAGACAGCACGGCGTCCTGGAACCCCTCGATGGCCCCGATCTGGCCGCTGGTGACCGTGAGCTGGCCGATATTGACGATGTGGTTCCGGGCGGATTCACCGTAGGCGAAGCTATGGGCGAAACCTTTCCTCTGGGGTTCGCCCAGCGGATTGATGGTCAGGTCGGTATTCGGGGTCGAACCATCGACGATGATCCCAACGCGGCCGTTCGACATCGGGTAGGCCCTCACGGTGCCGATCGGTTGGGGATATCTCGCGGATTGCGGGCTGATTTGCTCAGCAGCAGTCGTGGACGTCGACGCACCTGCTTGTCCGTTCGCTCCCTCCGCGCCGTTCGTCGCCAAGGTATTGGAGGTGTACGATAGGCTGATCATGTAGTGAGAGCCGTCGAGCGCGGTGACCTCCACATTCTGACCACCTCTGGCCGTCTGAGTCCCGATGTACCGGATCTTGTGGAATCCGCGGGTATTGTTGAAATGCGGCGCAGTATGAGCAAGCTGTGGCGGCGCCTTGAGGTTTTTCGCGGCCCGGGCGCTGGGATGCTTGAGCAAGTACGCACTTTCCGCGCGATAGTTCTTGCCGAAGGGCGAGGTGAAGCCCGAGAGCAGCGCCCGAGCCTCGAGCCGGCCATCGACTGTCGGCCGAAACGCGCGGGCTGGTGACCGACGCCCCTTCCTGCGAGATTCCATCATTTGACGATCCTCCTGATCGTGGCCGACCGTTGCCCGCGAAATCCACTCTCTCCCGATCAACCTATTCCTTGAGGTAACCGGTCGACAGACCACACGCCTCCTCGCTCGCGACGGATCCAACCGCCGCGCGAAGAGCGTGGACTGGGACGTCTCGGGTTGTGTCCTATGCTGCTTGAGTTTATCGGCGTGCGACCGAACGACTCCGCGCTCTATCACCCTGGCCATCATGCCTCGGATTCATCGAACGCGGTTTGTGGCGGATCGCGCGAACGCGGAGACTCTGCCGGTTGAACGGATCGTGGCGGATCGGAATGGTAGTCATTGGTCATTGGTCAGTGGTCAGTGAAGACTTGGACCAGACCAACCAGACTGTTCTTCCTCTCCGTATTTACTGACCACTGACCACTGACCACTGAACGCTACTCAGCCGCCGACCAGCCAGACAGGCCCCACAGGTTGCGCAACTGCTGCCGGCACGACGCCGGCATGCCGCTCGAGAAGGCCAGGGCAATCCGCTCGCCCCTCACCACACCTCGCACGACGGCATGACTCACCCCGTGGCGGCGGCACGTCTGGGCGACGTCCTGGAGAAATCCCGGAGTGACCGTGCCTCGGACCACCCTCGGCACTCCCCCGACGACCCGGATGACAAAGGCCGGCGTGGGACGGCTGGCGGACCAAAGTGCCCACACCAAGAGTGCGGTGAGCACGAGCACGAATGTCAGATGCACGGTGACGCCTCAGCACTTCGACCCCGCGATCGAGCGCCGGCTCAGCCCCGCCGCGGGGACAGCGGATGTTGACCCGTGGCCCCCAGATACGCTCCCAATGCGGCGTTCAGAATGGTGATGACCAGGAAAATGATCTGCGTTCTAGCTGAACAATCCTTGGACGATTTTGCCACCGTCGACGATCTTGATCGGGCGGCCGATCGGCGACATCATTTCCTTGGCCGGGTCAACCTTGAGAGCATGGCAAAGCGAGGTCAAGAGGTCGGGGACGCCCACGGGATGATCCTTGACGTCGGTCCCGTCCGCGTTGGACGCACCGATGACCTGCCCTCCCTTGACGCCGCCGCCGGCCAATGCGACGTTGAAGACCTTGGGGAAATGGTCGCGTCCGGCGTTCGGGTTGATCTTGGGCGTGCGCCCGAACTCACCCATCCAGACGACCAGCGTTTGTTCGAGCATGCCGCGATGCTTCAGGTCGGTGATCAGGGTGGCGAATCCCGGATCGACGTCGTTGGCAAGCTTGCCGACTCGCTCATGGTTCTGCAGGTGCGTATCCCAGCCGTTGGAGCGGACCTCGATGAACGTCACGCCGGCCTGGACCAGCCGGCGGGCCAGCAGGCAGCCCTGGCCGAACGGGGTCTTTCCGTAGGCTTCACGGAGCGGCTCGGGCTCCTCATCCAGGTTGAACGCCCGCATGTGCGGCGAAAGGATCATCTTGGTGGTCTGGTGGTAAAGCGCGCGGTGGTCGCGGACCCGGTCGGCGCCGCCGGTCCGCTCGAAGCCCGCTCCCTCGAGCCGATCGAGCAGCGTCAGACGCCGGCGCAAGCGGTCGGTGGCGACTTTCGGCCGGGTGTTCTCGGGTAGCATCGAGGGATTCTGGACCACGAACGGCTCGAGCGCCGAACCCAGGAAACCCGCGCCGATGGTCGGGCCGCCGACACTGACGATGTGGGGTAGATCGAATTTGCTCTCACCCATCTCGCTGACCACGGAGCAGGCGAGGTGCGGGTGCTTGATCGTCGCCGACGGCACGTAGCCGGTGTGAAGCTGGTAGGTCGCCCGCTGATGGTTCCCCTCCTTGTTGGTCATGGAGCGAACCAGGGCGATGTCCTTCATGCCCTTGGCGGTGTGGTTCCAGGCCTCGGCGATCGAGATCCCGGGCACGACCGTCGCGATGGTTTTGGTCTCACCGCCGTGCTCCGTGCCGGGCTTGGGATCAAAGGTCTCGAGCTGGCTGGGGCCGCCGGCCATCCAGAGCAGGATGCAGGCCATCTGTCGCTTGCGCAGATCGGCGGCATGGACGGCCATCCAGTCGGTAAAGGTGATCGGAATGGCCGCGGAGACGGCGAGGCCCGCCGTTCCCAGGCCGATCGTCTGGAGGAACTGCCGGCGGCCGATCACGCCCGAGCCGTTCATCGCGACCTGGAGCGTTTCTTTTTGCAGTGCCATGGTTATTCACCCTTCTCAGCGTCGGGTCAGGAACTCGGTGCTGTTGATCAGGCTCCAGTAGATGTCTTCAAATGCCTCGATGCGGTTGTTCACGGCGGACAGGTACCGGCCGCAGATTTCCACTTCCTGTTTGGTGGGCTGGCGGGACAGCACGCGCATGTAAAGTGCGCCCAAGGCTGCGCGGTCGTTGGGTGCGGTGCTGAGGATCTGCCCCAGCACGGTACCGGGCCGAGCCTGGGTCCGGTTGTTGACCATCGGGCTGTTCATCAAGAACAGAGCCTGAGGAATGGTCCCCACGACGTCTTCGTTGGCGACCGAGGGATCGATGCCGAAGAGTCGGTCGAACAGCAGCCGAGGTCCCCCGGGGCGGCGAAGAACGGCCGCCTTCTTTCCGACCTGTGAGGAGAGCCCGATGGCCTCGGCTGTTTTTTGGGCCGCGCCCTTGGTTTGAGCTTGGTTTTGCAGCCGCTTGGGATCGCCCACGCTCAGGAGACGCGCCTGGGCTTTCAAGGCATTCTTGGCCTGGCCGGGGCCGCCCTTGCTGGCGTTTGGGTTCTGAGGGAGATTGCCGTTCGAATCCAGGGGGAGCGCCAGCGCCTGGACAAGGGCGTCGAAGACCTGGTCGGCACGGAGACGGCTCGGGCAGCTCGAGGCAAAGGGCGTCTTGCCAGCCGCGTTGGCGGAGGAGCGTACTCGGCGCTGATACGCCTCGGTGTTGAGGATCGTGCGCAACAGCCACTGGATGTCGTATCCTCCCCGCTGCCATTGCGTGGCCAGCGGGTCGAGCACCTCTGGGCCCTTCGGCGTCCGTTCGGGGCCGATGTCATCGATCGGCTCGTAGAACGTCTCGCCCATCAGCGCGTACCAGATCCGGTTGATGAACGCCTTGGCAAACCAGGGGTTGTCCTGGCCGGTGATGTACGAGGCGGCGAGCGCCCGCCTTTCCGGGATATCCAAGGTTTCGGGGAGGGCGGGCTCGGGTGTCGACTTCGAGCTGGACAAGAAGAAACGAGGGGCCACGGGGACCTGCTTGACGGGGTTGTCCTTGTCCGGCATGAAATAGCGGCGAGGCCCCTGGACGACCACCGAGAAGACGGGGGGTTGGCCATTGGCGGGCGGTTCGACCCGCCTCGGCCTCACGCCGGCGAAGAATGCCGCGAACTCGTGAAACTGGAGCCGCTTCCACGCGTCGGTCTTGTGGTCATGACACTGGGCGCACTGGATCTGGACCCCGAGGAAGATTCGAGAGACCTCGCCGGCCATCTCCACCGGTCTTGTTTCATGGGCCAGGGACAACGCGACGGCCCCATTCTCGTCGTTGCGGCCCGTGGCGGTGATCAGCCCCGAGACGACCTGATCCCAGGGCGTGTTGGCCTGGAATCGCTTGGCCATCCAGTCCTCGAGCGCTTCGACCCCAACCTGGGCCCGGTTTTCGTTCGTGGAGTGAAACATGACCACGTCACGCCAGTACTTGGCCCAGTTGCGCGCATATTCAGGACTGCTCAACAGGGAATCGATCAGCCGGGCACGCTTTTCCTTTGAGCGGTCGTGCAGGAAGGATTGAACCTGGTCCGGCGTGGGTGGCCGCCCGATCACGTCGAAATAGATCCGGCGCACGAACTCGATGTCCGTCGTCAACGTCGCCGGCTCGACCTTGGGATCGTTTTTGGCCAGGTGCCGGGCGATGAGCCGGTCCAGGTCCGCGGAAGTCAAGGTCGGCAACGTGACCGTTCGCAAGGGCCGTTGTGGAACCGGCATCTTCGCCCGGTCAGCCCCGGCCGCTTTGGAGCCGGCGGGGCTGTGCGTGGCGGACGGCTTCGTAGCCGCGTTGTCCTTGCCGGCCGGTGCCCTGGTCTTGTCCTGCTCGGACTTTGTCGATTGCTTGCCTTGCTCCTGATTCGCAGACTCGAACGACCAGGCGAACGAACCGGCAGCCATGACCAGGCCGATGCCCCAGGCGACGATCACGCGCGAGGCATATTCTCGCCAACACGGCCTCTTGGATCGGACGCTCATCGACGCCTGGATCATGATGTTTGTCCCCTTGTCACCAATTTAGTCTGAGTCGGGAACCTGATGCAAGGCGCCCTGTGTTGCCGGCTACTGCTTGTTGTTCCGCGGAAACAGACGAGTCTGGTTCCGCGGACGGGAGGTGGTTCGCCTCTCCGGTGCGATTCCCGCAAGCGATCGCACGTATTTGATTGAACCCCAAGCCGAGCGGTTGGTTTCGCTGAATCCTGGGGATTCGATACGGCCGGCCCGGGAACGCCGAAAAACGCAGTCAGGCCTCTGTGTTACTCACTTTGACGTCCATGTCTTGCATGAGATCGGTGCGACGATTCGGAAAGTCCAGTGAGCCCAAGGAATTCAGAGGCGCTCATTCGCAAAAGGAGAAGACCAGGTTCGAATTCGGCGATTGACGGGCCAGTATCGACTCTTCGACATGAACATCGCGGCGGTCCTCACCCCCTCGGGCGACAGGTACCCTCTGGTCTGGCCGGTAGATCCCCATGGGAAGCTGGAAACCGATCCGGCGGTGCCGCTGGTTGTGGGAAGATGAGTCGCCGGCATCGCCGGGCCCATCATCATCGCCGCCATGTCGGGCATGAGATCTTTCACCACGTGGAAAATGGTGGGCTGTTTCTGCTATTATTGTTTTAGGAGAAGGACCTCGGGCGGTCGTGAAGCCCGAGGCAGTCTGCCGGACGGAGCCTGCGATTCTGGAATCAAGGCGAGTCGCGACTACGAACAGGAGCACAATGATGTTTTCACCAATGCGGCGCGGCAGTGCGAAGTTGTCGCTGACGGTTCTTGCCTTGGCTCTCGCACTCTGGATTGTGTCTGTTCCCTCGGCCTTTGCCAAAGGAGGCGGTGGCGGCGGCCATGGCGGCGGCGGTGGCGGGCACGGCGGTGGTGGTTTCGGCGGAGGTGGTTTCGGCGGTGGTCGCATGGGCGGTTTCGGCGGTGGCATGGGTGGTTTCGGCGGTCGCGGCTTTGGCTACGGCGGTTTCGGCGGTCGCGGCTTTGGCTACGGCGGCTTCTACCCTGGCTACGGCTTGGGTTACGGGTATGGCCTGGGTGGTTACGGCCTCGGCTATGGCCTGGGTTACGGCTACGGCGGCTATGGCTACGACGGCTTCGGTTACGGCGGGATGGGCTACGGCGGGATGGGCTACGGCGGCATGGGTTATCCTGGGTACGGTTACGGAATGGGTTACGGCTATCCCAACGCCGGCTATGGGGGCGGCTATCCGGCGGCCGGCTTTGGGTACTCTTCGGCTTATTTCGCGCCGGCGCCAGCGGGGGCGGGCGCCATGGCCACGCAACGGCGTATTCTGGGTATCGACGAGGAGCCGGTGGTCCTTCCCGACGGGCGGAAGGCAATGAAAATCACGAATGTCTACGCGGGAACCGCCGCGGAACAGGCTGGTCTTCGGATTGGCGACGTGCTCCGTTCCGTGAATGGCTACCTGACCGAGCAGCGCGGCAACCTGGCCTGGATCATCGCCAATGCCGCCCCCAACAATACGCTGAAAATGAACGTCCGTACCGCAAAAGATGGCCAGGACCATGCGATCTCGGCCACCCTGCCCTAACGCGGCAGAGCCGCAACCGGATGTCGGGTCGGTCGAACGATGCTCGGCATCGTGCGGCCCACCGATCGCCACCGCCGGCGCGGTGGGCCTCGCCGCGACGAGTCGCGGCTCGACCCACCCTACGGCACGGTTGGGCGCCCGCCTCAACCCGACCCGAGATACGCGCACGGCGCAGAGATCCTGGGGAGGTAGAATCGAACGCGGCAGAGCCGCAACGGGCGGTGGTCAGTGGTCAGTGAAAAGATTGGGGGACAGAGCCTCCTCCGACAAGGAGGCTCGCACCGAGGCGAGCCCTCCCCATAGATGCGCGCCCCGCGCAGAGAAGTCGCGGAGGACGACTCTCAGGATGCTGCGTTCTGGCCGCTGAGAAATCGTGGTTTTACACGGGGCTCGGGCACGCGACGTTCGGCTCGGGTGCCGCGACCGTTCCCTACGGGCCGGTCCAGTCCATGACCAGGAACATCGCGGCCAGGACGACGAGGCTGACGACCGCGAGGAGCCCGCTGGGCATGAACTTGCGGGTCTTGACCGCGTAGCGATAGCCGAACAGGAGGAAGAGGGCGATCGAAAGGATCATTCCGAGCGGAACGCCCCAGCGGATGTTCCGGACAGAGAGCACCAAGGCGGCGAGGGCGGCCAGGGCACTGGCCATGCCGGCGATCAACGAAGGCCGGCTGCCCGCTTTCAGATAGCCGATCAATCCACCCACGACCAGCAGAATCGCGTAGATCCCCAGCGTGACTTGTCCGACGAGCGGGTCGATGCTGATCATGTCGAATGTCTCGGGTGGATGAGGGTGTTCTCACACTGTAGAGATCGGCTTCTCAGGCGTCAACGGCCGGAAAGGCCCGGACAGCGCGGGGTGCGAAGCGGTCGGTGCGAGCGCAAAGCAGCACGACGAGATCGGCTGCGCCCTTTTTTGCGCCGTCGAGCCATTCGAAGCCGGCTTTCGAACCGGCCTGATCGCCTCGACATGCCACAAAGGCGAGCCATCTCGTCGCGCTGAGAGTTACCGAAGTCAGGTAGTCAGGATACCTGATGGATTCGATGCGTCAAGGATTACCCGGCGGTGGGACGTCGCCCGCTGGCGGCGGTGCCGCAGCGCCACCCGGCGCTGGAGCGCCCGGTGCAGGGGCTCCTGGTAACGCGCCGCCTCCCGGCGGTACGGGCTGAGGAGGCCGAGCCGCCCCCGGCGGCATCACTTCCGGTTGGGCGTTCAAGTTGGTCGGTATTCCGCCCCCTTGCAGGTTCATCTGCGCTCGATCGGGGAATCCAGGCGGCACCCCGCCGACCGCGGCCCCAACGGCGCCCGGTGGTGGCGGCTCGATGCCCATGGCCCGCATCCGTGCCCGTTGCGACGCCGCCTGGCTGTTGGCCCAGGGGAAGTCCGGCCCGGACGGGAAATACTGAACGTCATCGTGCATATATCTGCCCGAGGGCAAGGTCATGCCCGCGTATTCAACCTGGCAGCCGACCGAAGGCAAGATCCCGCCCATTGCCAGCGCCGACAACAAAGCCACGCGTCGACCCGTGGACCCTCGCGGCGATCTCGTGCGGGGCAAACCCATTGTTTCCGCCCTCCTTGGCGTCTTCGGCGGTCCCTCAGACCCAACCATGAGGGAGGCAAGACCGCCGTCCGGGAGTCCATTCCTGGACCCGCCCGCCCGCGCCTGCCGGCTTGGTCCCTCTCACGAATCCGACCTTGGCCGGAAGAGACAGTCGTTTCCGCCTCGTTCCGGCCGTTCACCATTGACCTGACTGCGCGGTCGTCGGGTTCTTTACTCGGATATGGAATCGGCCGGATCGACCGTTTCGGCCCAATGATTCCGCGCGATTTCAGGAATTGTTTGCGATCGAACGCGCGGAAGAGTCGGATTGGGCCGCTTCGCTGGGTGAGCGATCAATTTCAACGATGGCTGCGCGCGTGATATCATGGGTCGGTCAGTCCTGTCCCGGGTGGCTGGGTTCGCGACACCTGCCTCGCTAAACTTGAGCGATGGAAGTTTTTTCGAGCTGTTTTTCAATCGCTTCTGCTCATCAACACCGGTTGAGTCTTGATCTCGATGCGTCTGGACAAGCGGGTCGCCGAAGAATTCGGGTTATCGCGCCGAGGGGCGCAGCATGCAGTGCGGCGCGGGCAGGTCGACGTGGCGGGCCGGTTATGCCTGGAGCCGGGACGCGAAGTCGACGCGGAGACTCCGCTGGCCTACTGTGCGGGCCGGCCGCGCCCCGCAACCGCAGCGCGCCGGTTGCATGTCTTGTACGAAGATCGCCACATCCTTGTCGTGGACAAGCCCGCCGGAGTGCTGACCCAGCCGACGCCCGGCCGCGAGCGTGACACCCTGCTGGAGCGTGCCGGCCGCTACTTGACCCGCACCCGCGGGTCGACCCGGCCGTACATCGGCATCGTGCACCGTATCGACCAGAACACATCGGGGGTGGTCTTGCTGGTTTGCTCGCCCAAGGCACTACGTCCTTTCCAGGCATTGTTCCGCGCACACACGATCGAACGCTCGTATCTTGCCGTCGTCGAGGGAACGGTGCAGCCGTTGCGAGGGACGATCGACCTGCCGGTGGTGGCGAATCGGGGGGATGGCCGCCGCGGCGCCGCGCGGACTCCAGCTTACGGAGTGCCCGCCGTCACGCATTACGAAGTCATCGAACAGTTCGGCAACACGGCCGCACAGCTTGACTGCCGGCTCGAAACCGGCCGGACGCACCAGATCCGGATCCACCTGGCGGAGGCCGGCCATCCGGTCATCGGCGACCCGGTCTATCGCCCGAGGGCGTGCGTGCCGTTTCCTGTTCCGTTCCCCCGCCAGGCACTGCACGCCCAAGCGTTGGGGTTCGTCCATCCGATGACCGGAGAATCCCTTCGTGTCGAGGCTCCGCCTCCCGACGACCTGACCGGGCTGATCGCCGCCTTGCGGAATCGGTTTGGCAGTGGTCATTAGTCATTAGTCATTAGTCATTAGTCATTAGTCATTAGTCATTAGTCATTAGTCATTAGTCATTAGTCATTAGTCATTAGTCATTAGTC
>JBIOJM010000168.1:0-20481 GCA_044450785.1 Isosphaerales bacterium
CAGCCCCGACGGCCGTCTCGCCTCGTCGGCCTGGGACAAGACCATCCGGCTCTGGGACCCAGCCAGCAGACAGACCTTGCTGATCCTCAAAGGGCACGCGGGACGCATCCGGTGCATCAAGTTCAGCCCCGACGGCCGGACACTCGCCTCGGCCAGCTATGACCGCACCCTGAAGCTCTGGGAAGCCGCCCCCGCGGCCGCCCTCGCCGCCCCGTGACGCGCAGCGCAGAAAGAGGGGCAAAACCGAGGAAGCCGGAGCCAAGCGTGACATCCGGGCGCTCAAGACACTAAAGTCGATCCTGGTGGACGGAAGGGTTGTAAGCGATGTCGATCTCGGATTCGGAACAGTATGACCTGCTTGATCGACTGGCCGAGGAATTCGCGGAGCGCTTCCGCCGCGGCGAACGGCCCGCGCTCAAGGAATACACCGACCGCTACCCGGACCTGGCCGACGAGATCCGCGAACTCTTCCCGGCGATGGTCAAGGTGGAGCAGGTCGACGAGGGACACGTCATTGAAGAAGGCGAAGGGAAAACACCCGGACCGACGAGCTCGATGCAGCAGATCGGTGATTATCGGATCGTGGGAGAGATCGGCCGGGGGGGCATGGGAGTCGTCTACGAGGCCGAGCAGGTATCACTCGGCCGGCGCGTGGCTCTCAAGGTGCTGCCCCGGCATGTGGCCGCGGACCGGTTGACGCTCGAGCGGTTTCGCCGCGAGGCCCGCGCCGCGGCTCGATTGCACCACACCAACATCGTGCCCGTCTTCGAGGTCGGCCAGGACAGCGACACCCGCTTCTACGCCATGCAGTTCATCCAGGGACAGAGCCTGGACGCCGTGATCACGGAGTTACGCCACCTGCGCATCCAGTCGCAGTCAAGAGGCAACGGCGACGATCAGGCGAAAGGCGGCGGAGAAACGCGAACTCTGGCCCCGTCAGTCGCCCATTCGATCTTGACGGGCGGTTTCCTGCCCGAGGGCAACGTCCGCGCGACTTCGGCAAGCTTCCGGGAGCGGACCGCGGCACAGCCCGCGAGCGCCGCCCTTGCTTTGGCGAAAGCAAGGGCGGTGGATGTGGAGGCGACCGAGGCTGGCCCGTTGTCCGATTTTGCTCCGGACTCGTCCTCGACTCCGACCCCCCTCTCCTCGGCCGTGTTGCCGGGCGGCACGCAGCTCTCGGTGGCGGAAATGAGCCACCGTGTTTTCCATCGCAGCGTGGCCCACATCGGCAGGCAGGCCGCGTCGGCGCTCGTTCATGCGCATGCCCGCGGAGTGATCCATCGCGACATCAAGCCCTCGAACCTCCTGCTCGACACCGACGGCGTCGTCTGGGTGACCGACTTCGGGCTGGCCAAGGCCGAGGATGATGGACTGACCCAGACCGGCGACGTCCTGGGCACAATCCGCTACATGGCGCCCGAGCGATTTTCCGGCCAGGCTGACCCGCGGTCCGACGTCTATGCGCTGGGACTGACGCTCTACGAGCTTCTCCTGCTCCGACCGGTGTTCGACTCGCCCAACCGCCTTGCCCTGATCGATCTGGTCAAGAACGTGGATCCCCCGCGACCCCGTTCGATCGACCCGCGGATCCCGCTCGATCTCGAAACCATCGTGCTCAAGGCCGTCGAGAAGGACCCGAAAGCGCGGTACGCCTCGGCCGACGCGATGAGCGAAGACCTGCGGCGGTTCCTCGCCGACGAACCGATCCAGGCCCGCCAGGTCAGCAAAGCGGAGCGATACTGGCGGTGGGCCAGGCGCAATCCGGTGATCGCGTGGCTGGGCGGGGTGGTGACGGCCCTGCTGGTCGCGGTGGCGGTCGGCTCGATCGCTGCGGCGGCCTACTTCAAGGAGTCGGCCCGGCGCGAGACGAGCCTGGCTGGGCGCGAGCAAGCCGCGAACCGGCAATCGCAGCTCGACCGGAAGGAGGCCATCGAGGCGAGGCGCCAGGCGATCGAAGAGCGCGACCATTCGCGGCGGCAATCGGCGGGCCTGGCGCTCGACAAGGGATTCGCCCTGGCCGAGGAGGGCCACGCCGACCGGGGCTTGCTCTGGATGCTCGAAGCCCTCAAAACCGCCCCGGACGACGCGGAGGGATTCCGGAAGATGGTTCGCTCGAACCTGGGTGCTTGGCTCGGGCAGGTCCATAAGGCCCTCAGGATCATCGATTCAGGCGGTCCGTGCGGTAACCTCGCCTTCAGCCCGGACGGGAAGTCGTTTGCAACAGGTTTCACTCCTGTTGATCTTGCCAACGCAACACCCATCGACCTTTGGGACACCGCCTCTGGCCGAAAGCTCTCCACGTTGCCCGGCGCTTCCGCCCCGTTGGCCTTCCGACCGGACGGCAAGGTCATTGTCGCTTACGACGACAAGCAGCGCGTGGTGGCCATCGACCTGGTCACGGCGCGGGTGCTCTGGACAAGCCTCCCGTTACCCGGAAAGTACGCCGTAAGGGTCGACTTCGGTCACGACGATTCCACAGTTCTTGCGGAACGCAATGACGACTCAGGCGACGCGTGGTTATCGCGATTGGACGTCGCCACAGGCCGGCAGCGGGGAGAGCCGATGCGAGGCCGGAACAGGATGGCCATTGCTCCCGACGGCAGAAAGGTCGCTACCGGCCGGATCGAGAATGGCGAGGGGTACATTGACGTGCACGAGCTGCCCTCAGGTCGGCGGGCTGTATCCTGGCCGGCCAGCAAGTTGGGCCTTTCCCAGTTACTCTTCAGCCCCGATGCGAGGTCACTGTACGGGTCGCTTCTCAAGGGCGACTCGTTTAAAGGAAACAGCCAGTTCGGCCAGATCTGGGACTCGGGCACAGGAAGACCGACCAGTTCGCTGATGGCAGAAACTTCCGACGCCATTTACACTCCTCCGGCCGATCGTCTTGTGACGCTGACTGGCAACTTGTGGCTCGTACGTGATGCCGCCAACGGCCGGGTAAGGGGATCAGCGTTTCCGGCCAACGGTTCAGTTGCCTCGCATCCGGACGGTCGTACCGCGCTTTCGGCGGCCACTGACGCCACGATCCGGTTGTGGCAGATTTCGGCGGATGCAGAGCCGGTTCCGCACGGAGAGACCGACAAGCAGGCATCGCTGTCATGGATCCTACCCAACCGCCAGACGCGGGGTTTCAGTGTCTTCTGGGCGGGCCTGCGGGCGGATGGGCAAATCGCCATCTCGCTCGCCAAGGATGCGGCGGAACGCGAACTGATCCGATTATCCGATCCCGCGACCGGTCGCCCCTCGGGAAGGCCCGCGGCGCATTACCCTGGCTGGGTCGTCCGTGCGGTCGCACTCAGTCCAGACGGCCGATGCTTGGCAACCGGGAGCAATCCACACTCTCCTCCGACAGGCGAGCTGCGCCTCTGGGACGCGAGCACGGGCCGGTTGCTGCTCCCGCCGATTCCTCACACCAACTATGTTTCAGCGATCGCATTCCATCCCGACGGCAAGCTCGTGGCGGCGGGCGACTACAATGGGCTCGTTCGGATCTGGGACACGTCCACCGGCCGGGAGATCGGCCAGCCGCTTCCTCAAGGCGAGATCGTGATGAGCCTGGCTTACCGCCCGGACGGCAAGATGCTCGCGGTGGGTCTCGCAATGGATCATGCCCGCAAGCCCGGCACTCGACTCTGGGATACCACGACACGGCAACCCATCGGTGAATTGCTGCCCAGCACGGACAGGATCACGCGAATCGAGTTCCGGCCGGATGGTCAAACCCTGCTCGCGGACACCGACCGCGCAAACACACGGCTCTGGGATGTGACTCGAGGGAAGGCGCTCGGTGAGCCAATGATCGACGAGGCAAGCGGCGGCTTCCGTCCCGACGGTCGTGCCTTCCTCACAGTCGGAAGGGACGGCACGGTCAAACTCCGCGACGCCGCGACCGGTGAGGTCCTCACCAGGCTCCTGACCTCGTCCTCACCGGCCGCTTGTGCGGCGTTTCGCGGCGACGGCGGTCTGGTCGCCGCGGGTTTCGAGGACGGCGCGGTCCGGCTGTGCGACCCGGCCACGTCGCAGCCGGTCGGTCCACCGCGGTGCATGAGACACGCCGTTCATCACGTCGCATTCACGTTTGATGGCCGGACGGTCGCCGCCGTTGACGAATTCGGAGAATCGCGAAGCTGGCCGGTTCCCGAGCCACTTCACGATGACAACATCGACGACTTGACGCTGCGAATCGAGGCCCGCACGGGCCTCCACATGGAGACCGGCCTGGCGATCGCGCGGCTCGGAGGCACGGCGTGGCGCGAGCGGCTCGAGCAGCTCGGCCGCCTCGATCCCGCCGCCGTGCGAGCCGAAGACGATCCAGCCTGGCACGAGCCGATGATCCGCGAGGCCGAGCAGAACGGCAACGCCTTCGCCGCAATCTGGCACCTCGACCGCCTGATCGCCGCCCGGCCCGATGACTGGTTCCTGTATGCGCGCCGGGCCCGCGCGTGGGCCTCGTCCGACAAGTTCGACAAGGCCGCCGCCGATTACCAGCACGCGGAGCGGCTTGGCAAGCGAGAGGACCTTCTGGACTTCCAGGTTCATTGCGTGGTCGACTGCACCAGAGCCGAGCGCTGGGCCGAGGCCCTCTGGTATCTCGACCGCCTGATCGCCGCCCGGCCCAATCAAGGGCCACTGCATGAAGACCGCGCGGCGGTCTACGGCAAGCTCGGCCGCGAGACCGACCGCCAGGCCGAGCTCGCCCGCGTCTTCGAGCTGGGAGCCGACGCGGGACTCGTCATCCCCCGGGCCGAGGAGCTCGGCCGAGCCGGTCGCTGGGCCGAGGCCGCCCGCCTGCTGGCACGCTGCGGCCGGACAGGTCCGCTCAGCCAGGGGCTGGCCCAGGCCTGGGGTATCGCCTGCCTCGAGGCGCGTGACCGGACCGCCTATCGGGAGGCCTGCGCAGCGGACATGGCCTGCAACGGGCCGGACCCGACGGTCGTATGGAACGAGCTCAGCGCGGCATCGCTGTTCGCCCTGGGGGCCGAGGGCCTGGACGACTACCAGGTGCCGATGGGATGGCTCGAGAGCCGCCTGTCCGCCGTTCCCGCGCCGCGACCCCTGTACCGGCACTATTTCTCGAACGCCCTGGGCGGGCTCCTGCTCCGCGCCGGCCGGATCGACGAGGCCATCGCTCGACTGAACGAAGGAATCGCCGCCGCAAAGGAAGTCGAAATCCCCGCCGATTGGGCCTACCTGGCCCTGGCCCAGACTCGAAAGGGGAACTTTGCCGAAGCACGTCGGTGGCTCGATCGCCTCCGCGGCTTGCAACCAGACCCTCAAGCGACCTTCTGGGATCTCCAGGAGCTTGCCCTCCTCCGGAGCGAGGCCGAGTCGCTGCTCTTCGATGCCGAGTTTCCGAGTGATCCGTTTCATGGTCCGGGGCCGAGTTTGACGCGTACCGGGGAAAAGAGGTAAACCGGTAGCCATGAAGAACACGAAAGCCAAAAGCGAGTCAACAAGCCGCAATGGGCAGGTGCTTCGGCCGCCCGCGGAGGAGTTGCACGCGGAGGAGCTGAAGGCGCTTGCAAACGCCGACAAGGACCCTCGGCCGCCGGGTTGGAAGCTATCCCCCCGCGCCGTGCGGAACTTCATCTGCGGAAGCGAGAAACCGAAGATCAGCCGTAAGTTTTACGGCGACGACACGCTGGTCGAGCGCGCTGCAATCGGCCTGGCCAGCAACCGGGGGCTGCTGCTGGTCGGAGAGCCGGGCACGGCCAAATCGATGCTCTCGGAGTTGCTCGCCGCCGCCATCTCCGGAACGTCGACCAACGTCATCCAGGGCAGCGCCGGCACCACCGACGACAGCATCAAATACTCGTGGAACTACGCCTTGCTGCTCGCCGAAGGTCCTGGCCTGCGGGCACTGGTCGCCTCGCCGCTCTACGTCGGTATTCGCGACGGGCTCCTGGTCCGATTCGAGGAAATCACCCGTTGTCCGCCCGAAATCCAGGATTCGCTGGTCAGCGTGCTCTCGGAAAAAGTCATGATGGTGCCGGAGCTTCAAGGTTCCGACCGCGTGCTGTATGCTCGGCCCGGCTTCAACGTGATCGCCACGGCCAACATCCGCGACCGTGGGGTTCACGAGATGTCGAGCGCGCTCAAGCGCCGCTTCAATTTCGAAACCGTCCACCCGATTCGCCAGCTCAAGCTCGAGGTGGACCTGGTCATTCGAGAATGCGAACGACTGCTGGCGCAATCGTGCGTCCAACTGTCGGTGGATCGATCGGTGATCGAGCTGCTGGTGACCGCCTTCCAGGACTTGCGGGAAGGCAAGACGGCCGAGGGGATCCAGGTCGAGAAGCCGACCTCGGTGATGTCGACGGCGGAGGCGGTTTCGATCGCGATGTCGGCGGGCCTCGACGCTTTTTACTACGGCGGGCGAACGTTGACCCCCGAGCACGTCGCCCGTCACCTGGCCGGCGCCGTCCTCAAGGACAATCCGGACGATCTGGCCAAACTCAAGCAGTACTTCGACGTCGTCGTGCGGCAACGCAGCAAGCAGCAGGGGGGGCCGTGGACCGACTTGCTGAACGCCCGGAAGTGGCTGCCTTGATTCCGCCGGTCGAACTGGATGGGCGGGTCGCCTACTTCCCGGTCCGGCACCACAGCCCCGCGTGCGCCTGGCACGTCGGCCGGTTGATTCGCCAGGCGAAGCCGAAGACCGTGCTCATCGAAGGTCCGCGCGACGCCACGCCGCTCATCCGTTTCTTGACCCACGAGCGCACTCGGTTGCCCGTGGCCATCTACACCACGTTCGCACAACGGTCCGAGCACGGGCTGCCGACCCGTCATGCCGCGTACTATCCACTCTGCGACTATTCGCCGGAGCTTGCCGCCGTCAGGACGGCCGCGGAGGTCGGCGCGGAAGCTCGCTTCATCGACTTGACCTTTCCGGAAATGGTGCTGAGCGAGGAAAAGCGCGGCGGCGAACGACTCCGCAGTCTTTTCGAAGAGCGGCATCTGCAACACAGCCGGCTGTTGCAAGCAGCGTGTGACCGCTCCGGCGCGCGAAACCCGGACGAGCTGTGGGACCATCTCTACGAGGTCGATCACCGGCACGTCGACATCGCGACTTTTGTGCGAAATGTGCTCGGATACTGTGCCCTGGCTCGACAGGATTACACACCGGAGATGCTGGCCGCCGATGGGAGTGCCGCCCGTGAAGCCGCCATGGCGGCGGCGATCGCCGAGACTAACGGAAAAGTCGTCGTGGTCACCGGCGGGTTTCATACCGTCGCCTTGCCGGCAACCGATCCGAAGAAGCCGGCTCCGGTCAAGGTCGACGCGGCCGACGCCCAGGTGGTGTTGATGCGTTATGGCTTCGAACAACTTGACCGGCTGAGTGGTTACGCCAGCGGCATGCCGTCGCCTGAGTACTATCAGCGGCTGTGGGAAGGACGTGACCCGGCCGAGCTGGTGGTCGAACTGGCCCGCCAATGCCGGGCCCAGGAATTGATGGTGTCACCCGCCGACGCGATCGTCGCCTTGACCCAAGCCCGGCAGCTCGCACGATTTCGCGGCCATCCCGCGCTCGCGCGGGAAGACTTGCTCGACGGGATCCGGTCCGTCTTCATCAAGGGGGCAGAGGACGTCGAGGGGGTGACCGTGCTGGCCTTGGCGCGCAAGCTGCTGGCTGGCGACCGGGTGGGCAACGTGCCGCCGGAAGTGGGCCAACCGCCCATCGTGGACGATTTTCGCCGCACCGCCGCCTCGCTCAAACTCGACCTCGACAAGGTCCAGGCAAAGGAAATCGCGCTTGACCTTTATCGTAAGGACCGGGCTCGGGAAATCAGCCGGCTCTTTCATCGGCTGCGCTTTCTCGACGTGCCATTTGCCCACTTCCTCGCCGGACCGGATTTTGTGCAGGGACAAAACCTCGAGCGAGTGCACGAGACCTGGCGTTACCACTGGTCGCCGGACACGGAAGCAACCTTGATCGAGCGATCACTCTACGGCTCGACTCTGGAAGAGGCGGCGGCGGCCCGGCTGCTGGAACGGATCGACGAAGCCGACAAGCGGGGCCAGGGACGGCAAGCCGATCATGCCGCCCAGCTCCTGGTCGAAGCGTGCCGTATGGGCCTCCATCGGCATACGCCCGAGCTGCTCGACCGCGCTCGCGGCATCGTGGCCGAGGACGGCCGGTTCGTCTCGCTCGTCACGGCGCTCGAGCTGCTGCTTGTCCTGCACGTCTCTCGCGAGCCGCTTGAGGCGCATCACCTGGCCGGCATCACCGACGTTGCCGGCGCGGCATATAATCGGGCGTGCTACCTGATCCCCCAGCTCGTCGCCACCGCGGACCAGGAGGAAGCCCAGACCCTCGACGCACTCAACTCGCTTGTTCAGGCGGTGCAGTCCCTCGGCGATTCGCCGGAGCGGCAAGACCTGCGCCGGCACAACCTGAAGTCGCTGGCACAAACAAACGGGGGCAACGCCGCCTTTCGCGGAGCAGCCTGCGGCATTCTCTTCGGCGATGGCCAGCTCCAGATCACAGACTTGGTCGGCTATCTCCAGGGACACCTGGTCAGCCGGGCCGATCAGGAGCGGGAAGGCCCGCGTTTCCTCCGCGGACTCTTGTGCTCCGCCCGCAGCGTTCTCTGGCAGGTGCCCGAAGCGATTCGCAGTATCCACCGGGTGCTTCGCGAATGGGACGAAGAACTCTTTGTCCGCCAGCTTCCCCACTTGCGGCTCGCCTTCGCCGACCTGACTCCGCGCGAGTGCGACCACGTGGCGCACCTGGTGGCCAGTGAGGGCGGCGTGGCGGAGCTCACGCTGATCACGAGCAGCGAGTATTCCAGTGCCGACTTGATTCGTGGCGCGGACGTGAATCGCCGCGTGATGGAAGGTCTGAAGCGTGATGGATTGGAGGAATTCGGTGCCTGATCCGCGCGACGAACAAGCGCTCGCCCGCTGGCGGTTGATGCTCGGCCGCTTCGCTGACCGCTCACTCGGTGATTGCGGTCGAAACGGACGTTACGGGCAGATGGATCGCGTGCTGGAATACCTCTACGGCCGCGAGTACGCGCGGCGCGGCGTCCGATCCGACCCCGCCGGCCGGGGCGCTGATCTGAGCGAAAGTGTACTGACAATTCCCGACTGGCTCAACGAGGTGTGCGAACTCTTTCCCCGCGACACCGTCGAGGTCATCGAGCGGCATGCCCTCGACCGTTACGGCATGACAGAGCTGGTCACGGACCCCGCTGTGCTGAAAAAGCTCGAGCCGAGCTACGAGCTGCTCAAGGCGGTTCTGACCTTCCGTAATCTCATGCATGGCCCGGTGCTGGAAATCGCCCGAGGGATCGTCCGCAGAGTGATCGAGGATCTGCGGCGGAAGTTGGCTCGCGAAGTCCGGCCGAGACTGTGGGGCCAGCTCAATCGCCAGCGCCGCAGCCGGCTCAAGGTCCTTCGCAATCTCAACTGGCAGCGCACAATTCGCGCCAACCTCAAACACTACGATCGCGACAAGAGAAGGCTCGTCCTAGGATCGCTACACTTCTCCTCGCGAGTCGAGCGGCACATGCCCTGGCACATCATCTTGGCCGTCGATTGCAGCGGCTCGATGATGGACTCGGTGATCTACAGCGCCGTGATGGCCGGCATCTTCAAGGGGTTGCCGTCGCTGCGCGTCTCGCTCGTCGCGTTCGACACGGCCGTCGTCGACTTGACCGATCAGGTCGATGATCCGACCGAGCTGCTCATGAACGTTCAACTGGGCGGTGGCACCGACATCGCGGGCGCCCTGGGCTACTGCGAGACGCAGGTCCAGTATCCCCACAAGACCATTGTCGTTCTGGTGACCGATTTCTGCGAAGGCGGGCCGCCGAGTGCGTTGCTGGCCGCCGTCAAACGACTGCGTGAGGCGGGCGTGCGCGTGCTTGGCCTGGCCGCTCTCGATGCCAAGGCCGAGCCCGCGTATGATCGACAGATGGCCGAGCAATGCGTGTCCGTGGGAGCGGAGGTGGCGGCCTTGACGCCGCTGAGGTTGGCGGAATGGCTGGCGAAAGTCCTCTCCTGACGCGGGTAAAAGCAGCAGCCTCGTTGCTCGACGACGATGCCCTGGCCGCCCTGGCCAGCAAGGGCCTGGTCCGCCGCGCCCGCAACGATCTCCAGTCCAATCCCCCGAAGCTGATCGAGCCGATCGAAGACAAGGTTCGCCTTCAGGTCGAGGAGTGCACGGTCGAGCTGGCCGAGATCACGACCCAATCACGCTGCACTTGCCCGGCCGCCGGAGCCTGCCGGCATATCGTCACGGCAATCCTCTTCCTCAGGGAGACTTCGGCCGCCGCCCTACCGGCCAGCCAGGCAACGCCCAGCGCGGCCCAGGATGAAGTTCTGGCCGTGACGGACGAGGCTCTTCAGAAATGGGCCGGTAAGGCACTCATCCGCAAGGCAACTCAGTTCCTGGCGAACGACCTGCGCGCCGAGTTCGAAGAAGCAAACACCTTGATCATTCGCTTCCCGACCTGGAACGTGACCTGCCGGTGGCTGCCGGGCCACGACCTTGCCGGCATGATTTGCTCTTGCCACGCCGCCGGCTCCTGCGAGCATCGGGTGGCGGCGGTGATGGCCTTCCAGGCGGCCAAGGGGCGGCGACAGATCGTCGCCGACGCGACGGCGCTGGAGGCTTCGGCCGGAGCGCCGCGCAGTCGTTTCGAAGTGCTGGAATCGGTCGGGATCGTGCTGCGCGAGATGGTGTCACTGGGCCTTTCGCGGTTGTCGGGCTCGACCGAAGATCGTCTGCGGACACTGGCGGTCTCCGCACACGGCGTCGATCTCCCTCGACTGGAACGAATGCTCCACGCTCTGGCGGATGAAGTGGCTCGATCGCTCAGGCGGGATGCCCAGGCCTCGAGCACCAACCTGCTCTCGACCGCGTCGCGAATCGAGGCCTTGCGCTCCGCGCTGGCCAATCCCTCTGCCGAACTTGTCGGCGTCCACCGCTCGCGCTACGAAAAGGTCGGCGATCTCGATCTCGTCGGCCTGGGCGCCCGGCAATGGCGGGCCCAAAGCGGGTACGTCGGCCTGACCGTTTACTTTTGGGACCGGTCGGTGAATGACTGGGCGACCTGGTCCGAATCCCGTCCGGTGGATGTGGCCGGGTTTGACCCGGTCGCCCGCTATCAACAGGATGGGCCGTGGGCGGGCTGCGATTCGCCCTGGCATGCCAGCCGGCACGTGATGCGCCTGCTGGCGACGTGGCGGAACCGGGCGGGACGATTGTCGGGACGCGCCGCCACTCGCTGCCTGAGTGTGAGGGAAACAAATCCAAGTGAGATGCCCGCGGCCTGCACCGCTTGGGCTGAGCTGGCCGAGCGGGCCGGCCGTCTGTTCGCCGGGGGCCTGCACGGCCGCGCAGAGCAAGACGAGATCGTCTTGCTGCGGCCAGAGCGGTGGGGCGCGGCCAAGTTTGACGCAGTTCGCCAGGAGCTGGTGCGGCCGGTCTTCGACATCGCGGGGCATCCTCTCCTTCTGGTCATGCCGCACACCCCGCAGACAGAGAACGCAATTCGCATTCTTGAGCGACACGACCCGGACACGAACCGGGGACTCGTCGGTCTCCTCCGCCTTGAGCACGAGCAACTGGTGGTCGAGCCCGTCACGATCCACGGCGAGACACAGATCAACCTCACCCTCGACGGCCTGAAGGCTACCAAAGTTTCCGCTCATGCTCAGGCGACTCACGACGAAGAGGGCGAGGAAGCCGAGCCTGAGCCCGAAATGCTCGCCTCGACATCGTCGCTCGGCATTCTGCTCAGCCAGGCGGCAGAACAGATCGAAGCCATCGCCGAGGGAGGAGTGCGTTCAGCCCGCGATATCGACCGGCTGCGGACCTTGTCCAACCAATGCGGCTCGCTGGGTCTGGCCAGCGTCGCCCGGCCGATCGCGCGCCTGGCCGACGAGCTCGACCAGATCCGCAAGAGCATCGAGGCCGAAAAGTCATCCCCGGCCGGAACACTGTTGCGTGCTTACTACGTCGTGAAGGTCGCGGCCGCGCAAGAGGTCGTCGCCGGGGCGACGGCATCGATTCGAGGGTAGCGAGCGATTCGCGATGCTTTGGACCAGGGTGATCACTCCTCACCGTCCCCGCCCGACTTGTTCTTGCCCGCGATCTTCTGCAGATCGCCCAGCACTTCCGAGTATACGATGGGCGGTACATCGCCGAAGCGCAGCACGCGATCGTCGTTCTCGTTGCCCGGTTCGTCGTACGTGTAGCTGCCGGTCTTGACGCTGCCCGCGCGGACGAAGAAAGCGTCTTTCAGCTCGATCTCGGCGGACATATCGATGCCGATGTACATGCCGTCCAGCCCGAGAAACACGTCCACTCCGGCGGCCGGAAAGCTCTTGAAGTAGGTTGTTATGCTCCCCGCATCGCACACCGAGCCACGAGTCCAGCCAAAACGGTCCGCCCGACCCTTGAAGGTCATGCCGTTGAGATTGGTGCCGGCATATTCCGTGACGCTCTTTTTGCCGGCGCGGTCCGGTGCTAATTGCACCACGGGTCGCTCGAGCTGCGGGAATGGCGGAGTGATTTCGTAGTCGGCCAGGTGCGTCTGCCACGCTTTGCGCTGGTCCTCCGTAAGCTCCAGGGGATGAACGATGCCGATTCTCCCCTTGGCAGGCAGCTCGAACGGAAGGTCGGTGGCCTGCGTGAAGGTCCGGTCCTCGAGCGTTCGAAACGCCGCCTGAAGCTTGCCGGCATCGCCGTACACACCCCAGATCAGTCGAACGGCCACCGGCAGCAACACGGGATGCGTCGTGAACAGCTCACTCCAGCGGTCGACCGGCCAGCGCTGTTGCCGGACCATGAGGTTTTCGAGCCGGAGCACCTGGGCTTTGACCACCTCTCGCAGCGTCGCCCCCAGTTCCTTGAATTCCGCGAGCACGTCCTTGGGAGCCGATTTGGGAAGCGAGGCGAGCGGCTTGTTCTTTTCCAGGTCGATGAATTGGAGCTTGAGATCGGTGCTGATCCGGGCCTCGACCTTCTTGCCGCCGCAGTCGATCAACCGCGGCCGGCCCGGCTCGAAGCCCAGCCAGGGCACGACTCGGTCCCCCAGCTCGTCGGGCGTGATGCCGAGGTTTTCGGCGGCAGCCGCAAATGCGTCGACGGCCGCCCGCCCCACGTTCTTGTTCTTGGTTCGGTAGCGAAGCGCGAGCGAGTCGATCGTCAAGAGCGCGACATCGGTGCCGAGGAGTGAGAGGGCCTCCACCGCGTATTCAGCCATCTTGCCCCGGCTGCTGTCGGCCCATTGACGGATTTGCTGGTTTAGTATCGGCACGATCCGATCGTCGCCCAGCAGGCCGGCGAGCGAAAGCGCCCAGCGATCGCCGGCGTCGACCTTGGAACCCAGGAATTGCTTGAGGATTTCGACGGCATAATCGCCGCTCGTTTCCCGGTCGATCATGCCGTACATCGGCTTGGCCTCGACGTCGGGACGGATTTCCTTGGCACGCGACTGACGATACAGCAGGTAGCGGACCGCCTCTTTGCCCAGTGGCTTGCCGTCCTTGAACTTGAGTGCCGGCAGCCTGGCCTCGTTGATCCAGCCTGCCGGCAACTCCTCGAGCTTGTCGGCGACGCGAGCGATGCGAGCGTCGACCTCCTTCTTGGTTACTTTACGCCCGCTCACGGCCCAGGCCGCTTCCAACCCCAGCAAGATCGCGTCGCGGACGACTTCGTCAGGCTCATCGTCCACATGCTTTTCCAGAGTCTTGAGGGCTTCTTGCGAGTTCACCGTGGTGAGCAGCGTGACGGCCGCTGCTCGAGTGTCGGCTTTTTTTTCGAGCAACAGCGTGCCTGCGCGGGGAACAGCGACGTCCCCCAACCTGCCGAGGGCTCGGGCAGCGGCATCGCGGACCGGCTTCGACTTGTTCGCCATCAGGGCCCACAGCGATTCTGAGAGAGGCGAAACCTTCCATTGCGCCGCCAGAGTGATGAATCGAACGGCCCTGCTCTTATCTTGGAACCCGCGCTCGAGTGTCTGCAGAATCAGCTTATCCTCGGAATCATCGCGGAGCGCGATGAGGTGGGGTAGCGTGTAGAGGGCCAGCTCCGGATCGTTTGTCTTGAGCGCGGCCTGGAGGGCTGGAAGGCTGTCCTGCTTGAGAGACCGCGCCGCCGCGGCGACGATGCTGGATTTCCACCATTGGTTCTGGTGCGGGCCGGCGAGGTAGTCCACGAGGTCAGGGAGCACCGCTTTGCCGAACTTTTCGACCATCCATTCGCCGATCGGACCGTGGTTATTGGAGTCCGGTGAACCTGCCAGGGAAGCACGCGCAGCTTCAAGTGCCTCCTCTCGATATTTGGCGGCGTCGAACTCGAAGAATTCCTGAGCCAGTTGAAAGCGATGCCATGTGTTCTTCATCGACTCGAAGAAGGCGTGAACTTCCTTCTCGAACCTCTTTCCGCCCTTCCGCAGGATCAAGCCGGCGGCCGAGGCGTCGTTGCTGACGTGGTCGATCTCCTTCATTAGCACCGGGAACAGCGATGGCATCCGGTCCGGGGCAAAGTCGAGCAAGAACCCGATCATTTCCAGGTTGATCAGGTTGATGCTGTTGTAGTCGCCGTGCCGGACCGCATGCTCGAGGTCGGGATCGGCAAGACTGAGGACGTATCGGCCGCCCGAAGTCGGTTTGCCGTCGCGAGCGAAAGCTTGCACGCGAGTGAGAAGAGTAACGATGTCCTTCGTGGTAGCCTTGCACGATGCCAGCTCTGCCCGTACCGCGGAAATGACATCCTCGGTGGATTTTTCCCGGCGAAGAGCCTCATTCAACCAGTCCGCAAGATATTCCAGCGAGCCCCTGGCGAAAAGGACATGCAGCAGTCGCCGATCCTCCTCGGTCCAGTCCGGGATTCGCGCGAGTGCCCCCGCCAGCACATTTCCGTCCCATGACCACATGTTTGGCTTGACCGGCTGGATTTGTGACAGGAACTTCCGATCGCCGGTGAGGATGTATTGTTCCATCAGCTTTACGGGAATTCCCGGCAAGGACTCGAGTTTCTGCAATGCCTGTTGGACTCGTGACATTGGCGTCTTCCCGATCGCGAATCGCCGAGCTCCGGTCAGTTGCCCCGCCGCCGCCGGCCGAGCAATCCGAACTGAACGAGGTAATAGAGCAACGTCAAGAGGCTGGTCAGCGTCGCGGCGACGTAAGTCCACGCCGCGGCGTTCAAGACCTTGGCGACGACCTGATCTTCGTCGGCGCTGACGAGACATGTGGACTGGAGAAGCTCGCGGCCGCGGCGGCTGGCGTTGAACTCGACCGGTAGATTGATGAGCTGGAAGACCACCGTCAGCGAAAACAAGATGATCCCCACGAGGATCAACCCACCCATCTCGAGCAGAAGACCGGCCATGATGGGCAGCCAGAAAAACATCGAGCCGATGCTGGCCAGCGGGACGACCAGGTTCCGGACGACGAGGCCGGGGTAGCCCGACGCATCCTGGATGGCGTGCCCGGCCTCGTGAGCCGCGACTCCCATCGCCGCCAGCGAGCGGCCGGCGTAAACGCCGCCAGAGAGTCGCAGCACTTTATGGCGGGGGTCGTAGTGATCGCTCAATTCCCCGGTGACCTGCTCGATCCGCACCCCGGAAACACCACCCGCCTCCATCACGATCGCGGCGGCTAGGGCGCCGGTGCGGCCCGAGGCAGCGGGAATTCGCGAGCCGGCGCTGTACGCAGAGGATATTCGTGCCTGCGCCCATAATGAGAGCAGGATTCCGGGAAGCGCGAACAACACGTAATCGATATTCAGAAACATCCTCATCACTCCCCGCGCCAGGCCATCAGGGCCGAACAAACGTCCGTGTGCCGCCGCCCATTCCGAACTGCCTCATCCATTTACGCTCGAGCTCGATCAATCGCGACCGGCAGGCCGCCGGATTCTCGCCCGAGGCCAAAAGCGTCATCACGGGATCCCCTGGCTCGAACGAGGTCCCCGGCCACGGAACATCCGCGATCGACCGGACCGCGAAGAGGTCGTGCGAGTCATCTTCGCCGGCTGCGATTTCCGGCACGACCAGTGTCCTCGTCGCGTAGAGGATGAGCTTGGCGACGACGCGCGATCGCGGCAGATCGATTCGGCCTGGACTCGCGTGGGGCGCAGCGTCGCCCTCGCAGGCCCGTCGATGGTCCGCCAGGAGTGCTCGGCGCGAGGCCAGCTCATGAACTTCGAGCGAGGCTGGATAGCGGGGGTTGATCTCGACTGGCCAGGGATTGCCGCCTCGAAGGACATAATCGATGCCGAACCAGCCGGTCAGTCCGAAGGCGGACGTCAGAGCCGTGCCCAGTACGAGCAGCTTCGAGGCCATAGTCCGCGCGATCGACAAGGGCCCGATGCTCCCCCTGTATGCAAAAGGGAAATCCGCCATGCCGATCAACTGCCTCGTCACACCAATCAATCGACCCCCGGACCTTTCCCCGATAAAAAGAGCCGAATAGCTCGGGCCGCGGATTCGCTCCTGGAAATAACACGACGGCGACTCACCGTCATTCTCAGTTGTCAGAGGTACAATGCCGCGGCCTCCGCCCGAGCGCAGCGGCTTCTTCAGCCAGCTTCCATCGCGCGGCAGTCCGCGGGGATCCCGCCGCACCGCCGGACAGGCGATCCCGTGCTCGTTGAGGACGTCCGCGACCTGGACCGGATCGCGGACCGCGCGGAGCGTTTCCGCGCCAACGCCCCAGAGCCGATGCCTGCGAGCGATTTGTTTCACCCATTCTGGGTGGTTTTCGAAACCGCCGGTATAAAACCAGGGGGAAGGGGGAAGGGACTGAGCCAGCGCGATGAACTGACGCCCGGCATGCTGGGGGTCGATGCGTTCCACGTGGCAGACCGCCACGAGATCGCGATCGGCGAAGTAATCGGCGCACCACGGACGAAGCCCGCACCGCAACGCCGAGAATGCGGCAGCACGGCTGCTCGCGCCGAAGATCAGAAGGTCTTGAGCCAGGGAGTTCAAAGAAACGAGCCTCGACAAGCGCGAACCGCTTGTCGAGGCGGGAAAAAACGATTGTCGCGACGCTCGAACAGCGCCGGGTCTCCAAGCAGCGTAACCGGGACGATTACTCTTTCTCGATCGTCTCCGCGGTCACCACGAGCTTGTCGTCCTTCTTGACGCAAGTGCCGGTGACCTTCACCTTGATCGGATCGTCCTTGGTCGCCATACAGAAGCCCATGCTTCCGTGAGACTTCTTGGAAACACCCTCGTGGGCCAGGTAGTAAGTCGTCTTCTTGTTGTCCTTGGTCACGATGACGACGTTCTGGCAGGTCTTGGTCTCCTTGAGGGCGCACTTGGCGCACATGCCGTCACCGGAGATGGTGACCTTCTTGCCGTCGTCCGCTTTCAGAAGAGTCAGTCCGGAGAACATCACGCCCGCGGCCGCAAGCACCAACAGCTTCCGCATCGTCGGTCTCCCTAATGGGTATCAGAACCAAATCGATCGACACATACCGCACGGTCCGGCGCGACAATCGCGCCTGTCGAACAATAATTGAACCACCTTCGAGCAGCGATAACAACTACTTTCTTCAGAATCGTCGCGATCGGGCACGCGACGAAACGCGGGGTTCGTGGGACCTCCTCATCGGCCGCGACCCGACCAGTATCCGGGTAGACGCTTGGAATGGGCAACAGCGATCACCCGCGCGTTTTCTCCATCCAATCGATAGACCAAAATGTATGGGTAGCGCTTCAGCACCACCAACCGATGCGTGGCGTCGCAGAAGGGGTACATCGTCGGGTGGGATCGGATGGCTTCGATGGCCACGTTGAATGCCGCTTCGAATCGCTCCGCGGCCTGCGCGCTTCGATCGAGATACCATGCCAAGGCGCCTTCATACTCAGCTTCCGCCTCGGGATGAATCGTGACCTCAACCACTCGAACGTCTTTCCAATCGTTGCCGAACCCGTTCTCGGACCACAGGCCAAGGAGTCAACTCGACCGCACCGGCCTCGATCTCTGCGGAGCGTCGTTGGATCTCGCTCAACCAGGCAGGATCGAAGGGCAATTCAGTCGACTCGTCGTGCGAGGCCAGCAGTGCCTCGGCCAACTCTAGGCGTTCTCCTTCGGGCAAGGCCAGGGCGGCCTGAAGAAGTTGCTCGGTCGCGGGACTCATCGGCAAGCCCTCCTCTCGAACAGGACTCCCACTCCAGGGACAGAGTCACTTTACCATATCGGAAAGCCGGGGTCGAGTCGTCCGGGATCGGCCAGCGTTGGGTGAGCTTCTGAGGGTCTGGCCCGGCTGAATCCCCAACAGTTGCCGCGGAACGACCTTGGAATGATCCTCCCGGGTCCGGTACGACTCGGTTCCGACCCGCCTGGGGGTTGCCCCGAGACGCTCTGGCGTCTATGATTCGGGTCCAATTGGAGCGTTCACCTCGGGAGGACGAGGCCGGGACGCTCCGGCGGGCGACAGTGAGAGCACGAACGCGCCCGCATCCGTCGAGTCTCGCACCCACGAACGCTTAAACCAACGGAGAATCACGCCATGGCCAGCAATATCGTCATGAACATCGGAGAGGCCCTTGCCGGCGAGGGGAATGAGATCGCGCACATCGACCTGCTGATCGGCGACAAGACCGGACCTGTCGGGGTCGCGTTTGCGAACGCACTGGCCAACCAGTCGGCCGGCCATAGCAACCTTCTGGCCGTTCTCACGCCCAACCTGATTGCCAAGCCCGCGACCGTCCTGATCACCAAGGTGACGATCAAGGGCATGACGCAGGCCCTCCAGATGTTCGGGCCCGCACAGTACGCAGTCGCCAAGGCCGTGGCCGACTGCGTCGCCGATGGCACGATCCCCGCCAGCCAGGCCGATGACCTCGTGATCGTCTGCGGCGTGTTCATCCATCCGGCCGCCGCGGACAACGCCAAGATCCTCAAGTACAACTACGAGGCGACCAAGCTCTCCATCCAGCGGGCCATGAAGAACCTTCCGACCGTGAGCGAGATCACTGCGCAGAAAGATACGGTCAAGCACCCGTACGCCGGCTGAGCGATCCGATTGCGGTTGGTGACCGATGGCCAGCATGAAACCGAAAATCCTGATCCAGCTCGACACCGATCAACAGCCCAGCGTTTTCGACGCCGTTGTCGCAATCGATGCCGGCGCCGACCATCTGTTGCGCCACGGCGGCGTGACGCCGGCCAAGGTGCGCGACCTGGTTCATGGTGCTCTGTTCACGCGCAGTCCTGCCGAGCTCCACGCCACGGCCATCTTCGTCGGTGGCTCCGACGTGGCGGCCGGCGAAGCGGTGCTCGAAGCAGTCAAGGCAACGTTCTTCGGTCCGTTCAAGGTATCGGTCCTCTTTGACGCCAACGGGGCCAATACGACGGCGGCGGCGGCCGCCCTGGCGGCCTTGCAGAGCATGGGCGGTTCGCTCCAGGGAGTCTCTGCCGGCGTTTTGGCCGCGACCGGCCCCGTCGGCCATCGAGCCTCCCGGCTGCTTTGCCGGCTGGGAGCGAAAGTGGCCGTCGGGTCACGCAGCCTTGACCGCGCGCGTGGGCTCGCGGATACCCTCCGCCATTCCACCGGCGGCGCTGTCACACCATTCGCCGCGATCGGCGACGCCGAATTGACCGAGGCGTTGCAAGGCACGTCGGTCATCATCAGCGCGGGGGCAGCGGGCGTCCCGCTGCTCACCGCCTCGGTCTGGCGCAACTTGCCGGCCCTCAAAACCCTGATCGACTTGAACGCCGTACCCCCCTTGGGCATCGAAGGCGTGGAGGCCGCCGCCAAGGACACCGTACTGGGCACGGTGCACACGTGGGGTGCCCTGGGCGTTGGTGGAACCAAGATGAAGATCCACAAGAAAGCGATCCAGGAGCTGTTCACGTCCAACGACAAGATCCTCGACGCCGAGCAGGTTCTCGATCTGGCACGTTCCTTGGGCTAGCCTCACTTCTTGGCCTGAACGAACTTGTTGGGCGTTCCTTCCAGTGGACCTCCCGGCTCGGGACGCCAGAGGACGACGTCCTCGATCTTCCTTGCCAGGGCGAAGTCCTTGTCGGTGATTCCTCCTTCGGAGTGAGTCTTGAGCTTGACCCATAACTTGCCCCAGGTGACCGACAGATCGGCGTGATGCCAGGCTGCCTCGCAGAGATAGCCGATGGCATTGACGAGCATCAGCGTCGTCGGCCAGCCGTCGGTGTTGTATTTGCGACGGAGCCATCCGTCTTCGAGAGTCCAGGCGTCGAGCCGTTCGGACTGGATCTTGGCTTGCACTTCCTCGTCGTTGTAAACCTTGAGCTTACCTTCGGGCATGGTCAGCCTCCTGGGATGAAACCGCGGTCATCGCCCTATTGAGCGTCAGGTTAATGACTTCACAGGGATCCCCCCCGCGTGCTGGAAGCCAAACACCGGCGGCTAGCGCCGTGCCGCTCAGATATCATGCGGCCTCCGATTCCGCCAACCCTCGCACATCGATCTTGCCGGTGACGGCGGCGGAGCGTTCTAGTCAGCGGTACGGCGCTAGCCGCCGGTTTGCG
>JBIOJM010000169.1:0-20393 GCA_044450785.1 Isosphaerales bacterium
AGCTGATGACAACCTTGGCTCCTTCCATCAGGTAAGAGAGTCGATCGAGGCTGTCGCCATCGGACGACAGACCTGTGGCTACGAAAAACACTGAAAAACCAACTCCTCTCGCAACCATGAGAAATGCCGGGGGCCTGGGGGGAGTTTGCGCCTCCTCGAGTGCTCCAGCGGGGAGAGTTCATGGGGAGGTGGGAGCGTCGGACGGCCTCGAACTCCGCCACGAGGTCGCTGAAGGGCTGCCGGTCGAACTCGGCGGCCCGAGCGTAGGCATTCTCGTCGAAACCAGGCAGGGGAGTCGAGTCGTCGCGGGCGAACCGAAGCGCGCGGTAGCCGAAGATCCGCTCCGAATCCGTCAGATGTCCAACGACCTCCTTCACGCTCCATGTGTAAGGCGGATGACGCAGGCACGCCTCGCTCTCCGGGACGCTGCGGAGGAAGGAGAGTGTTGCCGAGAGATCCGATTTCATCGCGGTGAGGATGTCGTCCTCGGGGACGAGCGAAACGTATTTCGCGTAGTACGGTGCATACTCAATGGAGTCAGGGCGGGCCATCGCGGCGCTCCTGGGTCGATCCAGTCCGAGTTGCTAGATTCGGTCCCGCCACGCTCGGGGGTCACGGCTAGGCTGATGCGAAGTTGGGCTTGACAGCAAGAATGCCATACCGTGGTTTATCTCGCTTCTGTTTTTGTTACGGGCGTGACGCGGACTGGAGTTCGGCGCGGGTCTCACGACCCCGCCGGAGTGCCTGACCGAAGGTCTCCCGCGTTCACCGTAGGCCCTGGCTTCATAGGCATTCGTGCTCTCAGAGCACACTCCGAAGGAGGGAGACCTTCGGTCGGGCACTCGTGCGGGGTCAGGAGACCCGCGCACAACAAACCCCTGCCTAGCGTAACAAAAGCCGAACAGCCAAGACTGCCCAGGGCTTGCGCAAATAACATGAAAGCCGAATTCAAACAGCGTAGAATCGAGTCCGAGAAGCGCTCCGGCACCCTTCCGCCCCATGTGTCCACCTTGAACTGACGGATCTCCATGTCGACGCCCTCACCGACTGCGGAACTCGAAATCGGACTGCACCGCCTGGACGCGAGCCGCTACTCGGTCGAGCTGCGGTCCCGGCCGCCGGATAGCGACGCCGACATGGCCCCCGTCCGCGGCGTGGCCAGTTTCGACCTCGAGGCGATCCGTGCCGCGGAGTGGGACGGGCCGGATGCGGTCGGCCGTGCGGTCACCGACAGCCTCTTCGCCGATCCGACCATCCTCGATCACTACCGCCTGGCTCGCGCCGCCGCAGAGGCGGCCGCCGCTGTCCTGCGAGTGCGGCTGTTCATCGGCCCGACCGCGGCGGATCTGCACGCGTTGAAGTGGGAGCTGCTCCGCGACCCCACCAGCGATACTCCCCTGGCGACCCGCGAACGGGTCCTCTTCTCACGGTTCCTGAGCAGCGCCGACTGGCGGCCGGTCCGCCTCCGGCCCCAGCAAGAACTGCGGGCCCTGGTCGTGATCGCCAATCCCAGCGACCTCGCCGCGTTCAAGATGACACCGGTCGACGTCGAGGCCGAGCACAGGAGGGCGAAGGAGGCGCTGGGAGAGATCACAATTAGCCAGGTGACCGGGCCGGACACCTTCACCCACTTGATCGACCAGCTCCGTGGAGAGTTCGACATCCTCTACCTTGTCTGTCATGGAAGCCTGGACAAGAACGAGCCGATCCTCTGGCTCGAGTCGGCCGGCGGCACGTCGGTCCGGACGCCCGGCCGGGACCTGGTCGACCGCCTCGGTGAGCTGCCGCGGCCGCCCCGGCTGGTCGTACTCGCTTCGTGCCAGAGCGCGGGCACTGGGGGCGAGGCCCAGGCCGGCGAAGGCGGCGTCCTGGCTGCGCTGGGGCCCCGGCTGGCCGAGGCGGGCATCCCTGCCGTCGTCGCCATGCAGGGAAACATCTCGATGGCGACCGTCGATCGGTTCATGCCCGTGTTCTTCCGCGAGCTTCGCCGCGACGGCCAGATCGACCGCGCCATGGCCGCCGCTCGGGCCGAGGTTCGCAATCGTCCCGATGTCTGGGTTCCCGCCCTGTTCCTCCGCCTCAACAGCGGGCGGATCTGGTACGTCCCCGGCTTCGCGCGCGGCCCCGGCCAGCAGTTCGACCTCTGGCCCGGGCTGCTCACCTATCTCCGACCCCAGCGGCCCAAGGGAACGCCGATCCTCGGCTCGGGATTGCTCGAGCCCTACCTTGGCCCGACCCGCGAGTTTGCCAGCCGCTGGGCCGAGCGCAACCATTTCCCGCTGGCCTCGCACGCCCGCGAGGACCTGCCCCAGGTTGCCCAGTACCTCTCCGTCAGCTTCAAGGCATCGGCCCTCCGCGCCATGTTCGAGCAAGAGCTGGCCGAGGCCGCAAGGAAGCATGCAAGGCAGGGCGATCCGCCGCCGGCCGACGCCCAGTCGGCTTCCGCCCTACTCTCGGCGGCCGGTGCCGCCCGCCGCCAGGAGAACCCCGCCGAGGTACACCGCGTTCTCGCCACGCTCCCGTTCCCGATCTACCTGACTACCAACCCCGACAACCTGATGGTCGAGGCCCTGCGTGAGGCCGGCAAGGACCCCGAAGTGGGCCTCTGTCCCTGGAATGAGCGGGGCGACTGGGCCGACTCGGTCTTCGCCCGCGATCCCGACTTCCGCCCTTCGATCGATCGGCCGCTGGTCTACTGCCCGTTCGGCCGCCTCGACGACCCCGGCTCGCTGGTCCTGACCGAGGACGACTACTTCGATTATCTGATCGGCCTGACGCGCAACAACGAGCTGATCCCCGCCGTCGTCCGCCGCGCCCTGGTGGACACCGCGCTGCTGTTCCTGGGCTTCCGCCTCGACGACTGGGATTTCCGGGTCCTGTTTCGGAGCCTGATGGCCAAGGGGGGCCGCCAGCGGAGCGCCGATTACGCCCATGTCGCCGTGCAGATTGACCCCGAGGACGGCCGCAACCTCGACCCCGAAGGCACGCGGCGATATCTTCATCGCTACTTCCAGGACGCTGACATCCGCATCTATTGGGGCAACGTCGACGACTTCGCCCGCGAGCTGCTCGACCAATGGTCCCGCAACCGGCCGGCACCGGCGGGAGTTCGCTCGTGAGCACGACCGCCACGGAACGATCCTGCCCGTTCGTCGGACCGCGGCCGTTCCAGCTCGGCGAGCCTTTCTTCGGCCGCGACCGCGAGGTATCCAAGCTGCTCGATCTGCTGATCGCCGAGCGGATCGTCATGCTATTCTCGCCCTCGGGGGCCGGCAAGACCTCGTTGATCCAGGCGGGCCTCATCCCCCTGCTGCGGGAGGAAGGCTTCCGTGATCTCCCGGTCATCCGCGTCGGCCTGCCGTTGGGAGCGGGCACGGGGACTGCCGTCGATCCGCTCAATCGCTATGTTCGCAGCGTGCTCGCCTCCCTCGCCGCTCGCCCAACCGAAGACCAGGACCAGCCGGAAGCGTCGCTCTCCCATCTTGACTCATTGGGGCCCATGCTCCGGCACCGTTCCGAAGCCCTACCGGCCCGGGAGGACGGCCGCAGGCCCCGGCTCGTGCTGATCTTCGACCAGTTCGAGGAGGTCCTCACGACCGACCCGAACGACCGCGCCGCCAAGGAAGTCTTCTTCGACCAGCTCGGCGCGATGCTCAGGGACCCCGCCGTGTGGGCCTTGATCGCCCTTCGTGAGGAATACGTCGCCGCGCTCGAGCCCTATCTCAACCACATCCCCCGCCGCCTCGCCAGCCGCTTCCGGCTCGACCTTCTCGACGGCTCGTCCGCTCGCGAGGCCTTTGAGAAGCCGTTCGAATCTCGCGGCATCTCGGTCGCGGATGAGGCCGCGACGCTGCTCGTGGAAGACCTTCGCCGCGTTCGCGTCCAGCAGCCTGACGGTCGGTCCGAGGTCGTGCGCGGCGCCCACGTCGAGCCGGTCCACCTCCAGATCGTCGGCCTCCGCCTCTGGAACCGCTACGGGTCCGATCCAGCCTTCAACCGGCTCGACGAGACTCATCTCACCGGGACCGAGAGCAGCGTCGATGCCGCGCTCGCCGGCTACTACGCCGACAAGATGCGAGAAATCGGCAACGCCACCGACGCCGGCGAGCGCATGATTCGCGAGTGGTGCGAGCGCCAGCTCATCACCGACCAGGGCCTGCGCGGTCAGGTGCTCCGTGAGCCCGGCGAGACCCGCGGCCTGCCCGAGCCGTTGATCAGGATGCTGATCGATGCCTTCCTCGTGCGAGCCGAGGAGCGCCGCGGCTCGACCTGGTATGAGCTGGCCCACGACCGGCTGATCGAGCCGGTTCGCAAGAACAACCAGGATTGGCGGCAGAAGAACCTTCATCCATCGCTGCTCCGCGCCACCGACTGGGACCGTACCGACCAGCCGGACACCGGGCTGCTCCGTGGGGCGGAACTGAAGGGTGCCGAGGTCTGGGCCGAGACAAATCGCACGCTCTTGACCGATCTGGAGCGTGCGTTCCTGGGTCGCTCGCGGAAGCTCTGGGATCAGGAGCAATCGCGGCTACGGACCTTACGGATCGTCACAATGGTTACCATTGTTGGCCTCGTGACGATTTCATTGTTGATCGGATATTTCTGGTGGCAGGCGGACCGCCAGCGCAGACGGGCCGACCAGGTGGCCGCCGAGTCTCGACGCCGGACCTCCGAGCTGACCATCGATCGCGGGATTTCCCTCTGCCAGCAAGGCCGCATCGACGATGGCCTGCTCTGGTTGATACGAGGCCTCGAGACGAACCCGCGCGATCCCACTCTTGACCAACTCGCGCGGCTCGAGCTCGCAGCTTGGCAAGCGGAGATGACGAGTCTTCGCTGGTTTCAGTCTCACGGTGACCGGGTCACAGCCGTGGCCTTCAGCCCCGACGGGCGCACAGCGCTGACCGGCAGTGCTGACGGTACGGCGCGGCTGTGGGAGGTCGCCACCGGGCAGGCCAAGGGGCCGCCCTTGAAGCACGACAGATTGGTCACCGCCGTCACCCTCAGCCCCGACGGGCACACCGCGCTGACCGGCAGCTACGACAGTACGGCGCGGCTGTGGGAGGTCGCCACCGGGCAGGCCAAGGGGCCGCCCCTGAAGCACGACGGCCCGGTCTCCGCCGTCGCCTTCAGCCCCGACGGGCGCACCGCGCTGACCGGCAGCCGTGACAAGACGGCGCGGCTGTGGGATGTACAGAGTCAGCAGCCGATCGGATTACCGATGGAACATGGACAATCAGTGGGAAGGATTGCCTTTGATTCCAGTGGCACGATGATCTTGATCTCCAGCCTGGGTGGAACCGCCCAGATCTGGCTGTCACGAACACAGAGACCCATCGGCCCCCCATTTTCCAACAATGGCTCGGTCGCATGCGTGTCCTTGAGTCCCGACGGCCGATGGATCGCCGCCGCGAGTGATGCCCGGACTGTGCAGCTCTGGAGAACTCCGACCGCCGTTGAGGGCTCGCCGGAAAAGCTGGCACTCTGGGTCCGCGTGATCACGAGAAAGGAGCTGGATCAATCCGGCGCAGTCCGCTCTCTCGACCTGGAGGCGTCCCGGAAGGACCGCCTGGAGCTCGAACGTCTCGGCGGTCCTCCCGACCGCCCCGAAGCGACTGGCAGTGCCTCCCCGGGATTTCGATACGGAAGCTTGCATGCTCGAAGGCACACGATCGACCACCAGCGCCACGTCGCGATCTTCCGCAAGGATCGTTAGGCGAGTGGCAGGTCGAATGATCCCCGTAGCCGAAGTCGCCAGACTTCGGGTCGGAACTCTGGCGAGTTCCGCTACGGGTATGGCATCTTCTGCCGCTCGCCTTAGCGATGGAAGGGCCAGGTCCGACGAAGCATGTCCCAAAAGATGGCGATGCTGCCAGTCTGCATATTCCGCAAGCCTAGAGACCGGGCCGTACACGGTTGTTGCGGGCGCTTTCAGCGTGCCCGAGACCGAACACGGCCGCCGAACCGGCTGACAGTCAGAGCCAGTCCATCGATCAGGCGCTGGTGGTCGGCCTCGTCTTTCGACAGGCTGAGCCAGGAGAAAGTCCCGCCCCTTTTCCGTTCCCACGGCCCGGCTACCGAGGAGATGCACCCTCGGTCGTTCGCCGCGGCTCGAGCGCTTCCGCGACAGCCGTCTGGATCTTCGGTCCCCGGAGGTTCGTCGCCAGGATCGTGCCATCGGGTCCGATGAGGAAGGTCGCGGGAATGGCGGTCGCGTCGTACGCGGAAGCGACGGCCGATTCCTCGCCGATGTGCCCCTGGTGCCAGGCGAGCTTCTGAGATTTCACGTAAGACATCGCGTCGGCCGGCTTCTCGTCGAGGCAGAGCGAAACCATCGCGAAGTGCGGGTCCGCGCCGAACGCCTTGTGGACGGCCGCGAGGTTCGGGATCTCGGCCACGCAAGGGGCGCACCAGGTCGCCCAGAAGTCGAGCAGGACGAACCGGCCCTTGAAGTCGGCCAGGGAAAGGTCCTTGCCGTCGAGCGTCTTGACTGTGAAGTCCGGGGCGGCGTCGCCCACTCGGAGCGGCTTTCCGCCCACCTCGGCGGGTTGCAGCGCGCCGAGGTCGAGCGGGCCAAGAGCGGCCTTGCCGGTGACGGCGACATCGCGCGAATATGCGGCGATCAGCCGGCCCCAGCCGCAGGCGTTGTCCGGCGGGAGCTCGTGGATCGCGATGCGCAGCACGTAATCGCCGGGCGGGAGATCCAGGGCGCGGAAGCGGCCGTCATGGAAGACCTGTATGCCGGAGGACGGAGACGCCCCCTTCGAGGCCCTGGGCTCGATCGACGCCTTGCGAACCATCCATCCCCCGGCCGTCGGGATCGCGAGCCGGCCGGTGACCTGGCGCCCCTGTTCGCCGATCTTGAGGTCGTACGCCTGGCCGCTCGCCACGTCGAGCGTGGCCATGTCGACGCGCCAGATCCGGCGGTCCACGCCGTTGGGCACCCACTGGCAAATGACGTGTCGCCCCGGCATGACCCGCGGCATCTCGAAGCGGCCGCCGGCGTCAGTCTTGACGTAGATCCAGTTCTCGAGGCGTGTCTCACCCTCGACGAGTGGCGATCCATCGGGGTTGGAGTGGAGCGTGAGGTCCGCGGCCGGCTTGCCGTCGATCTTCACGGTCCCGGTGATCCGTGCCCAAAGCTGGAGACGGAGCGTGTCATCGCCGCGTAGGTCGCGCCCTTGGGCAATCGCGAACCCGGCATCGCCCAGGGCCACCAGCAGGAAGGCGTCCTTCTGCGGGGGCAGCGCGAATCGGCCGTCGGGCGCGGTCTTCGCCCGAATCTTCTGTTCACCGCGCATGACGTCACCATTATCGAGCCGCAGTTCGTCATCGGCCGGCACGAGGTAAACGAAGCCCTCTCGCATCGGCGAGCCGTCGGGATTACGGATCGTGCCGCGGATCGGCTCCGACCGGACGAGGCGGAACGTCAAGGCGTGCAGTTCCCCATCGGGCGAGATCGGTCCGGAGTCATCGGGTAGGTAACCCTCGGCCTCGACGCGGATCAAGTACTGGTCGGCGGGCCCATTGTAGAGCGGGCATTCGAACGACCCGGGGGTCTTCTTCGCAGCCCGGTCGAGGCTGTTACCGCGCTGCCAGATGACCCGCCGTCCCGGTTTCCACACAGAACCCTTCAGGAGCGAGAATCGGGGAATGGGTTGCCCTGTGTGGCTATCGAGCACGGTGCCCTTGATCGTGGCCGGCGGCGTGAGGACGATCTCGTGCGGTTTGCCCGGGAGTAGCGGCAAATCATTCTTGCCGGAAAAGCCTGGGGCGGAGACGTCGATCCGGACTTCATCGCCGGGTGCCTCGTTCCAGGCGAATCGGCCGTCCTGGTCGGCCTTCAACTCCTGTTCGACCGATTGCGAACCGAGCCACGATCTCACGTGGACATGGGCACGAGGCACGGGCTTGCCGGTGCGATCGACGACGCGGCCGAAGAGTGTATGGCCCTGCTGGAGCCGGAGGGTGACGCGCTGCGGCTCACTCCCGACCCGGGTGGGTTGCACGGCGGGCCCGAAGCCGGCGTGCCGGGCGGTCAGGGTCGTGGCGATGCCGGGTTTGAATCCCAATGTGAACCGCCCCTTCGCATCGGTCTTCACGGGGGGGATGGAGTTGCCGAAGCGCTGTTCGCTTCCGACCAAGATCTCGGCATCCGCGACGGGGCGGCCGTCGGGACCGACGGCCGACCCGTCGATGGTCGTGCCGCGCCCGAGGTGAAGGGTTGCCGATCCATCGCGAAGTGCGGAGAGCGGCTTGAACTCCTCCGGGAGGAAGCACGTCTGTTCCGTCAGGCAGAGATGGTGGTAGGCCGTGAGCTTGATGGAATCAGGCTGCCGCGGGACACACGAGAACGACCATCGCCCGTTCGCGTCGGTCTCGGTCGACCGGAACTGGAGATCGACCCGCTGCCGGGAGCGGGGATAGCCCTTGGCGACGTCGATGACGACGGTCGCGCCGGCGATCGGCTTCTGGTCCTGGTCGACGACGCGGCCGCTGATCTTCGTCGCCTTCTCCATCTGGAAGAGGAGACGGTCGGGGACGGCCGTCGAGTTTCCATCGTCCTCCCAGCGGATCGCCTGGGGAACGAAACCCTCGCGCGCGGCCGTGAGGTAGAGATAGCGAATGCCGGCGGGCATCGAGAAACGGGCGGTGCCGGAGGCATCGGTCCTTGCCGAGGGTCTCGTTTCCGAGGCGAGCGTCCGGAGCTCGAGACGGACGTCCGGCACGAGGGCGTCGGTCGACATGTCGCGGGCCTCAACGGTGAAGGTGACTGTCTGGGTGGCCGGCCTGGCATCGGGCTTCGGCTCGTCGACGCTCGGGGCGGCGGAGAGTTCCGGCGGTGGGGGCGTCGGGGCGTCGACCCGTCCCGCTCCCGCGGCGACGACTCCGGCGGACGCGAGCGCCGCCATCGCCAGGATGGTCACGAAGGCGATCTTCAGCCGGGTCATGAGCAGGCTCCTGATGAGAGTGTGGGCCAATGCCGCCAAAGTTGCCGGGATCGGTCCGCCGGTCGCCGCCGCCACCGCGGCCTGCGCCCACGCCGACGGGACCGCTGCCGTTGCCGGTGCATGTGACAATTCCAGCGCGGCGCCGGCCGCGCCGGCGGTCACTCCGCGCCGGATGAGCCGAACGCGCAGCCGCCGTCGAGCCTTTGCCAGCCGATGATAAAGGTTCGGCACGGTCCAGTGTAGCCGGCCGGCGGCCTGCTCGTAAGTCAGGCCCTCCAGGTCGCAGCAGACGACCGGCAGGCGCTGGGAGTCGGGCAGCCGGTCGATCTCCTCGTGCAGGATGGATCGCACATCGAAGCGGAGGTGCTTCAGGCTCGATCCCAGTGTTCCGCTTGCCATGATCGGTCAGCTCCCGGGACGCGTTCGGTTTCGCCTCCCCCCCACAGTGTAAGAGGGCCGGGATGTTCCCCGCGCACCAATTCTCTTGAACAGGTTCTTCGGCATGCGGATCATCTCCTGATCTGATCTGACCCATTCGTGGACACCGACGGCTTCAAAAGCCAAGGGTGATACGCATTACAAAAATCGATCCGGTCGCCGATGCTCGGGTGGCTCGCACGGAAGATTGTGAAGAGGGGCCCGGGACGCGGATTGCTCAGGTTCTCTTCTTGAAGCTTCACGAATGCCGTGCCCGCGGAATGGTTGGTCCGCGTCAGATCGAGGGCGAATCGGTCAGCCTCATGCTCTTGAGAGCGGCTGTAAGCCAACACCACGGGGCCCAGAGCCAGGAACACAACCTGCATGAGCATCAGCAAGAGCGGCAAGGAGGCGACGTCGGAAAGCCGGTCGAAGCCGAGACCACCGGAAAACCGAGCGACCAGCCGTCGCCCCATCCAATCGACCAGGAAGAGGCCGGCGAGCGTCACCACCGCCGAGAGCCAGATCGAGCGCACCACGTGGTACAGCATGTAGTGGCCCATCTCGTGGCCCATCACGCAGAGGAGCTGCTTCTCGTTGAGCTTGGCGATCAAGGTGTCCCACAGGACGATGCGCTTGGTCTGCAAGAAGCCCGTGACATACGCATTGACCGCCTTGGTGTCGACACTTTTATCGACCTCAAAAACCCGGCTTCCCTCGATTCCCGCCCGGTCCGCCAGCGACAAGATCGACCGCTCCAGCTCCTTGTTCTTCATCGGGCCGAACTGATTGAAGAGCGGATCGTACCAGATCGGCATGACCAGCATCGTGCCGAACAAGAACGGGACCGAGAGGATCGCCGTGTAGAGCCACCACCGACGCGGACTGCGAGCCAGAAGAAGATAAGGAACCCAGGCGAGCGCGAACCCGACCGCCATGTCGACCCCCAGGCCAATGAACGCGTTTCGGAACCACCTGCCCAGCGTCTGGTTCGAAAGCCCGTAGGCGTGCAGCCTGACGTATCCCTGGTAATACGACAGAGGAAGATCGAGGACGAACATGATCGCCAGGTAGATGACCACGTAAAAACCGATGGTGAAGAACCAGACGCGGCCCAGTCGCCGCGCCAGGCTTCGGAGCCGAGCCGAGGCCCCGGAGAACGCCAGTCCTCCCGTCAAGAGAAGCGCCCCGACATGATTGACCACCCACAGCCAGTTGCCGCTCCGATAAAACTGAAGGGCTTTCGCGCTTGGCTCGGGGACGGCAACAGGCTGAAGCTCGCCCACCGCGGCCGATCCCGCGACGCCTTTTTCGCCCGGCGCCTGAGACACCTGATCGACCGGCTGCCCCTGCGCCGCGGCGGCCGTGAGACCGAAGAGACTCAGAACGAGAAAAATCAAATAGACCGTGAATTTCAATTGAGGGGCCGGCATCGGGTATCTGGAATCGATCATCGTCGGAATTGGGATCGTGGGTTTCGGTCTCAGATGATCTGGTGGGGCGGGCGCTCGACAACGATGGGCGCGGCCTCGGCGGACGGTTTCTGGTAGAAAAACAAGGCGACCAGGGCGAGTGCCAAAAGGACCGTGAAAAACCCGCCCGCGATGGCCACGTAGCGGGTATTGACGAGATCATGCTGGATCTGGACGGCTTTCTGACCATCTGTTGACTCGAGCCAAGGTTGAAGATCGTCGAGCTTCTTTTGCTGTTGCTCGTTGGTCTCCACCAGGCTGGCGATCCGTTCGCGGAGCTTGGGAACGTCCTGAGCGTCCTTTTCAGACTGAGCGAGCGACTTTTGCGCGGTTTCTAGGTCGGTGGCCAGGGCCCCCGCGCGGGTCTCCAGGTCCTTGTATCGGGCGCCCAGATCTTCGTTCATGGTGTGCTGGATCCCGAGCCGGCGCAACGCGTCGTCGCGGTCCGTGACGGCCAGCTCGTACCGAGTCGTGAACTCGGCCGGGTTTCCACCGCCGGCCCTTTCCAGGAGGGTGTCGCTCACCAGGCGCTGACCGGCGGTCGATTTCTCGACCAGGCGGGCCAGGGCCTGGATTGATTCATTCTGTTCATGGATCCGGCCCTGGAGCTGGTTCAGCCAGAGTGCGGCGGCAACGCCCAGTACACCCAGGAAGGTGCCGAGCAGGCCGAAGACCGCCGCGATCTGGAACCTCTCAATGGGTTGGGTGACATCCCGCTGTGCAGGTCGTGTGAGCATGTTGATCAGCTCCGCCTCGAGGCGGGGAGATAGAGTTCCGCCTGAGTTGCCTTCGGGATTGGGAAGTTTCTCGAGATCGTTGACGAGCCGGGCCAGCGCGACCCGGTCGGTGCGTTTGGCGGACAGGTGATAGCCCGCCACCTGCGCCATGCCGCCGTCACGCCACTGGAAGAACCCACGCGTCTGGTTGATGGGATCGACGACGTAGGCGACCTGGAGCGGCTGGGCGAAGAAATGCTGGTGGATGAACAGGTCGTGGTGGGACAGAAAGATCCCGAAACTGGGATGAGTGTGATACCAGCCCACGATGTCGTACTGGGGATACTGACGGTCGCGTTCGCGCGAGATGTCGGCCCAGGAATCGTGGGTGTATGTGAAGCTGGCCTGGGTATTGGCATAGTGCTTGGCCTCCAGCGACTGGGTGATCCAGACGAACGGCTGGCCGGTCGCCGGGTCCAGGCATTCCTTGCCGAGCAAGATCCCCCCGAGCTCGACGGAGGTGTCCGTCAGGGCGTGACGTTCGATCGCGTCGGCGGCGTTGCGATCGAGGAAGATCGGCAGGTCGGCCGGTCCCGGGACCTCGTAGGCCAAGCAGGCGTACTTCCGGTCGCGGTCGGGTCGCGGCCGCCGCTCCGGCTCGCGCAGGCTCATCTCGCCGAAGGTGATTTCGTCGCCGCTCAAGGGCTTGATCCCCAGCCGGTTTTGCGATCCCCCCGGTCCGCGGCCAGGAGGAAGAATCCGGATTCGGACGGCCCGTCGATCCGCACGATATCGTACGGAGGAATGCCGACTCGGGAAAGCGGTAGCGCGGCCAGGGGCGAATCTTCGTCGACGGCGCTGGCGAACTCGGGCCGGGCCGGCTCGCGGCAGTTCGGGCAGACCGCCTCGGCCGCCTTGACCTTGGACCGAGGCCGCATGAGGCTGGCTCGCCAGTCGCACCGCGGGCAGTCGACCGCGACCACCAGCTCGCGGTCCAGGACAAGCCGGAGATGCCCTTCCAACGTCAGTCGGGCCATGGTGAAGAGCTCGGATCCCGTGTTGCCGCGTCCTAAAGGAAGCTCCACCGGCTTGGGATAGGTTTCGTGGCTCAGGCAGTCGTCGCGGAACGGCAGCCGGGTCGAATAGAACTGGTTGGCCACACCGTTGTAGACGAGGGCCGTCCCCGCCGCCACCGGCAGGCCGTGCAACAGCTTGAGTGCTTCCTGGACCTGGAGCGCGGCCATCATCGAGGCGATCGTCGGGGCAGTGGGCACCTTGCCGGCCAAGATCTCGTCACGCGTCAAGAGCGGGCAGCCATAGCGCTGGTTCAAAAGCTGGTAGTCCCGCTCGGTCATCGTGCACTCGTAGCAGGATGAATCGGGTGGAACGAAGACCTTGACGACCCCTTGAATCTCCTGGATGCCCGCATCGATCCACGGCGTTCCGGTCTTCCAGCATTGCCGGTTCACCCAGAGTCGGGCCTCGCGGTTATCCAGGCAGCCGATGACCAGGTCGACCTCGGCGAAGATCCCGAGTCCGACGTCGGTGATCACATCACCATGCAGGGGGAAGATGGTGATCTCCGGGTTCAAATCGCGTGCCCGCCGCGCGGCGACCTCGGCCTTGGGCTGGCCGCCGTCCTCTTCGCGGAACAGCACTGACCGCGACAGATTCGATGGCTCGACCACGTCCAGATCGATCAGGTACGTCGTGCCGAGGCCCAGCAGCGCCAGGTTCTTCATCACCTCGTTGCCCAGCGCACCCGCGCCGACGACCAGCAGGCGTGCCGTCCGGAGCCGCTCCTGTCGCCACCAGGCGATCAAACGCAACCGGCTGTACCGATCATTGTCGTCGATCAAGTGGGATTCAGAAGGGGCATTCGCGTTTCCTGCGTCCGGAGCCGCGGGAGCTGGCTCGGGACCCAGGTGGTCCGCACCTTCAGTCGCGCCGGCCGGCGATGGAGGTTCAGGAAGATTCGATGGTCGCTCGTCCGGCATCACGGTACTCGCCGCCGCGGTCTCGAAATACGTTCACTCGATGAACACGATCTCATCGGCGCCCGGAGACGGCGGCTCCGGATCCGGTTGAACCGTGGTGACCGCCTCGAGCAGCACGACGTCGGATTGTTCATCGTCGCGGCGGGCCTGGCTCGAATCGGCCGAGGCCATCGCCAGGGGAAGCACCTCCGGCACCGGCAAGTCCGCGCCGACGTTCGAGGCGAGGCGGTTCGGCCCCGACACTTCGCCCTGAGTGAAGAACCAGCCGTGGCGCTCCATGATCCGGCGCAGCCGGCTGACCTGAGGACTGAAATCAATCGGACGGCGATGGCGCCGATCGAGAGCTTCGATGAACTGGTGAACCCGGGCGATCTGAGTAGAATGGTCTGTTTCCCGACGGCCGGTGGGCGAGGACTTGGCCGCGCCGTTTGCTCCCCCCTGAGGCGGCGTGTTGGGTCCTTCCTGGGTCGAGGACGGGGGAATTCGCCCGTACGCGGCGCGCAGGTCTCGGAGCGACCGGCCATCGGTCGGGAATCGAAACTTCGCCTGGCTGGCTACCCAGAGCGCGGCATCGCGGTTGTACGGGCTCCGAATGTCGTAATTGTGGTAGCGGACCATGTCCCAGAGCATGATGCAAAGCTCATCGAGCTGCACGCTGGGCACCCAGTGGGTGCCGTATCCGCCCAGGCAGACCATGCCGATCTCGGAGATATTGGGGTGATAGATCGGGGTGATCCAGCGGATTTCGGGCATGGTCCGTGGATACGACGCACCCAACTTGATCTCCACACGATGGGTATCGAGGGTCTTGACCTTGCCGCGATCGCGCCACAAGCCAGTACCTCTTAACGAGATAAGATACTGGTGTGGTGGATCGCCCGTGGTGGAGAACCGGAAGACCGAGCTTTCCGAGCGAAGTCGATCGAGGGCCGTCAGATCGTTGTGCAGACGGCGCGTGCGAGGAGATTGGTACATGGTCGAAGAGTGCCGTCGGGCGTGCAACGGCCTCCAGGTGCGTCACAACGTGCAGCGTCCGGGTCGAGTGGATGGGGCGGGACAGAAGGGCTCGCCTTGGTACGGCGTGCTTACCTCTGACCGGCCACGACCTCGGGATAGACGATCAGGTGGTCGCCGTTCTGGACCCCGCCCTCAACCAGCGTCCAGCTTTCGAGCAGACGACGGCCTCCCTCTTTGTGGTCGAGGGAATAGCTCATCGGCTGCCCATCGGGGCTGGTTGCGGGTAAGCTCATCTTGGTGATGATGTTCGGGATGATCCGGCTGACTGGAACGCTGAAGGCGATGACCGCCTTGACCGACTTGGCCCCAGTCTGATCCAGAAACGTCACCTGGACCCCAGTGGGATCGGCATTTCCGCCGTATGACATGGTCAGTGTACCTCCTCAGCATCCAATTCGGCCGTCGGCGATGAATATTGGAAAAATCTGGGCGTCCAGGGTGCGCCACCCGCCGCATGACCCTCTGTCGAATATCCTGACAACCAGGATAACGCTCTTGGCGCCAAGTCGAAACAGTCTTCACGCGAATTTCGAAAATCGTCATGCCTTTGGCGACTTCGCCCGCGCCAGCCAGTACTCCGCCTCCGCGCGATAATACGCGGAGGACCCAACGTCGTAAGAGCGGCCGAATCCCAACCGTCGCACTTTCTTGATGAGCGCTTCCAGCTTCTTCATGCGGCCGAGATGCTCGTCGAGCGCGGCGATGTGGTCGGCGGGCTTTCCGGCCATCTCACGCCGGCACTCCAGGATGCGATTTGACCAGACGTAGACCTGATACGAGTCGATCCGGTCCTGCTGAAAGTACAACCAGGTCTCATCGAATTGTTTGACGGCCGCCTGGTAGCGGGCTTCGGCCTGGTCTGAAAGTTTCGACGGTTCCGCGGAGGGGGCGCGAACAAACGAAACACCGGCCAGAACGAGACCAAGGAGCAAGAGATGACGTTTTCTGAAAAGGGACATCACGGCCTCCGCGGTTCGAGAATGGAATCGAATTACTCCCTGACCCCGACCTTGCCGTTGCATCCGTAGATCGAACAGGCACCGACGTATTCCCAGCAATCACGGTGGTGAGGTGTGCTGCAAACAGCGCAGACGATGACCTCGCAGCCAGAGATCGGCTCGCCACAGACCTTGCAAATGGGTGGGCCGGTATCTTCCTTCCACGCGTCCGGATCGTCGACGATGGCAATGCCCTGGTTCATCCGCCGCGACACTCCCTCAATCAGAGCGTCGTGGAGTGTCAGGCTTCCGTGAACCGCCCAGGACAGTGATTCGGCGTTCACGCCCAAGTTGCGGTCGATCTGGACGAGCATCCGCTCGGGGTTGATCGAGACCAGCATGCCGCCGGGGTGAACCGCCCGGTGCAGGTTCGTGATCGTCCCCCGGACGGCGGGGCACAAGAAGTCGCGGGTCATCTCGAGATCGTTTGCCTGGACGACGAAGCCGCGGTCGAACTCCGGGTCGCCGAGCTTCACGAGCCGTGTGCCCTTGGGAGACTGCGGCGGGGCAGGGCGGATGACCGGAGCCAGCTCCAGCCGGAACGGAATGCCGCTACGAAACCGCACGACGACCCGGGTTCGCGGGATCTGACCGGGCTGCCCGGGGACCGTCGGCGCCAGGCCCACGCGCACCGTCGCCCCATTGTGAGTAAAGCTGACGGTGGGAGATTCGGAGAGCCCCCGGCTCTCGTACCGCCCGCCGTACCGCGTGGCCAGGTGCCGATAGGCTCGATACCGGGCGCCCCTCATCCACGCGCTGAGAATCACCAGCAGCCGGATGAAAATGTAGACGAACAGGACGACCAAACCGATGAACAGCAACTGCATCGGCGGGAAATCCCCCAGGCTGGTCCCCGTCTCGACATCAAACGGACACGCGGCCGAGCGCAGCCGTCCGGTCCAGCTCAACACCGGCGGTCTCGGCAGTCCCGGTCCAGTTTACGTGGTTCGCGCCCGCGCAGGCAACGAGGCGTCCGCGCCGCGTTGCCGTCGCAGCCCACGGAACGGCCCTTCAGAGGAGGTGGACGGCCAGGGCGGCGACGAAGCCGGCGCGGGGGGCGGCCTCCCAGAGCTGCCAGCGGTCAACCCGGGCCGAGGGGACAGCCGGCAGGAATTGTGGAGTCAGATCGCTGGTCGCGAACCCGGTTTCATAGTGGGCCGCCAACCCCGCCAGTCCGATGCCCAATCCCTTGAGGATCGCTTCCTTGCGGGTCCAGCCCCGCAGGAATGCCAGGGATTTTGCGTCGTTGGCGATCGCGGCGAACTCTCCTTGCTCGGCCGGCGAGAAGAAGGACGAGACGATGCGGTCCGCCTCGCTGATCGGCCGAACCCGTTCGAGGTCGACACCCAGCTCACGGCCCACGTGGACGGCGATCAGCGCCAACTCTGACGAGTGCGAGACGTTGAACCTGAGATCGGCCCGGTCCTCGGTTCGATCGGCGCCGACTCGAGGGTGATCCAGCTCCGGCTTGCCCTGACCCCCAGTCCCAAACCGCAGCGAGCCGGGTGGCTTGCGCAGGAGCCCGCCCAGGATCTCCCGCAGGGCAGCGCGGCAGCGGACGAACCGCCGGCGGTCGCGCGCCCGGACGAACCGGGCGGCCCGCGCCTGTTCGTCGGCCGCAAGCAGGGCCAGCTCCGGCCCTGGCTCGGCCGAGTCCACGTCTTCCTCCGCGTCGAGTCCCGCGTCCAGCTCCACCAGCCAAACCCGAATTTCGTCCGGCGCCAGCCCGGACGCGTCCGCGCCGGGCTGCCAGTCCAGCAGCACGGGGGAACCGGGAATCTCGCTCGCAGGCTCGATCCCGTTGGAAGACAAGAGTAACCTCACGGGACCACTGAGCTGACCTCGACATATTCACACGACGAGGTCGGCTGGGGAATGGTCTCGCCATTTTGCCGCATTCCCTCGATGTGAAACTCGATAGCCTCCCTGATTAGTTGCATGGTCTCCTCCAGGGTTTCTCCGGCGGCCACGCAGCCCGGGAGATCCGGAACGTGGGCGCTGAATCCGGTCGCCGTTTTGTCCATGAGGATTGCGAATCGCATGGGCCTCTCCTTCAGGGCAAACCCGCCTGGACCCGAATGCTTCGTTCGGTCTTGGGGTCCAGCTCGAGTGATTCCTTACCGGCAATCGTGACGGTCCCGCGCTTGGTTGGGTGATGATATTGGCGATGGATTCCTCTTTGCCGGACGAGAATCCATCCATGTTGTTCAATCAGTTTGATGGCATCACGCACCCTGATCGGCACGGCAAGTTCCTCCCCACTCAAAGTAACACGGGTCTGGGGAGGCTGTCATCACGGCGCCCGCTCCCTGGAGGAAAAGATCGCCGCAACGCGTCGGTTCGCCGGTCAGGTCGTCCCCTGGTTGGCGCGGGGGTTGGTCGTGCCGGTCGTCGATTCAGTCTTCGCGTTCGAGGACATCCGCCCCGCCCAGATGAGACTGGAGTCGAACGAGGTCTTCGGCAAGGTCGTTCTGACCTTTGCAGACTCTGCTCGTCGAACGATCAGCGGCTCAATGCGAGCTCAGGCCCGGCGAGATGGCCAGGGTCGTGGTGCCGTTCCCGTTGACGAGCTGGCCATCCTGGATCTCGAGGACCAGGTCGTCAGGCGTGATGAACCGGCGGTCGTGGGTCACGACGACCACCGTCGTCCCGGACGACTCCTGCAGGCGGCGCAGAATCGAATAAATCTCGTCACCGGTCTTGGAGTCGAGCTCGCCGGTCGGCTCGTCGGCGAGGACCAGGATCGGCTGTTTCACGAGCGCGCGGGCGATCGCCACTCGCTGCTGTTCTCCCCCGGAGAGCTGGTATGGACGGTGGTCGAGCCGGTCCCCAAGGCCCACCTCGGTCAGCAGGTCGACTCCCCGCTGTCGGAGCTCGGCAGTCATGCCCCGAGGCAGAAACGGAACCAGCACGTTCTCCAGGGCCGTCAGGTTGCCGATCAGATTGAAGGACTGAAAAATGAAGCCGACCTGGTCGCGGCGATAGAGATTCTGAGCCGCCTCGGACATCGTCACGACATCTTGGCCGGCGACCACGATATCGCCCGAGCTTGGGCGGTCGATCGCGCCGAGCAGATAAAGCAGCGTGCTCTTGCCCGACCCGCTCGGGCCCACGATGAACGCGAACCGGCCGCGCTCGATGCGACAACTGACCCCGCGCAACGCTTCCACCAACCGGCTACCGCTCCGGTAGGACTTGTAAACGTTAACCACCTCGATCATCAGCAGACCTTTCAATGCGACCCTAATCGAATGGCGTCCATCGGGATGAGCCGGGCGGCGCGCCAGGCCGGGTAAAGGCCCCCGAGCGTCCCCATGATGACCGACAGCCCGACGCCCAGCACAAGCAGCGACGGCGTCATTCCCAGGTGGATGCCCCCTGAGATGAACTGGTTGACGACCGCGGCCCCGACGTAGGCCAGACCGCAGCCGACCAGGCCCGAGAGCAAACCCAGATAAGCACTTTCAAGTGTAACGAGCTTCAGTATATCGATTTGTGCCCACCCATTGGTCCGCAGCACGCCAAATTCGACGAACCGCTCGGTGGTGCTCATCAGCATGGTGTTGACGATCCCGACGATGCCGACGGTCAGCGCCAGGCTCACGGTCATGAACAAGAACGTGTCGACCTGCTCCATCAGCGAGCTGAAGTTGGCCTGGGCCTCGTTCATGCTCCGCGCATCGAAGCCGGGATGAGCCTTCTCGATCGCGGCCGCCAGCGCACCGTTGGCGGCCGGGTCGTTTCCCTCGATATAGATGCAGGAAACGGAGTCCTTCGGCTCGTTGAGCACAGCCCGCGCGGTCTCGATGTCCATGACGATGATGACGTCCAGGATCATCGATCCGGTCTCATAGATGCCGACGATCCGGAACGGCTTGGCCCCGATCCGCAGGGTGTCGCCCACCTTCTTGGGTCGGCCCTGGGCGTCGGGATGCTGGCGGGCGATTTTCCGGCTGATCACGGCGTTGGGCTGGCCTCGGTCGCTCGGTTCCAGGAACCGCCCCGTGCCGTTTTCCTTGAGCGCTCGCGGGAAGACCGCGCTGTGCAAATTCTGATGCGCCACGATGTCCTGGCCCGCGATCACCGGCTGGTCGAGGATCGAGTTAATCCCTTTTCCGGAGATCACGTTCAGGAGCATGCCCTTCCCTTCGATCATGGGGGCGATTCCCCAGACCTCGGGTGCGACCGCCCGAACTCCGGGCAAGCGCCTCAGCTCGTCGCTCAAGCTGGCCGGGAGGCGGCTGAAGACCGGGCTCGGGGCGTTTTCGCGCAGGATGATCAACCCCTCGATACGACTCAAGGTGGTGCCCACCAGGTCGCGCAGGCCATTCGAGAGGCTGAAGAGCCCCAGCATGCCCAGGATCGGGATCGATAGTCCAACCAGCGCCAGGACCGTGCGCAGCGGGCGTGTCAACAAGTTCCGCCAAGCGAATACACCCATCACTCATCCGTTCAGTGCAGAGGGCGCCCGATCACCTTGGTCGCCAGTCCATCAGCTTGATTGGAAGCGCGCGGCCATGGGGGATTATAGCCAGGCTGTCGATCCGGCATAAGGTTAGAACGAGTTTGAGGCCGGCCGGGGATCGGGCTCAGGGGCCGAGTTGCCGTGCATCCCCATCGGTTCCGATTGGTTCTCGGGCGGGTTTGGAGCCGTTGGCGGGTGGTCGGCCGTGTTCTCTTGAAACGGCTCGGCCGGCTGGCCGGCCGGACCGGGCGGCCCATCGGTCCGGGCTTGCCAGAGTTGCTTGAGCTGACCGAAGGTCCGCAGAGGGACGTTGCCGGCCAGGGCGTCCTTGGACAAGGGAGGAGGGGGGGGAGCGGGGCG
>JBIOJM010000170.1:0-20238 GCA_044450785.1 Isosphaerales bacterium
ACGCATGCGATGATTACATTAATGACCACAGTTTCAATAAGCCGGAATTCACTTGTTTCATAGTCAAGTAAACTACGGCACATATCCACGTAGATTTTGAATAGGCCGCCGGGCAAGAGTCTCAAGTCGTTTAATAGTAAAGGATTGCGCCTTAAGCTAGTGCCATTCGTGTGTCGGACCGACGCGCGCTAGGCCGCCCCGCCGAGGCGGTGGCACGCGTACACACACACCCCAAAAAGTCGAGCCAGGTGTCCCATGGGCCCGAAGGTTGATCATTGGAGAACGACCGTCCGCCGCGTACGTACGGACCGTCTCGGTGCCTTGCGCCGTTGATCCAAGCACTGACCTTCGCGTACCGCGTCTCCGAGGCCTGAGAGCGGCATCCTCCTCTTCTCAGGCCAAGGCCGCGAGAGCCTGAAGAATGCCGGCGATATAGCCGTAGGCCAACGCGAAGGCTTGCAGCCCTTGCGGGTCATCGGGGTGGCCGGGCACGTGGTCAGGCATCAGCATGAATTCGTAGCCGACTTCGTGGAGCGTCAGCGCCACTTGGAGCATGTCCATGTCGCCTTCGTCGGGGTAGACCTCCCGGAAGTCGTCGCGCTTGCCCCGGACATTACGGAAGTGAATGTTAAAGATTTTCTTGCGCCGGCCGAACTCGCGGATGATGTCGTGGATCTCGCGGCGCGGGTCCTGGAGCATCTCGGCGGTGGTCCCCAGGCAAAGGTTGAGTCCGTGGTAAGGACTCTCCTGGATTGAGACGAATTTGCGGAGTCCTTCGGGTGTTCCCAGCACGCGAACGATGCCCTGGAAGCCCCGTGTCGGCACTCCCGGATCGTGGGGATGGCAGGCGGCTCGGACCTTGTACTCGTTGCAAACCGGAATGATGCGCTCGAGGAAATACGTGATCCGCTCCCAGGCGACGTCGGCCGTGACCTTTCCGGCCCTGGTCTGAGGCGGATCCTCGCGGGCATCGGCCAGCCGCCACGTGCTGTAGCGCGAGCCGCCCCGACCGGGAGTCGTCCCGGTTCGCAAGACCCCCAGGAGGCTCATGTTGTACTTGAACGCCGGAATCCCGGCCTTGGCGCAGGCCGCGATCATCTTCCGAATGTGTTCGATGTCGCGATCGCGCTCGGGACTTTTCCCCAGCATGATTGCGCCGCGGGGTTCGTGGTCGATATGGCTCGACGACAAGAATGGCAAAGCCACCATGTCGAGCGCAATTCCGTGTTGTTCACAGAGGTCACGCGTCCGCTGCAGATCCTCGGAGGTCCAAGCTCCGTTTGCGCCAGGGTCGGGGGGATATCCGCAGATGTGGCTGACCCCATGCCGTTTGAAGTATTGCAGCATCCGGGGGGTCGTGGGCCCCTGCTGGGTCCCCACGTGCATCTTCACAGGCTTGCCGGAACGCCTTCGACCTTCCGGCTCTGGCGCCACGCCACCCACGCGGGTCGCCTCGCCGCGAAGCAACGCGGCCCCAGTTCCCATGAGCGAGACGAACGACCTTCGCTTCATCACGACGACTCCTGGCTACTGTGGTGCTGTGTTTGGAACCGACTCATCGCAGAACCGTCTTGCATCACTTTTCTGACCGCCAATATAATCGGCGTCGCTCCGGACCTCACTACCTGAGGCAACCCCATGCGACAACCCCGGCAAGCGAAGGCGTTGATCCGCGTCGAGGACGAGCGAGGCAAGGCGTTGGCGCTCCCCTCGGGCAGCGCCTATCCTGCCGGAAGCCGGATCAAAGTCGAAACCGGCCACTACCGCGCCTCGATCGCCACCGCGGGGTACGTCACGGGCGTCGCCGCCGGCTCGTTCGTCGACACGAAGACCGGCGCCCACGACCTCGGATTCGGCCTGAGCATCGTCGACTTCCTGCTCGAACCGGCCGACCCGAAACGAGCGATCCCCGCCGGCCAGTACACCTTCGGCGCGGGGGACAAGGTCCACGGCAACATCCCCAAACGCTTCGTCGAAGGCCCCCAGATCTGTACCCAGGCCAGGCGGCTTACCCCCCGCGTCTATCGCGGCGACGGCTTCGCAGCGATCCAGACCCGGTATCTCTGGAACGTCGCCTACGCTCCCCATCTCCGGGCCGGTTCCGTCTGGGAGCAGACGCTCATCTTCCCCGAGGCGGAGCGCTTCTTCCTCAGCGCCGACCGAGTCACCACCGTGGCCGAGTCGCCCGCGCTGTTCCTCCGCGTGGACATGCCCGGCCACATCAAGCACCGGGACGGGATGGGCTTCGACCACGTTTATTTGAGTTATCATCACCCCTCGATCATCCCCTCGACCGAGTTCGTCGCCGACTTCGCCCCCGACGAGCGCTTCCTCTACCGCCGCGGCGAGCGGCCCTTGCCCGAGCGGTTCATCCGCGCCTATCAGGTTACCCTCCCCGGCGGCGATGACGGCCCCTGGCTCGCAGGCATGACCCTAAATTCCGAGGACGTGTATCAGGCGTGGTGCCATCAGCGCGGCTACGTCTGCCTGATCGAGGAACTCGGTGGCCAGCCCACCCGCCCCGGCGACACGTTCGGCGCCTGCTATCTGATCGGCTGGTTCGACGACCTCGACTCCATGCACCGGACGCACGACCGCTTCCGCGGCTGGAGTGGGCTGGCCCTGGAAGGGACGGCGGAGAAGCCGACCGGCTACAACGGATTGAAGGGGGGGGATTTAACGGCGGTCCCCATGAATGCCGGCGAATGATTGATAATGATGGCTGAGGATGTGTCGCAGACTGCCGAGCGGGTCCCGGGAGTCGGGGCTGAGCGACGCTGGCGTCCGCCCGGTGGTTTTCAACGTGAGCGGGGAACCCACCATCCACCTGGTGGACCAGGCGACCGGGATCGCTCGGGCGGAAGGATGCGACCTGGTGATCTCCGTGGGAGGAGGCAGCGTGATCGACGCAGGCAAGGCCGTGGCGGGCATGCTCGCGAATCCGGGAGCGGTCCGGGATTACCTGGAGCTGGCGGGAGGTGGCAAGCCGTTGCTCAAGCGTGGAGTGCCGTTCATCGCCGTTCCCACCACGGCGGGCACCGGCACCGAGGTGACCCGCAACGCCGTGCTCGACGTCCCCGAGCACAAGGTGAAGGCAAGCCTGCGGAGCCCTCACCTGCTGGCGCGGCTGGCCGTCGTCGATCCCGAGCTCACCCTGTCGCTCCCGCCCGCGATGACCGCCTGCACCGGCATGGATGCGCTGACACAGTTGATCGAACCGTTCGTCAGCAACGCCGCCAACCCGTTCACCGACGGCGTCTGCCGCGAGGGGCTCACGCGCGCGGCAAGATCGCTGGCCAGGGCCTATCGCGACGGGTCCGACGTCGCGGCCCGCGAGGACATGGCCCTCGCCGCCCTCTTCGGCGGGATCGCCCTGGCGAACGCCAGGCTTGGCGCAGTGCACGGGTTCGCCAGCGTCCTGGGCGGGACCACCGGCCATGCCCACGGTGCCATCTGCGGCCGGCTCCTCCCCTTCGTCATGGAGGCCAACATTCGCGCGGTCCACGAACGGGGCGACCCGACCATGATCCAGCGGTACATCGAGATCGCCCGGGCCTTGACCGGCAACCGCGAGGCAGACGCTTGGGACGGAGTCTCCTGGGTGCGCGGGCTCTGCGCCGCGATGAAGATCCCGCCCCTGCGGGTGGCAGGCCTGTCCACCACCGATTGCGGCCCGCTCATCCCGCTCGCCCAGCGTGCCAGCAGCATGAGATGGATCGCGGTGCCGTCGAAATGATCGGCCAGAAACGAGCAGCTCGGGCAACCCTCCTCCCAACCGGGACCGAACATGAAGTGGTAGACGACGAGCTGGCTCCTGCCGCCGAACAGGTCGGCGAGCTTCTCCTTGCCGCCCGGCCCATCGAAGACGTAGCGCTTCGAAATCGTCTCCGCTACTTGAGTCGCGGCGTCCTGGCCGATCGCGCCATGGGATGGTCTCTACTTGGTGCCGCCGATTGCACTCTTGCGGCTCTCCGCCACTTGACGAATCCGGAGCAGTTTGTGGCCCCATCCTTGCGACAGGCCTTGCCGTTGTTCGGACGCCATCTCCCCGATTGCGCGATGGATGAGACTCAAGCGCGTGCCGCGGCCCTGCTCCGTCAATCGATACTGCAGGTGGGAAATCGCAGCGTACGACATGAATAGTGGGCCGGTGATCTCAAGCAGCGTCGGAGGCTTGATCACCTGAACGTGGCCCCAGAAATGCCCGGCATTGTTGCCCAGGTCTCGGTACCACCTCCCTCCCGGCCAAGGCTCGAGCTTCATCGGAAACGGCCGGCCGTCAGGCATCTCGCTGCCGGGGCCGAGCTGTTCCAGGAGCGCATCGAACACGACGGTCAAGGGCGCGTCGATGTCGATGTCGTTGTGGAAATCGAGCAGATACTCTTCAGGTAGCGGTGCCGTCATCGTCTTGGTCATTGCTGTTCCTCCTCTTCGTTGGGGACTCGCTCCGGACCGGCGGAATTCCTTGCCCTTTCTTCCGCTCGGGCCTTGACACGGCTCAACTGGTGCTTCCAGAAGTGCTCGAATGTCTGGACCCAATCGAAGACGGGCATGAGCTTTTCGCCGTTAATTTTGTACAACCGCTGACGACCCACGCGTCGCTCGCTGACCAAGCCGACCCTCTTGAGTACGCCGAGGTGCTTGGACACCTGCGGCTGGGGCCAACCGAGAGATTGAACAAGGTCGTTGACCGGACGTTCACCCTTGGCCAGAAGGTCGAGCACCTGTCGTCGCCGGTGCTCGGCAATGGCGTTGAAGGAGTCCAGAGTCGTCGGTGCTCTTGCCACGCCCACATTATATCCCCTTATGGGAATGTGTCAAGGGCGGTCGATCCGCGTGTCAAGGAATGCGAGTAACTTCTTGGGTGTGATCGAGGAGGAAATCACAGTTTGTGGAGGCCGCGCTCGCTCACGCGGCAGGTCAAGAATTCGGTGTGAGCGGATCGTGCCAACCAGTGGACAGTTACCGCGGCACGGTGGCAGGCACGGCCAAGCTGTATCCGACACGTGCCGGGAAGCCGCGTGGCACGACTTCCCCCGCATCCCACGCCTTGGGTTGCGCTGATTGCACCCAGGCCAGCACGTCTTTGGGGAACGAGGCCAGGGGACGATCCGATTTCGCCGCGTCGCCTTCGTCGTACAGCCAGCCGTTGGCGGCGAGGTGATCCCAACACACCGGTGGCTAGCGCCATTCCGCTCATTTTCCACGGTCTTGACGTTCGCCTGCGTGAGCGGCACGGCGCTAGCCGCCGGTGATCCCAACACACCGGTGGCTAGCGCCATTCCGCTCATTTTCCACGGTCTTGACGTTCGCTTGCGTGAGCGGCACGGCGCAAGCCGCCGGTGATCCCAACACACCGGTGGCTAGCGCCATTCCGCTCATTCTCCACGGTCTTGACGTTCCCGTGACCCAGCGGCACGGCGCTAGGGCAGGGACCTGCCGCTGCTGGCAGGCGGTCGGGGCTCAACGCGGGCCGCCCGAGCCTCCCGGAGCCGGAGCCGTACTTCGTGCAGGGCTTTCTCGGTATCGTCCAGCTCCCCGCGGGAGACGCTTTGCCTCTGGTAGAGCCGCCTGACCACGTCGAGGCCCTGCTCCCGGAGCGCTATCAGCGCCCTCAGAACATTTTCATGCTCCTTCATATCACTTTTTGCGGCCGCGCGGCGGGCCTTGGCTTCGACGAGCTCGATTTCTGCGTCCAGCAGCTCGCCGGCGGAAACCCCTCCGTGCTTAATCAGCGTCCTGAGCCGCTCGACCTTCTGTTGCGCCAGTTGCACTTTGATCGTCTGGATGGCCGCCGCAATCCGGCCCGTCGGACCCTATCCCGTCGTGGCGCTCTACGGAGAGAACGGCTCGGCCACGAGCACCCTCGTGCGGATCGTCCGGCTGCTTCGATCCCCAGTCGAACGGAACGCGCCCCGCCCGAAGGAGTTGGTTCGATCCAGCCCTGGACAGTCGACCCTGCCGGCTTCTATCTTGGAGCGATGGTCACACGGAGTGAGGAGAGAGGGCTGATGGCGTCGCGACGCCTCTTGCTGGTCGAAGACAGCAGCACGATGCGGCGGATGCTCTCGACTCTGCTCAGGGAAGCGGGGTTCGAGGTCGAAACGGCCAACGACGGCTTGCAAGGGCTGGCCAAGGCCCGGCTCGATCCGATCCCCGAGCTGATCCTGACCGACTACGAGATGCCCGAGCTCGACGGCGCGGGCCTCTGTCAGGCGGTCAAAGCCGACAAGGACCTGCGGTCGATCCCCGTCCTGTTGCTGACCACCATGGGCGAGGCGCAGAACAAAATTACCGGGCTCAAGGCCGGCGCGGACGACTATATCGAGAAGCCCAAGGGCCTGGATGACTTCCACGTCTTGTGCGCACGGATCCAGGCTCACTTGCGGATTGCCGACCTGCGGGCCGAGCTGAGCGACCGGAACCGTCTACTGGAATCGGCGCACAAGAAGCTGACCTTCGAGCTCGAGCTGGCCCGCAGAGTCCAGCTCGCCTTGATGCCGCGCCCTCCCAAGCCCCGCGGGGTGCTGCGGGTGGCGGTCCGGTACACACCGGCCAATCAGTTGGGCGGCGATGTCTACGATTTTTACCGCCTCGACAACAATCGTCTGGGAATCCTGGTGGCCGACGTCTCGGGCCACGGTGTCAACTCAGCCATGCTCTCGGGGATGGTCAAGGCACTCGCAGCCCCACTTTCACTCGCGGTCCTCGAGCCGGGAGAGATGCTGGCCGGGCTGGACGTGGCCACCGAGCAGTTTTTTCCCGAAGGATATTTTTGCACGGGGTTTTACTTGATCGCGGACGAGGAAACCGGCCTGGTCCGCTATGCGGGGGTGGGCCACCCGCCGGCGATCGTCATCGGACCGAACGGCTCGCGTACTCTGCCCAGCAACCCGGGGATGCTGGGTATCGGCATGGTCGACGGCACGGCCGGCGACACCGATCGGCTCGAATGCGGGGAATCGCTTGTAATTTACACCGACGGCCTGACCGACGCGATGGATCCGTCCGACACGCTCTTCGGTGAAGAGCGCCTCAGGACATTGCTCCAATCGCATTACGGCGCCGATCCCGCCGAGATCCTCAACCAGGTCGACAATGCTCTCACCGAGCACACCGCACCGGGCCGTCCCGCGGACGATGTCAACATCATCGTCCTTCAACATCTCGCCAAGTGAAGTGATCGCTCCCCAAGCCGCTCATAGCATGTTAAACTGGTGTGGATGGTCCGGGTCCTCCCAGATCGGCGATTCGTCCGTCCCTGCTTCTAACGTCAGCTCCAGCACGGTTGGGCCCGCTCAACCTCTGTTCTCGATGGGGGTCAGAGCGGGATCGCACCATGACGGTCGTACCAAAAGAGGTCAAGACGATCCTGCTGACCGGTCCGATCACGCTCTACGAGGTGTCGGCGGTTTGCGTGACGTTGCGCATGGCCTTGGCCGACGGGAAGCAACTTCGGATTGATTTGAGCGATTCGGGACCGTGGGACCTGGCTGGCCTCCAGCTTCTGATCTCCTGTGCACAGAGCGCGCGGAATCGTGATCTGGCGGTCCGCCTGGTCGGCATTCCCGCGAGCTGCGCCCGGGTCGCCGAGCGAGCCGGATTGTTTGATTGGCTCGTCAGCGTCCGCGAGTGAGCGGAAGATTTCTCATGAGCAAGACCGTCCTGCACGCCGATGACAGCGCATCGGTGCGACTCTGGGTGGCCGAACAACTCGGCGACATGGACCTCAAGGTCATCTCGGTCGCCGATGGTGAAGCCGCGCTCCAGGTCTTGCGTGAATCGCCTTGCGACCTGTTGCTGACCGACCTGGAGATGCCCAACCTGGACGGATTGTCCCTGGTTGCCGCGGTCCGCGACTTACCCACGCACCGTTTCTTGCCGGCCCTTGTCCTGTCGTGCCGCCAGCCCAGCGAGTTTCCACCGGAGCACCGGCAGGGTGTGACGGGGTGGCTGGTCAAGCCCGTCCAACCGGAACTTCTGCGACGCTGGGTGCGGCGCATCTTGCCACGTTGATCTCGACTGCGCACTGAAAAACTCAAGATGATCGGGAGGGCTTGGGGATTTGAACGGCAGTTCGGACGACCGATTCCGTGAAATGTTTTTCGAGGAAGCGCGCGAGCTCTTGATCGGTCTCGAAGAGGGGCTGATGGATCTGGAGCGGCGTCAGAGCGACCGTGCGCACCTTGACAAGACATTCCGCGCAGCGCACAGCCTCAAGGGCGCCGCGGGCATGGTGGGGCTGGCGGCGATCGCCGAGTTCACCCATGGGGTCGAGGCGGTCCTGGAGCGGATCCGCGCCGGCACTCTGGCGGTCGATTCCGACATAATCACGACCCTGCTCGAGGCGCGCGACCATCTGGCGGCGATGGTGGAAGCCGAGGCCGCCAAGTCGCCCATTCCCCCCTCGAGCGAGCTGACCCAGCGATTGAGTGCCTTGTTGCGCGGGCCGGCTCTGGCCGGTCCCTCGCCCAGGGCGGGTTCGGTACCTGGTTCCCCGGCTCCTCCGGCCGTCCCGCCTCAAACGACGGGCGGCCCTTCCACCGGCGCGCCGTCCGTTGTTTCACCCCCGCCGTCGACTGCACGTCAGACCGGCGACGAGACGGCCAGGCCTCCGAAAGCGAAGCCGCCTTCAAAAGGCAAGGAGCCGCCCCCCACCGGCAAGCTCGAGTCGAAGCGCCGCAAGGTCCCGAGCGAAGGAAAACCGGTCGAGAGCGCGAGCCCGAAAGGGCCGCGGCGCAAGACCAGGAAGATGGAGCAAACCCCCGTTCCACCGGCCGGTCCCGCCCCGGATGAGATCGGCGGAGGAACCGGCGGCGAAGCATTGACGGTTTATCAAGCCACGCTCGCCCCTGGCCCGGACGTCTTGCGCCGAGGGGCCAACCCCTTGGGCGTCCTGGACGAGCTGCGCGAACTCGGCGAAACGTCGATCGCCACGGACCCCGATCTCGTCCCTCCCATCGAAGAGCTCGACCCGGAGCGATGCTATCTGAGCTGGACGATCACGGTCAAAACCGCGGCGGATCCCGAGAGACTGCTCGATGCGTTCCTGTTCTTCACCGACGATAGCTCGGTGATGATCCAGCGGCTCTTGGCCGATGGCACGCTCGTGCCGATCAAGGGCGCCGCCGCTCCGGAGGCCGGTGCGAGTACGGCCATCGATCCCCGGCGATTCGTCGCCGGCAGCGCGGGGCAGGAGGCTGGTCATCCCCCGGCGGAAGCCGTGCCGCCCGCGGGGGCTTCAGCTCCGGCGGTGCCCGGATCGGCGGCACCCGCTCCCCCCTCCGCGTTTCCCGCCCCGCTCGCGACGACCTCCGTGCTGCCGCGGCCGCACGCTCGGATTCGGGTCGACGCCGGACAACTTGATGAGCTCGTCGGGCTTGCCGGCGAGCTGGCTGTGTTATCGGACAACCTGATGGGATTGCGCGAAATGACCGGTATCGAATCCTGGACCCATGCACTCGAGGCACTCGATCGTGTCAGCCGGCAGATCCGGGATACCACGCTCGATCTGCGGATGGTCCCGGTCGATGAGCTCTTCTCGCGGTTTCCGCGGGTGGTCCGCGACCTGGCCGACCGGTCGGGTAAGGAAATCGAGCTGCGGATCATCGGTCAGGAGACGAAACTCGACCGCACGATCGTTGAGCGCCTGAACGACCCGATGATCCACCTGATCCGCAATGCCGTCGACCATGCGCTCGAGCATCCTCAAGACCGGTTGGAGAAAGGCAAATCCCGGATCGGGCGAGTCACCCTCTCGGCCGGCCACGAAGGGGACCGGGTGGCGATCCGGGTCGAGGACGATGGGCGGGGGCTGGACCGCGACAAGATCGTCCGCAAGGGAATCGCACTGGGCATGGTCCCCACGGGAACGCCTGCTGATGACCCGCGCGTGGTCAGCTTGATCTTCGAGCCTGGCTTCTCGACCCGCGACACCATCAGCGAGCTCTCGGGTCGCGGGGTCGGGCTGGACGTCGTCCGCGACGCCGTCCGGGCACTGCGGGGCAGCGTGGCGGTCGAGAGTACGCCGGGCAAGGGGACGGCCTTCACCTTCCGGTTGCCGCTCACGCTTGCCCTGATCGACGGGCTTCTGGTCGAGACTGGCGGGGGCCGGTATGTCGTCCCGCTGGCGCAGGTCGAAGAGTGCGTGGCCTTGAACGGCACGCGGTCGGCCTTGTCCGAGGGGCGCCCCTGCGTGGCGGTCCGGGGCGAGCTCGTGCCGATGGTCTCGCTCCGCGCTTTATTCCGTGCCGATGGCCCCTTGCCGCCGCGGCAGGAATTGCTGTTGACCCGGCATGCGGGCCAGCGAGTCGGTGTGACCGTCGATCGGCTCCTGGGGCGTGTCCAGGCGGTCATCCAGTCCTTGGGCGAGGGCCTCCACGGCCTGAACCGCTTTTCGGGAGCCACGATTCTGGGCGATGGCTCCGTCTCCCTGATCCTTGATCTATCGGCTGTGGTGTCCGAGTCACGATTCGCCGAGCGCACGGCGTGAAGGCGGAGAATTTTCGATGAGAATCCCCCTCGTTGCACAGATCACGACCGCGCTGGTGTTGTTCGGCGTGGTCCCGGCCTCGATCGTCGCCTTTTACGCCTACCAGGCGAATGACGATTTCAAGGATAAGCAAAAACTCATCGTCCAGCAGGCGGCCGCTTCCATCAGCGAGCAGATCGTCAACGTGATGCAAGAAAAAAAATCGAAGGCGATCGATGAAGCCACCGCGGGGAAGCTTCCCGATGAGGAAAAGAAGAGGATCTGGGACTTGATCGAGGAGGTACTGGGGCCAATCAAGATCGACTCGGCCCAGGTTTATCTCGTCAACCCCGACAATCACATACTCGTCTGGCGGCGGAGCAGCGAAGGCTTCGAGAGCAACCTCGACAACGTGCAGTTTCCCCAGCGTTACGAGCGGGTGGCTAAGAAAGCGATCAATTTGATGGGCACGGTTCAAGTGGACCCACCCGAGTCGAAACCAGACGAGAAGGTCGAGCTGGTCAGCTATGCCCCCGTGCATCTTGGGGCCGTCCAGCCGAATCCCAATGGCCGGCACGGTTTCGTCATTTTGGTCGCCGTCCCGCGCGAGATCGTCTTCGCCACCATCTACCGGAACCAAAACCGGATTCTCGTCATCATGGGGGTGGCCACTTTCCTGACCCTCGTCTTCAGCTTCTCCTTCGGCCGCTGGTTCATTCGTCCCCTCCTGGAGATCATCGAGGTCACCCGGCTGCTCCGCGAAGGGCAGCTCTTCAACCACACTCACATCAAGCGGGGGGACGAGCTGGGCGAGATGGCTTCGCAGATCAATGCGGTGGTCGACAAGTTCGCGGACGTGATTAGCCAGGTTCGGCAGACGACCACCTCGGTCTCGACCGCCGGCAACGAGCTCAACTCGAGCGCGCACCAGCTTGCGCAGGGATCCGAGGAACAAGCCGCCACGCTCCAGCAGATCGCCGGCAGCCTGCAATCGGTTGACTCTTCCGTGGGGCGGAACGCGCAGCACGCCCGCGACACCGCCCGGATGGCCAATGAAGCCAGCGCCCAGGCCGAGAAAGGGGGTGAAGCGGTGCGCGAGACCGTCGTCGCGATGCGCGAGATCACCCAGAAGATCCTGATCGTGGGCGACATCGCCTATCAGACCAACCTGCTCGCCTTGAACGCGGCCATCGAAGCCGCCCGGGCCGGGGCGCACGGCAAGGGATTCGCGGTGGTCGCCGGCGAGGTGCGCAAGCTCGCCGAGCGCAGCCAGGCCGCCGCCCAGCAGATCAGCGACCTGGCCAAAAGGAGCGTCGCCGTCGCCGAGAACGCCGGCTCGCTGCTGGATCGAACCGTGCCGATGATCCGCGATACATCGAACCTGATTCAAGAGATCGCCGCGGCATCACAGCAGCAGATGGCCGCGATCCGTGAGATCAACGTGGGGGTCAGCCAGCTCGAAGAGGTCGTGGGGCAGAACGCGGCGGCCAGCCACGAGCTGTCGGCCACGGCCACCGGGCTGGCCTCCCAGTCCTCGACCTTGCAGCATCAGGTCGACTTCTTCCAGCTCGATACGTCCGGAAACGGTTACGCCGGCGGGGCGGGGGCTCAGGCGCGCTCGCACTCAGGAGCGGCGGTGCGAGCGCAGTCACCCCCGGCCCGGCCGCTCCCCACACCAGGCCGCCGGCCCGTTCACGCCCCTGGATTCGACGGCCTCCCGGCGGTCGGCCACACCCCGGGCGGATCGGTCCAACCACCGGGACCGGCGGCCTTGCCCTCGCATCCCGCGCCAGCCAGTCCGCCCGCTGCCCCTCCCTCGGGCCATTCAGGCACTCCGACCCGGGGTGGCGTGGTGGTCAACCTTGACGACGACGACAATTTCGAGCGATTCTCATGATAGAGGTGGGATGATGGTCGATGTCGGGATGGACTCAAGCGCCGGCGCGGACCGCGATCGCGGCCAGTCGTACGTCGTGTTCCGGCTGGGCGGCGAAGGCTATGCCCTCGAAGTCATGCGCGTGCAAGAAGTCCTCGACATGCAGTCGCTGACCGAAGTGCCAGGCGGCCCGAAGTTCCTCCTGGGGGTGATCAACCTCCGCGGCCACGTCGTGCCCGTGTACGATCTGCGGATGCCGTTCGGTCTGTCCAGGGAGACCAAGCAGACCCGGGCCCCCTGCGTGCTGATCGTCGAGACGAACGCTGGCAGCGAAGTCCAGATCACGGGACTCTTGGTGGACCGGGTCTCGGACGTGCTGGAGTTCTCGCCCGAGGAAGTGCAAGCCGCCCCGCAGCTTGGACTTGGGAAAGCCACCCCGTTCGTCCGCGGCCTGATCCGTCACCAAGATGCCTTCTTGCTCGTATTGGATGTGGATCGTGTCTTCTCGACCCTGGGGTCGTTGAACGGTGAGGGAGCCTAACGTGGCGACATTGGGCATGCTGCCACCCCCACCGGCGGACCCGGAGCCGTGGTCCGAGAAGGACTTCGTGCCCATCCCGGTCTTCCTGCGCAATCAGATCGGCATCACACTCGAAACCCACCGCTTGGGGTTGCTTCAAGCACGCTTACGCTCACGTCTTCAAGTAAAAGGATATAAAAGTTTTGCCCACTTTCACGAACAGGTGCTCAAGAGCGATCCGACGGGCTGGGGCGCGCAGCTCCTGATCGATCTCTCCACGGTGAACCATACCGCCTTCTTCCGCGAGCCGGCCCATTTCACCTTCATGGTCGAGCGAGTGGCGGCATGGCTCAAGGAATCGCCGGCGACGACGATCCGGATCTGGTCGGCGGGCTGCTCCTCAGGCCAGGAGCCGTACAGCATGGCGATGGTCCTGGCCGAGACGCTTCAGAACCTGTCGCCGCAACGAGTGGAAATCTGGGCGAGCGACCTGTCGCTCGAAATGCTCAAGATCGCCGCCGGCGCCATCTATACGACGCGCGACGTTCAGGGCGTTTCGCCGGCAAGGCTGCGTCGGTTCTTTCTACTGGGTCGCGGCCCGCGCCAGGGCTCATTCCGGGTCGTCCCCGAGATCCGGGACCTGGTGAAGTTTCGCCACCTGGATCTGCGCAACCCGGTTTGGCCGGTGTCCAACGATTTCCCGATCATTTTCTGCCGCAATGTCTCGATCTATTTCGCCGAAGACGAACGGTTGACCTTGCTGAACCGGCTGGCGCAGCACCTGCGCCCGGGAGGCTGGCTGGCCATGGGCAACGGTGAGATCTTGGCCGAAGTGCCCCACTCGCTGCGCAAGCATTCCCCGTCGTTGTTCCAGAAGGAGGAGTGAGCAGTCATGGCGCGGCGCGATCGCTCAAGAGCGGAGCCGGAGCCGATCGAGGTCCTGGTCGTCGACGATAGTGCCCTCGTCAGGCAGCGGCTCAAATCCATCATCGAGTCCGACCCCGGGTTCCGGGTCGTGCTGGCCGCTGACCCGTACGAGGCGGTCGCGATGCTCAAGAAGTCCGTCCCCGGCGTGATCGTGCTCGACGTCGAAATGCCGCGAATGGACGGCCTGACCTTCCTGCGCAAGCTGATGCGCCAGCATCCCCTGCCGGTTGTGCTCTGCACGGCCCAGGCGGAGCGGGCGGTCACCGCGCTCGAGATGGGGGCGATCGAGGTCATTGCCAAGCCCGACTGGAACGACGCGAACCGATTGTCGGACTGGTCGCAGGGCCTCCTGGAAAGCATTCGAAGCGCCGCGCGGGCCGGTCACCTGTCGTTTCACGACGATCGTCCCCCCGCGACCGACCCGCGTCATACGGCCGACGTGATCTTGCCCAAGCATGCCTATGCGCCCCGCACCGGCACCAGCGAACGGATCATCGTGGTGGGCGTGAGCACCGGCGGCGTTCAAGCCCTCCAGCAACTGCTCGCCGGGTTCCCCGCGACCGCGCCCGGGCTCGTGATCGTTCAGCACATGCCGCCCAGCTTCACGACGGCGTTCGCGCACCGCCTGCACAGCGATCCGAGGATCCAGATGGAGGTGGTCGAGGCAGGGCATCACGAGCCGATCCGGGCCGGCCGGGCGTTGGTCATCCCGGGGGATCTGCACGGCATCATCCGCCGGTCGGGCACCGGCTATCGCGTCGAGCTGGTTGAGGGCCCGCCCGTCTGCCGCCATCGCCCCAGCGTCGAGGTCCTCTTTCGCTCGGCCGCCCAGGCGGCCGGCCCGTTCGCGGCCGGCGTCATCATGACCGGCATGGGCGACGACGGCGCCGGCGGCCTGCTCGAGATGCGCGAGGCCGGGGCGCTGACCATCGCGCAGAACGAGGCCACTTGCATCGTTTTCGGCATGCCGCGCGAGGCCATCCGCCGCGGTGCGGCCAAGCTGGTCACTCCCCTGGACGCGATCGCCCCGACCCTCTTGGCCTGGCTCGCCAGCTCCGACTCGGGAACGTGGCACTAGCCGCCACCGAAAAAACGGGATCACGCGCCCGATGGATCGAGCGCGGATCGCCTGGCACCACCTGCTCATCCGGCCGCTTCTTACTTGCAACGGCCGGCCGGCAATGACCGGCCGGAAATTCCTTCTTCCTCAGTACTGATCAGCGCTGATCACCTCGCCGCCCTTGATCGAGCCGAGCGCGACCCAGGTCGCGGGGTTGATCGAGCTTTTCATGAAATGGACCGAGCCGTCACCGAAGAGGGTGTTGACTCCGGCGGGATGCCGGCTGCGCGAAGCCACGTACTCGGCCCCTTCTGTTCCTTGGTCGTAACACGCCAACATCTGGACGGGCTGGTTGTCGCAAAGTGAGCCGGGATTCGGAGGGCTGGATCCCGGCCGCGAGGGCCCGAACGACGGCACGTTGTCGAAGTTGATGCCCGTCCCCAAAAGGTCCAAGAGCCCGTTGGGGGTGAATCGCGTCATGTAGGAGCCCGCGCCGGGATTGTCGACCCAGACAGTCCCCCGGATGTCGTCGGCCGCCCCCTGCAAGATCTCCGACACGAATTGCGTATTGCTCAATCCGTCCGTGACAGCGGCGAACGTGACCGTCTGGGGACCCGACCCGGTTGTGTTCACGCCGAACGGAGACGCGCGATACAGGGTGGGGAATTTTCCGAAGGGGATCTGGCCGTAATCCGTATTGCCCCAATTGATGCCGTAATTTCCCTTGGTCGGCTGCCAAGGGAAGTTGGGGATCGCGCCTCCGGTCGCCGCCGACAAGGCCGCAAAGGTGAAGTTCACCTGATTATCGCTCGGGCACTGGAAGGAGGCGATCTTGGTCGTATGGACCGTGCTGTTGACGACGAAGCCCAACGGGAAGCCCGTGACCAGGAACGTCCCTTCAATGCCGACCGAGGCATTGAAGGCATTGTAAAGCGGACCCTGCTCGATATACGGCAGCATCAGGACGAACCAGGGCGTGTTCTGGCAGCTTCCGCCGAAGGCTGGACTCTTGCAGGGGTAAACACCGACACCGAAGACCGAACCGATAGGTATGGTGTTGTTGGACGACTCATAATTGGCAATAGCCAGCCCCAACTGCTTCAGGTTGTTGACACACTGCGTGCGCCGCGCCGCTTCGCGCGCCGCTTGCACCGCAGGCAAGAGCAAGGCGATCAGCACGGCGATGATCGCGATCACCACCAGCAGCTCGATCAACGTAAAACCACGACGCCGTTGTGACATGGCTTCACCATCCCCCCCGAAATCATTGTGTAGGATCGTCGTTGAAGTAGAACGGGCCCGCACTCGCCCGCGGATGAGACAGGTAGCAACGATCAGCCGCTCTCCGCTCGCGGCTACCGATGCTTCACTCACACTAACATGCCTGACATTGCTTGGCGAGAGCCCAGTTTCCAAATTTAAGATTTTAAAAGTTCGTCCAGGAAGGAAGTTGCTCCGCGAGGATTTGAATGGGGTGCAGCGCCTCGATCCCGGCCAGGCCGTGGACCTGGCTGCGGCAGGAAAAGCCGGGCGCGACCAGTCGGGCCGACGGGTCGGCCTGGGCTCTCGGGATCAGCACGCGGTTGGCCAGCGCCACACTCACCTCGTAATGGCCGTATTCGTAGCCGAACGAGCCGGCCATGCCGCAGCAGCCCGAATCGAGCTCCGTGAGCTCGAGATCAGGCACGCGGCGTAAGGCAGCGAGCGTTCCCGACGTGCCGAGGACCGCCTTCTGCTGGCAGTGGCCGTGCAAGAGCACGCGACCGGGCCGGGGTGAGAGTGGCAGCTCGGGTACCCGAGTGGAATCGCCGACGAACGCGTCGATCAGGAACGCCGCCGCCGCAACCTGGTCCGCGGCGGGCCCCAGTCGGAAGTTCCGATACTCGTCGACCAAAGTCACCAGGCAGCTCGGCTCGCAGCCCACGATCGGGGTTCCCGCTCTGGCGAACGGCAACAGCTTCTGAACGTTCGCCCGGGCCAGCTCCCGCGCCAGCGGGAGGAGTCCCTTGGAGATCGCCGGCCGGCCGCAGCATGCCAGTCCCGCCAGCTCGACGCGATAGCCCGAGGCTTCCAGCACTCGCACGGCCGCGCGGCCGACCTCGGGATCGTTGTACGTCGTGAAGCAGTCGTCGAGCAGAACGACGGTCCCCCGGGCGCCGGCACCGGGCAGAGCGCGGTGGCGGCGAAACCACCTGCGAAGGTGGTCGCGCGCGAAGGTGGGCAGCGTCCGCCGCCGATCGATCCCGGCAACCTTCTCCAGCAGCCACTTGAACGCCGGGCTGCGGACCGCCCAGTTGGCCAGGGGTGCCGTCGCGGCGGCGATCGGGTTCAGGCGAAAGATCTGGCCCAGGAGGAGATGGGAGAGCGGGCGCGGCCGGTTCTGGTAATGCTGGTGGAGCACCTCGGCCTTCAGCTTGGCCATGTCGACTTTGGAGGGGCACTCGGTCTTGCAGGCCTTGCATTGGAGACAGAGGTCGAGGGCCTCGTGGAGAATCTCGCTGTCCAGGCCGTCGTTCTGGGACGGCAGCTCGCCGGTCATCGCCAGGCGAAGCAGGTTGGCGCGCCCCCTGGTCGTGTGGATCTCGTCGCGCGTGACCATGTAGCTGGGGCACATCGTGCCGCTGTTGGTCTTGCGGCAGGCGCCGACGCCCGAGCACATCTCGATCGCCCGGGCGAACCCCCCCTGCCCCGAGAAGTCCAGCAGCGTGGAAGCGGGCTCGTGAGGGTGGTACTCCGGCCCGATCCGGAGGTTCTCGCCCGGGTCGGAGTCTCCAATCACCTTGCCGGGATTGAGCCGGTTCTCCGGATCGAAGCCGCGTTTGATCGTCTGGAAGGCGGCGTAGACCTCGGATCCGAAGAGCTTGCGGTTCCAGAGGCTGCGGGCGAGCCCGTCGCCGTGCTCGCCGCTCATCGCGCCGCCGAACTCGACCACCAGGTCCGAGACTTCGCCGGCGATCGACCGCAGTGTTTCCACTCCTTCCCCGGTCTTGACGTTGATGACCGGCCGGATGTGCAGGCAGCCGACGTCGGCGTGCCCGTAGCAGGCTGCCCTGACGCCGTGCCGCTCGACGATCCCGCGGAAGCGGTCGTAGAACTCCGGGAGCCGGCCAGGATCGACGGCGGTGTCCTCCACGAAGGCAATCGGCTTGGCATCGCCGACCATGCCCATCAGGAGTGAGAACCCGGCCTTGCGGATCTTCCAGAAGTCGTCATTGCCGGCATCGGTCAGCCGCGTCCGCACTCCCAGGACGTCCGTCCGGCCCTCGAATCTCCGGGCAAGGTCAAGAGTGCGGGCGGCCAGCTCATCCTGAGAGCCGGCGTAAAACTGGGCTGCCAGGACGGCCGCCGGTCTCCCCTCGGTGAAGTTCAGATGCTTTGCATACGCCGGGTTCTCCGCCGCCAGGTCGAGGATCATCCGGTCGAGCATCTCGACGGCGACCGGTCCGGTCTCGACGATCTCGGCCAGACGATCGAGCGCCGCCCGGATCGTCGCGAACGAGAGGACGACCAGCCCCTGGGCCACGGGGAGCGGGACCAGCTTGAGCAGGGCGGCGGTGGCGACCGCCAGCGTCCCCTCCGAGCCGACGATCAACCTGGCCAGGTTGAACTGCCACGGCTCCTCGAGCCAGCCCACGGGCCGGACCGGCAGTCCGGGCACGAACTCGTCGAGGTTGTAGCCGCTCACCCGCCGCAAGATGTGGGGGAACCGGTCGCGGATCGCCTGCCGATGCGCTGCCACCGTGTCGCGCACCACACGATGAATCTCGCCGATTGCATCGCCGCGCGCGCAGATCGCGTCGAGCTGCCCCTCCGGAACGGGCCCGAGCGTGGCCGCCGTTCCGTCGGCCAGGACCGCCTCGACCGCGCGCACGTGATCGACCGTCTTGCCGTAGCGGAGCGAGCGAGCGCCGGCGGAGTTGTTGCCGATCATCCCGCCGATCGTCGCCCGATCGCTGGTCGAGACATCCGGCCCGAACATCAGCCCCAGCGGTTTCAAGTGCGCATTGAGCTGGTCGAGCACAACGCCCGCCTCGACCCGTACCGTCATCGCTTCGCGGTCGACGATTCCGATCCGGTTCAGATATTTGGAAAAGTCGATGATGATCGCCGGGCCGACGGTCTGGCCCGACAGGCTGGTGGCCGCCCCGCGCGGCAGGATCGGGACCTGCTCCTCGGCCGTGATCGACACGACCGCGATCACGTCTAGAGAGGTTTTCGGCACGACCACCCCGAGCGGCTCGATCTGATAGAGGCTGGCGTCGGTCGCGTACAATCCCCGCATCCCCTGGTCGAAATGGACCTCGGCCCGGGATTCGCGGCTCAAGCGGTCGGACAGCCGGTTCAGGGCGGAAGACGTGATCGCGGTCGTCGTCGGCATCGGCATCGTTGGAGGCTCGTGTTTCAGGGCTGGAGGTCCAGAGGTCGATCGCGGCCCGCGATCGCGACTCGATCGCACAGCCTCGGTATGGCTTCGTGAGAGCAAACCCAACCGATTGTATCACGCGGGGGGCGCGTGCCGAGTGGGAGGGCGGCTCGCGGCGAGAACGGCTACCCGCCGAATGACTCGCCATCGCTCCCAGCCGATCGATGCCACCTCGTCCCGAGAGCCGCGACGGCACGACAAAATCGGCCTGTTGGCTGATTTTTTCGAATCACCAGTAATAATCCCAAGGATTTGTCGAAATACGATGAAGGCGCGGAGTATTTTCGAGGATTCCGGCGGCCTGCCGATCAGACCGTGACGAGGAGATCTCACATGGCTTTGTACTATCAGACGGAGTATCGCCTTGGCCGGCGTGGGCGAGTGAGCCGCTCATACACCGGGGTGCGGGCCTTCGTGGCGATTGTCACCGACCTGACCTTCGGGCTCTTCTTCGAGTTGCTGTCGGGCCTGATCATGCTCGCTCTGCGACTCGTCGCCCTGGCTCTTCAGCTCGTCGTGCAAGTACTCAGGGTACACTGGAAAATCATGGTCGTTGCCATGTCCATGGTTGTCTACATTCTGACCACTCCTTTCGCGCTGCTGCACCAGGTGGTCGCGCGCGTCGGATGGGATGGCAGACACCCGGAAGAACATGCTCGGGCTGGTCCCATCCCGAAGCCGGACTGGGGGTTGGGCCAGGAGATCTGAGGAATCAGCGATATCGCCCGGAACCGGACATCATCGGGCATCCGGTCCATACGAGGGACGGAATCATGGGCGTGGCATGGCGGGCATTCCTGGCCGGTGTCATCACGATCGGAGCGAGCCTGGCCATGGGGAGCACGTCGGCAACGGCTCAGGAGCCGGGCCTCGGCGGCATCCTGGGGGGATACGGGGCCATGGCGGGCGCGTCGGGATCGTCCATGGGCGGGGGCTTTAACATCGTCGAGGCGTCCGGCAT
>JBIOJM010000171.1:0-20232 GCA_044450785.1 Isosphaerales bacterium
ATCCAGGCGTTGACGAGCCGGGGTGGGAGGGAGCGGGTATCGCCGTGCCGCGAGTAGAATGCTCTCCCCCGCTCGATCAGCTGAGCGTTGCCGTCGAACATCAGCCCAGTCCAGCCGTGATTGACGATCAGGTTGGCCGTGTTGCACTCGATGCCGTCGCCGGCACAGATTTCCACGCAACGCCGCCCTCCCATGCCGATCAAGCTGAAGATGTAGAGGAGGATCCCGTCTTCGCCGTTCTGGCTGAACGCGCGAAACTCAACATCCTGGAAGCCGGGAAACGGGCCTCCTTGATGTGCCAGCGCGCGATACTGATTGGCGAGAACGAGCTGCGACGCGCAGGTGAGGAGCCGGGGGTCGAGCTGCTCGCGCATCCGGGTCAGCTCGCTTGTGAGCAGATCCATCCCCAGCGATCGTCGCGTCCGTTCCATGAGCTTGCGAATCACTCTTCGCATCGCGTTGCCTCCCGGGCCGGGACCCTTCGACCAGAAAAGCGGTCCAGCATCGGTTTCTCGAAAAAGTGCCAGGAGAGGGCCGCGAGGACGAGCGTCAATCCGACAGTCCAGCGACATGCCCGGCCCGGGTGTGCCATCAGCAATGGCTTGAGGGAAAGCAGGACGAGCATGTGCCAGAGGTAGATCCCGTAACTGATGGTGCCCAGATATCGCATCGGGGCCGTCAGCCTGAGGAACCAGGGATTGCTGATCGCGCAGACAGAGATGACGATGAGCAGGAAGGTCGCGCCGAGCAGCGTCCTCCAGAAGACGACGAGCGTCCAGTTGCCCCAGAAGGCGGAATCCTGCCAGTAGAGCCGCATGGTGAGACTGCCCAGGGCCGCCGCGGCAACCAGCCAGAGCCAGCGGTTTGCTCGCAGGAATCGGTCCAGACGACCCTCCGTGTCATGATGGAGCACCAGCGCCAGCACGATCCCCATTCCGAACTCATCCAGAAAACCGGGGAGCTGCGCCACGCCGAACCAAGTCATGATCACACCATGACGGACTTCGCCGCAGCAAGCGGCGAAGACCCAGGCGCGCCAGGTCCAGGCGACGCCGACACAGATGGCCAGCAACACCATCGGCTTCATGCGCTTGACCAGCGGCGCAGCGAGCAAAATGAGCAGGTAAAACTGCATCTCCACGCCGAGAGACCAGTTTGGTCCGTTGATCGATCCGTTCGTCACCCAGTGGAAATTGTGCGTGAAACTGAGGTGAGTCAGCGCGTCCCGGTAGAAGTTGCCGGCGAACAGCAGGCTCGGGCTGAGAAACAGGACAAAGATGAGGCACGTCAGGTAATGAAGGGGGACGATCCGAGCAAGCCGCCGCCTGCAAAAGTCCCGCGCGTAGCGCGAACGATCGCGCTCCAGGAGGTTGAAGGCGCTCAGGGCAATGACGAAGCCGCTGATGACGAAGAAGAGGTCAACGCCCATCCAGCCCAGGCGAAACCAGAGGGCCAGGGGATTGCCGGTGGGAAAGCCTTTCCACTGGAAGTGCTCGATCACGTGGTAGACGACAACCGTGATCGCCGCGAAGCCCCGAAGCAGGTCCAGGCCGGGGTAAAACGCGGGCGATAATGATGGCGGCCGTTCCTGGCGCAGGTCCCGACGCCAGGAAGCCGCCCGCGGCCACCGTCCGGACTTCACCGCCCGATCGGCCGCGTCGGGCACGCCGGCTCGCTCGGAATTCAGGCCTGTACAGTCAACCGGACTCGGCATGGATCGATGATCTCGACTTCAAGAGCTAGATCGACTTCCAGAAACGTCGAGGCTGGGAGCGGAAAGCCTCCCCTGGACCGGGGAACACGACTCCCGGGCGAACGGGCCGGAGTTTTCACGCCGATCTGCGTCGCGAAGGCCTCACGAACCCGCTCATCTCCCGGCGGAGACGCCTGTGAAGGGCACCACCAAGCGCCTTCCAGGCAATGCGGATCCCCGGAGGAGCCACGGGCCGCTGGCCGGCCGGATCCGACCAGTTCAAGATGGCCTCCCGGAGACGTCGGCGCATGGCCAGAGAGCGGGCGGAAGGCTGAAAGACAACCGACCGATAGACCTCGAGGGTTTCGCGGGCTGTCCTCTCCCAGGAGAATTGCTTGACTCTCGCCAGGCCGCGCCCGCGCAGGCCCTCTCGAAGGTGCGGATCGCTTGCCAAGCGCTGCATGGCCAGTGCCAGCGCATCGGCCGACAGACCTTGGGAGTAAAACACGCTGTCGCCACCGACCTCGGCAACCGAGGTGAAGGGCATGGCGATGACCAATGTGCCCGCCGCCATCGCCTCGAGCGGGGGAAGCCCAAATCCCTCATAGAGTGAGGGGAAGACCAGGGCCAAGGCGTGCTGGTAGAGGATGCGAAGCTGATCGGCCGAAACGGGTCCCAGCATCACGCAGCCATCCGCCGGCGATTTCGACCCGAGTCGCTGATAAAACCCTCCGCGGGCGTTCGATGCGTAACCCGCCAGTACCAGCCCCGGCGGAGCCCCTCCAGTCCAGCGATCCCGGAATTGTGCATAGGCTTCCAGCAGGCGAGGCAGGTTCTTGTGGGGGAAGTCGGTTGCCACGCTGAAGAAGTAGCAATCGGGAAGGCCGAGCTTGCGGAGGACCTCCGGATCTCGAGGACCACGACTGGAGAACCCGGCCGCATCGACTCCGTGCGGGACGACCGAGACGTCTTCGGCGGGAACCCCGAACTCGTCGACGATCTCACGGGCGGTGCTCTCGGAAAAAGCCACGATTCGCTGGACCGCCTGCAAGCTAAGGCAGCTCGTGGCCCGGTAGTCCTGGAACTGGGCGTCGCTGGGAAAAGCCAGGGGAATCCTGTAGCCGATCAGGTCTTGATAGGAGACGATCAAGTGAGCCGATGATTCATAAAGCAACCGGAGGTCCTCGGGGTCGATGACCTGCGCCGGACGGTGGATGAGCTCGACGTCGTCCTGCCATTTCTCAGGGGTCACGACCCGTCCATCGAGCCCTCGCGCCTGAGCCGGGTCGCGTACCAGGAGAGTGAGGTCGAGCCCGGGGAGCTGGGAGAGGGCCCTCACCAGGCTGACTGCATAAACTCGCGTACCGACCAGTTCAAATGGGATCGATCGCAGGTCGCAGGCCACTCGCAGTTTCCCGGTCGCGCGCGGCCGGATCGCGTGCGACGCCAACGATCGGTCCAGCGTGCTCTGGAACTGCACGAGCTGGGGTTGAAGCTGGGGATGACGCCCGCACAGAAGCGTCTGACTTTCCTCGATCGCATCAGCCGATTCCGGACGCGATTGATCTGGGGTCAACGGCCCGACGAAAACGTGATTCGCGCGGTAGGCAACGAACCCCAGGGCCTGGGCCCTCATCACCCAGTCGGCGGTCGCCGTGAATGGCGATCGATAGATGGGGTCAAGTAGCCCAACGGCATCGATGACATGGCCACAAAGGTAGCAGCAGACGCTCGCGGGGATCGGGATGGCGGTAAAGCGGGGTAAACCGGCACACGCGGCGTGGACGGTCGGCGCGTCGAGCAACCCGACGGGATTGGCTGGATCGTGCGAATGGCCCCAACCGTACACATCATGAATCGTGAGCGGAGCAGCGCAGGCGGTCCTGACTCCCGAATAGGCGACCGCGGCGAGCTCGTCCAGCCAGCCCGGGGACGTTTCACTGTCACATGCGAGAAGGACCGCATCCGCCTGGCGTTCCGCCAGACCCCGATTGTAGGCCGCGACGTCTCCGTGCCCCCCCACGTATCGCAGGAGATGGACCCGAGAATCGTCCTTGGCCATTGCTTCGAGGCTGGGTAAGAGCTCGCCGTCAGGGGGTGAGCCGGCGACCACGATCAATCGACCGAGTGCGGGGCCGCTGTGGTCGAGAACGCTTTCCAGGCATCTCAAGGTCGTGAGCGTACTGCCATCGGCCACAACAACAACGTCCGCCTTCCTGGCCTTGGACATACCGATTCTCCATCTTAGAGACGGTTCCATTGCGTGGAATCGGCAAGAGGCGGCGGCGATCTGACGTTTTTTCTTGAAAAGGTGAAGCTGGGACGGCGTTTAGGACGACCAATCGATTAAGGAATTGGCGGCGTCGGCCTGGCTCGAAGAGGACTCGGTCGACGTCGCCGTGCCGCCGGGACAGATTCACCGGCGCTCGATCGCAGATGCCGGCGAGCGCCTGAGGGAAGCCGGCACGAGCCACGAGCCATGGATGGTGGGCAGGATGATGCCGAGTCGGATCAATCCGATCGATCACCCGATCTGTCTGGCCACTCCTCTACGCCGGGCTGCATCGAGCTGGGCCGAGCACGTTCCGATGGAGCTGGACGCGGCTCATGCCGAACGGGACGCTGAGGGCGACGAGCTGCGTGAGATCGCCGCTTCCTGGAGAACGCAGGAGGAGCGCCTCAAGCAGATTTCCGGGGAGCTGGCAGCGCTGCACGCATCGTTCGCCTGGCGACTGACACAGGGGCTGGCCGGCCTGGCAAGGCGGCTCGCACCGCCGGGCACGCTACGGCAAAGCGCCCTGAGGTCGACAATCCGGTTCGGGGAGGTCCTGGTGCGCGAGGGGGCGGTTGCGACGGCTCGCAAGGTTGTGCGGAGAGTCCGCCTTCTGGGACCTGACCACGGCTGTGGCGGTGAGGGCCTTCGAAACTGGACGTCGACCGGGCAACCAGTGTTCTTGCTCATCAGCCACCAGGTCGGCGGTGGCACGGAACGGCACGTTCGCGATCTGGCGATGGAGCTGCGGTTGGAAGGGATTCGCCCCGTGCTGCTCCGCCCGGCCAGTCGCGGCGCGATTCTCTGGGAAGAGCGCGACCTTGACTGGGAGGTCACCTGGTGCCAGCCCACGGCCCCCGAGCGGGAGCCGATCGAGTGTCTGCTCAGGCGATTGGCGCCGGTCCATGCTCATATTCATCACGTGATGGGTCTTCCCGATGGGTTGATCGGCTTGCTGGCCGAGCTCGGCGTGCCCTATGACTGGACGATCCACGACTACTACGCGATCTGCCCGCGTGCGCACCTGGACCGGGCCGACGGGGTCTATTGTGGCGAGCCGGAACAACAAACCTGCAACTCATGCCTCGCCCGGCTCGGCGATTATCACGGCAGCCCGGTCGCCGACCCGATCTCGACCTGGCGCAGCGGCTTTGCCCGCCGCCTTGGCGGCGCCCGGCGGGTCTTCGCCCCCAGTGAGGATGTCCGGCGCCGGCTGGCGCGGTATTTTCCCACTCTATCCGTACTGGTTCGTCCCCACTTCGAGACGCTGCCCAAGCTGCGTAGCCTGGCGGCACGGTGGCACCCGGGAGAGACGGTTCGCGTCGCCGTCTTGGGCACGATCGGGCGCGTGAAAGGGTCGGAACGTCTGCTGGCCTGTGCGCGTGACGCCCGCGCTCGTCGCTTGCCGCTGGAGTTTCGCGTGATCGGATCAACGGACCGCGATGCGACATTCAAGCGCCTCGGCAATGTCCATGTCGCCGGCCCCTACCGCGAGCGCGAGGCTTATGAGCGGCTGGCCGCGGAGCGCTGCCATCTGGCCTTCCTGCCTTCGCTCTGTCCGGAGACCTACCTGTACACGCTGTCGATTGCGATGGCCGCGGGGTTCCATGTCGTCTGCTTTGACTTGGGCGCACAGTCCGAGCGGCTGCGAGCCTGGGGCTGGGGCCGGGCCTTGCCCTTGGAAGCCGGTCCCGAGACGATCAACACCGAGCTCCTGGCCGCCGCACGATCACTGGCAGCGGGACTGGTCGCGCCCCCGCCGCCGCCTGCGGCGGTTTATCGCGAGTTCCTCGTGGCTTATTACGACTTCACGGCCGAGGAACGCGACAGGATTCGTCGCTCGGCACTCGGGCCAGTCGCTAGAGCCGTACCACGACCTCACTTTCTGGAAAGGAGGGTCCATGCACGTCTTCACTAGCGTCACGGCGAACTATCTGCCCAAGGCCGCGGTGCTGGCTCACTCCGTCAAGCGAGTTCATCCCGATGCGGTTTTTCACGTGGTGCTTTCCGATCGGCTGCCGGACTGCCCGAGGGCGACGATCGCGGCCTTCGATTCGATCATCAGCATTGACGAGCTGCCCATCAAGAACCAGTCCTCCTGGATCTTCAAGCACCGGCTGGTCGAGCTTTGCACCGGCGTGAAGGGCGCGGCGTTCCAGTACATCGCCGACCGCCATCGAGCCGAGCGCATCTTCTACTTCGACCCCGACATCGTCGTGCTCGATCGGCTCGACGATCTCGTCCGGACGCTGGATCGCCACAGCATCCTCTTGACCCCTCACCAGACTGTTCCCGAGGCCGAGGTCCAGGCGATCCTCGACAACGAGATCTGCTGCCTGCGACACGGAGTCTACAACCTGGGGTTTCTGGCGGTGCGCATGACCGATGAAGGGCGCCGGTTCATCGCCTGGTGGGCTGACCGCCTCCGCGGCTTCTGCTATGACGACGTTCCCGGGGGCCTGTTCACCGACCAGCGGTGGGTCGACCTGGCGCCGGCTTTCTTCGAAGACATTGCGATTGTGCGCGACCCCCAGTACAACGTGGCGACCTGGAACCTGACCCACCGCCGGGCCACCGGCTGCGCTCCCCACGAGATCCGGATCAACGGCCGGCCGCTGGTCTTCTACCACTTCTCGGGATTCGACAGCGGCGCGCAGGAGGTCATGCTCAAAAGATATGGGTCCGACAGCCCGGTCCTGTTCGACCTGCGGGAATGGTACATCAACCGCTGCGAGGAGCTGGGCCAGTCAACCCTGGGCCGGATCGAATGCATTTATGATTCGTTCCGCAACGGCCGTCGCATCACCGACGCCCACCGGCTGCTTTACCGGAGCCGCGAGGACCTGGTCCAGGCCTTCCCCGACCCCTACGACGCCAGCGATCCGAGGCGATCCTATTTCCACTGGTATCGAGCCCACCCTCGAGCGAGCGATCGGCGCCCGTTTCTCATGCGACTTCGCGACCACGCTCCTACTCCCGCGCTCCAGCTCGCACGCACTGCGCGCTCGGCCTGGCGGCGGTGGTCGCAGACCGGCTGATCGCGCGCGCGTGCGTGCTCGTTGCTCGACTCGGGGGACAATCTCTCGTCCCATGTTCCGGGCAAGGGAATCGGGACCGGTCGATATCCCTCAACCCGGAATTGCAAGGCCAAGATGGGCCAGGACAGGCGATGCCAAGGTCGATCAATCCCATCGATCAACCCCTCTGTCTCACGATCCCCGAGCGGTCGGCCCCCTCTAGCTGGACCGGGCATGTACCGTTCGCCATGTGGATCACCTCGGTGCTGCGCCCGCGTTTGTTCGTCGAGCTCGGCACATTCCGCGGAATGTCGTATTGCGCGTTCTGCCAGTCCATCGATCGGCTCGGATTGCCGACAAGGGCCGTGGCGATCGACACGTGGAGAGGAGACCCGCACAACGGGTTGAACGGCCCCGAGGTGCTCGCCGAGCTGCGTCTCCACCACGACCACCGCTACGGTTCGTTTTCCACCCTGCTCGAGATGACATTCGACCAGGCCGCCGCTCGCTTTCAGGATGAGGAAGTCGATCTGCTCCACATCGACGGCTACCACACGTACGAGGCCGTCCGGCACGATTACGAGACCTGGCGATCCAAGATGAGCGATCGTGGGGTGATCCTCTTTCATGACGTCGTGGAACGGATCCGTGATTTTGGTGTTTGGAAGTTTTGGGAGGAGATCAGGACCCAGTATCCGAGCTTCGAGTTCCATCACGAGCACGGTCTGGGTGTGCTGGCCGTCGGTCGTGAGCTGCCCGCCGAGATCAGGGAGCTGGTCGGCGAGGGTGGCGACGGGCCCCAACGGATCCGGACCTTCTTCCAACACATCGGCCGGCAGTTGGAGCTGCTGGAGCAGGTCCGCGAACTGACGGGCCGATGCAGCACGATGGAGGTCGATCTTGCCTTGCTGGGCCGGGAGGTCGAGGCGGCGCGGTCGGAAGGGTTCACTCTCGCACGGCGGTGCGAGGCGCTAGAACGGGACCTACTCCGGGCCGAACAAGAACGAGTCGCGCTGGAGCGGTCATTCTCGTGGCGGCTGGCGCGGCGGATCGCCGGTCTGGGGGACGCCCTCAAAAGCTGTCGGCGCTGATCACCTCGCCCGAGGCCCTCGTGGCCAGCGCCCACCACGGGGCCTTGGCGATCGTCTCCTTGATGAAATGGGCACTGCCGTCGCCGATCAGGACGTTGGTCCCGCCGGGGTGAAAGCTGTTCGTGGTGTCGAACATCGAGTGGCCGAAGTCGGCGTCGCTGCACGAGCTCCAGATGTGCTTCCTCAACCCCGGCGCGGCGATGGCGTTGAACAGGGTGTAGCCCTGTGCCCCCTTGGCCCAGGTCTGGCCGTGCCCGTTGTAGAGCGTGGCCGCTCCGGCCTGAAAGGCCTGGTCGCAGGCCTGCAAGGAGTTCTGGACGCTGACCGGGTCGGTGGAGACGGAGAGCACGTGACCCGCGCTCGGAATGCCGCCGACGTTGATCACGCTGATTCCCGGCACGTACCATGATCCCGCCCTCCCGCACAACGCCTCAGCGAACGCGATGGTGCTCGCCGTGCCGTCCCGGCACGAGGCGATGGTGTAGGGGATCAAGTACGCAAACAGCCCGTCGCTTCCCGGCGAAGGAGTGCCGGGTCCGGGGCCATCGAACGTCGTCGTGCCGATGCAGGCGTGGTAACTGTTGATGTTTGGATTGCCCGCGTTGGGGTCGGACGGGCAGAGGAAGGAAGCGATCTGCGTGGTCATCGCCGTTCTGTTGATCAGAAAACACATCGGCGGAGGACCGAGGGGCTGAGAAATCACCCCCCAGTTGAAGTTGATCGCGTTGTAGATCGGCATCTGGTCCATCATGCCGAGGATCAACGAATGGGCGCTCCAGCAGTTGGTCGGGTCAAAGTGGGAAGGGCTTGTATCCGGGTTGAGCGTCGATCCAGGTGGGAAGCAGTTATGGGCGGAGTGGTAGCTGTGCAAGAGCCGCAAAAAAGTAGGCGAATTGATAGGTATTGAAGAGCATGCCTCGGCCTCATCCCTGGGACGTACCATCTTCCTCCGGTCTTCCTCCGTGCAGGATTATTATCGGCAATGATGTAAGTGTCTGGTGAAGTGCATTTTCCAGAATCGACGGCTACGTCTTGACGCCCCGAGCGATCGCGCGCACGCAGTCGATCCGGATCGAACCATCCTCGAGCAATCGGTGATGGAAGCTCCGGATGACAGGGCCCGACAAGAGCCGTTCGCGCACAGCGGACTTGGTATCGCCGGGCGTCCCTCGATCGAACCATTCGTCGAAGTCGAGCGTGAACGATTCCTCGACCAGGCGGATGTCCTTCAAGCCGGCGCCGGCGAACAGGTCCACCAATTCACCGCCCGTAAGGTTTCGCGTGTGAGTGCGGTCGCGCGCGACCTCGAGGGCCGCATGATGATCCGCGCGCTCGCGGGATGGGTCCGTGAGATGGTCGTTCGCGACCAGGACCCCTCCCGGACGAAGCAGATCGAACTGGCGTGCGACGAACGCCGCGGGGTCAACGACATGGTGCAGCACGTAACGCGACAGGGCGGCATCGAACGGACCGAGCGGATCGATCGTGGCGTCGAAGACCGATCCCTGAATGAACCTCGCACGGTCGCCATGACGCGCACACCGCTTTTGTGCTCGCTCGATCATCCCTCCGGAGAGGTCGACTCCCACGAGACGATACCCCGCTTCGAGCAAGGCCGCCCCCACGAGGCCCGGCCCGCAGCCGGCGTCGAGCACCAAGCCGCGCGGCGGCAAGCCGGCTTCGCGCACCAGCCGCTCGATGGCAGCCGGGTCGCTCTGGACCGGTGCTCGCTCAAACTTCGGCGCCTGTGAGTCGAACCCACGCGCAAGCTCTCGGTCGTGGTCGTTCATGCGTCTCGTGACGAAGGGAGGAACTTGATGGATCGTCACACCTTACTCGACCTCATGCACATCGTCGAGGACGCCGCGAGGGATGCAGACGGTCAGCACCGTGAGCTTGCCGATCGCCTTGTGTCTGACACCCCTCGGCACGTAAACGACCACACCCTGGTGCACTTCGATCTCCTCGTCGTCGAGGATCATCGTGCCCTGGCCCTCGATGATGTAGTAAAACTCGTCCGTTGTCTTGTGATAGTGCAGCTTGGCGTCGTCGATCTCGACGTGGTGGACCTCAGCCGCGGCGCAATCCTTGGCCTCGATGAGCGTGCGGATCTGGCCACAGGTCTCGGCCCAAGGCTCGATGTCGGCTGGGTCGCGCCGCAGGAACTTGGTGGCGGTGGTCATGGTTGGCTCTCCCTTGTCAATCGCCCTCGCTCTCCCCCAGGATCTTCTTGTAGGCGTTGCGGGCGACGTCGTATGCCTTCTTGGCGTCTTCCTTCTCGGCGGCGCGGATTGCCGGCTCCTTTTTCGACCAGCACTGATCGACCGACCTGAGGCACCACTCGGCTGATTTCTTCGACGCCCGGATCGGCTTGCCGCCGACCGACACAAAGACCGGGTTTGTATGCGAGGAGGGGTAGATCCGCAGCGCGACCCAGCTCGATTTCTTGATCGGCACGTCGAACGAGACGCCCTGGATGCTGCCGTCGGCCGACACCTCGGTCTGGGCCACCGATTCGCCGTTGACGACCACCTCGACCGGCACTTTTCGCGTGTCGCCGATGCGGGCGCGCTCGAGGTCCCAGTAGGGTTTCTGGTCGAGCGGTCGATCGTGGATCGCGCGGGCCTCGGCCGAGACGTTCGGCTCGAGGTGAGCGGCGACCTGGGCCGTCACCTTGACCGAGGCCGGCGCTTCGAGCTTCAGCTCGCTGCCGTGCTCGCCCACGCCCCGGTCGTTCACCTGAAAATCGATCAGATGGCTGTGGCCGTCGGAGACATAGGACCGGCCTTGCTTGATCCCTTCACACCATTTGTCGAAGTCGAGGTGGCCGTCGGCAAGCTTGACGTAAACCCGCCCCAGACCGACTCGCTCACCGTAAATGCAGGGAAAGTCGGTCTCGCCGCTGAGCCTGGCCCGGAACCCGCAATTCAGCGTGTGATACCAGATGTTGAGCTCCCACGGAGCGGGCGTGTCGACGCTCGAGATGAAGTCGACCGCGTCGTGCACCACGTCGACGATGTATTCGTTGGCCCCGATGCCGTCGAAGGGAGGAATCTCGTCCGACGGCGGCTTGTCCGCGGCGATCTTCAGCCCCCACCCCGAATGAGAGAAACCGACGACCGCGCCCTGCGACTTCCCCCACTTGAGCACCGGCAGGTCCCAGCTCGGCCATTCCTCGATCCGGGTCGTGTTCGGATAGTCGTCTTCCTTCAGTCGCAACAAGCAGAGATGGCCGGCATACGACGAGGGGAACCCGGAGACCTCGACGTCATACCGCATCAAGTAGTCGGATGTCGAGAGCGGGTGAATTTTGCCGTTGAAGAACTGTTTCTGGGCATACCAGCAAGGTCCCCACGAGAGCACGCAGCCGACGTCCAGGTCCTCGCCCAGAATGTGGCGCCACATGTCCTCCGGTTTGACCCCTTCGGTCGGGCTTTCATAGTGCGCGCAGCCGGCCGCGTGGACGTGATGATCACCGGAGAACCAGTCCATCTTGGCCAGATTGATCCATCGCTTGAGCCGGAACGACTCGCGATGCGTCCTGGATGCGGGGACCGTGATCGACCTCGACTGCACGAGGTATTCCGGTCCCCGGGTGAACTCGACCTGGTACGTGCCCGGAGGCAGCATCACCGTCTCGCCGCTCTGCCGATAGACCTGGGGATGGAAGAAGAAATCGGGCGCGAGGCGGCGGGCGGGCGAGGGGTAGACGCGCCCCAACCGGTCGCGAAAGATAAACGACCCCATCGTCGGCCGGCCGTCCTCATCACGAACATCGAAGATGAGCGCCACCGCGGGCTCGCAGGTGAAAAGGATGTCGACGTCGCTGCGGAACCCCAGGTCTTGGGTGCCCTGACCCACGTCGAAGCTGATCTTCGCCTCCCGTTTGCCCGCATCCCGGCTATGGATCTGCACGATCCGGTACTCGATGCTCAACCCCGAGAGTGCACGCTGGAGTGGACGATCCTGATACATGATCACATCGGCCCAGCGTTGGATGATCTCGGAGGGGCGGATCGATTTTTTCGGATCCGGCCGGCCGGTCGACCTTCGGTAGAGGGGAGCGGCATTGGGGCTTCCGGCGGCGAGCTCGGCCGTGACCCCCGCCTGGTTGTGGACCTTGACGAGGAAGACCGACCATCCGCTCTGAACCAGGCGAGGCGGGGCCGGACCTTGCGACGACTTGACCCGGCTCTCGGCGTTGATCTCGATCCCGACCAGGCAGTGCTTGTCCAGGACGTTCTGGATCGTTCGAATCGCGGACTCCGGCCCGGTCGAATCGAGCGCGGACTCGAGCCGGGCCTTCTCGTCCCGGGCAAGGGGCTGACCCAGCATCTCGAGTGCATCGATCACGCGCTTCACCTGCGCGGAGAGGGGCTGAAACTCGACGTCGAGATAGACCGGAAGGTCCTCGGCGCGACTGGTGGAATGAGCCGCCCCCCAAAGCACGACGGCCCACGTGACATGTCTCAGCCGGAAAGATCGCAAGCTCGCTCGCATAGTCGGGACCTCTGGGAGAAATAGTTGCCAGTTGCCAGTTGCCAGTTGGTAGTGGCTAGCGGCTAGTGGCTAGAATAAGGCAGGAGAAAACACCCCAGAACATTCAGGCTTCGTTGCAACGACCACTCTCCACTGTCCCCTGTCCCCTGTCCACTGTCCACTGTCAACTGACCAAGGACCAAGGACCAAGGACCACTGACCACGATTCAGCTTGTCGGCCTGGCCTCCTTGAGGTATGGTCCGCACACGCCGCGCCCGTGCCCTTCGAATACGACCGAAGCCGACCAGTCAGAATCGGAAGTCTCGACTGAGACGATTGAGGGGAAGGATTCCCATGACGTCCCGCCGAATTCAACGATTCGCGCTCATCCTTTGCGTTGTCCTTTGTATTCCTCCACTCCTCTGGCTCGGAATCGTCTTGATTGCGCCGACTGGTTGGGCCAAGGGGCATCTCGTCGCGGCCCTGGAAGCGCGCAGCGGGCGCCAGGTCCGCCTCGAAAGGCTGTCCGTGCGTTTGTTCGGCGGGATTCGCCTGACGAACCTGGAGATCGGCTCACCGCAGAGTGTCGATGATCCCTGGCTCAAGACGGCCGACCTCCGTCTCGATGTCAGCTTGATGCAGCTCCTCCTGGGCAAGCTCGAGCCCACGAGCATGGCCTTCGATGGTGTCAACCTGCGCGTGCTCCGCCGCGCTGACGGAACCCTCGAGCTGGCGGATTTCCTCGAGCCGAGGCCCGAAAGCAGGAGCCCCTCGGACCGGGCACACCGCGGCCCCGCCCCCCTCGTCATCCAGATCCGGTCCGGCACCGTGACCTTGATCGACGAGCCCTCGAAAACCCGGCTTCACTTGCAGAATGTCGAAGGCGAGGCCGTCCGCGAAGGCCATCGTGCCATCATCCACCTGATGCGGGGAATGCTCAACGGCGGGCCCTTCCATGTTGACGGCCATCTCGACCGGACGGGCGACACTCCCCGTTTCGAAGGGCGGTTTCGCGCCGAAAACGTCGTTCTCGACGACGGCATGAGCCTGCTGCGCTACGCTGTCCCCGTCCTGGCCGGTGCGCCCCTGAACTTGAAAGGACGCCTGAACTCGGACCTTTACCTGCATGGGGAGGGCTCCACGTCGCGGGCCTTGCTGCGATCCCTGGCCGGCCACGGGGTGATCGCACTCGATCCCATCGACCTCGACGGAGCGCCCTTGGTCTCCGAGCTCTCGAAGATCGCCGATCTGACTCGTCAAGGACGGACTGCTTCCATTCGTACCGATTTCGTGGTCCAAGATCAGCGGATCGCGACCGATCATCTGACCCTCGACATCGGCCGCGTCCCCATGACCTTGTCGGGATGGACCGACTTCGACGGCCGCATCGATTACCAGATCAATCTGCGTGGGCTCAACGAGCGTCTCCCCGACAAAGCCCGGCGCTTTCTCGGTGACTTGAACGTCAACCTCCAGTCCCTCCGAATGCTCACCCTGCAAGGAAGCGTCAACCAAATGGTCGTTCGATTGAACGGGATCGCGCTCGATCGAGACCTGCTCCGCGGATCTGGAATCAAGCGGGAAGACCGTGAGAAGCTGCGAGTCATCGGGCGGAAACTCCTCGATGAGCTCGTCCGCTAAATTCAACATCCAATCCACTCACGTTGACTCGCGAAAGCCGGTTAAATGGGCAAGATGCATGCGCCTTGGAAAGCCTCGTTGCATTCGGAGTAAACTCTCACCAGCTTGATTCATGTGACGGGGCGCTCTACAATCCTCAACGGGCATCCACCATGGACGATCGGTGGCTCCTCCACGGGAAGGAAACGAGCATGCCCAGGCGGTTTCGAATCATGGCCCTGTCGTTCTGGCCAGGACTGGCACAGATCTGGTCGGGCCAGGAAGTTCTGGGGTTGCTCCTGGGGTTGTTGTTCGCGTGGGCGCTCAATCTTGCCATCGTTTCGCGGTGGATCTGGAACGAGGCTTTTGCGCCGGGTTGGTCCGATTTCCTGGCGATTCTTGCCGTTGTTTCGTGGTTTGCGAGTCTAGGTTACACCGTCTGGTGGGTTGGTCTTTGTCATCCGGAACGGCATCGCGGTGAGATCGAACGACTGTTTCGCGAGGCCCATGAAGCGTATTTACAAGGCCGCTGGACCGACGCCAAACGTCGGATCGAACGGATTTTGGCGTGGGACGAAGCGGACGCCGATGCCCTCATGCAACTTGGGACGTTGTACCAGCGAACGCAGCAGCCGGCTCTGGCTCGTCATACGTTCCACCAGTGTTTAGAATTAAAGGGTGGCGCGAAGTGGCGCTGGGAGATCGGGCGAGCAATGGCCCGGCTCGACGGGAAGTGAGGCTTGGGGGGCGTCGACCATCTTCGTAAAATGGGTGTTGGAGCAGGAACAGGACCGGCGCCGCATGGGGATTATCGTCGGATCGGAGTAGACCCGTATGTTTGAACGCTTCACCGATCGTGCTCGCAAGGTGATGCAGCTTGCCAACCAGGAGGCGCAGCGATTCAACCACGAGTACGTCGGAACCGAGCACGTGTTACTCGGCCTGATCAAGGAAGGGAGCGGCGTCGCCGCGAACGTCCTGAGGAATCTCGAGGTCGACCTGCGTAAGATACGTAATGAGGTCGAGAAGATTGTTCAGGCCGGCCCTGAAATGGTTACGATGGGCAAGTTGCCCCAGACTCCTCGAGCCAAGAAGGTGATCGAGTATGCGATCGAGGAAGCCCGCAACCTGAACCACAACTACGTGGGCACCGAACACCTGCTGCTCGGGCTGCTGCGCGAGCAGGAGGGGGTAGCAGCCCAGGTGCTGCTCAACCTTAATCTGAAGCTGGATGAAGTGCGCGAGGAGGTGCTGAACTTGCTCGGTCATGGGATGGAAAGCGGCGGCGAGAGCGAACGCGGTGCCACGTCAAAAGGCAACAAGTCCAAGACCCCGGCCTTGGATTCATTCGGGCGCGACCTGACCGACCTGGCCCGGCAAGGCAAGCTTGACCCGGTCATCGGCCGCCAAAACGAAATCGAGCGCGTGATCCAGGTCCTGTCGCGGCGCACCAAGAACAATCCCGTGCTGCTCGGCGAAGCCGGCGTCGGCAAGACGGCGATCGTCGAGGGGCTGGCGCAGATGATCATTGACGGCAACGTGCCCGAGCTGCTGCGCGACCGCCGGATCGTGGTCCTGGATCTCGCCATGATGGTTGCCGGCACGAAGTACCGCGGCCAGTTCGAAGAGCGGATCAAGGCGGTCATGAACGAAGTACGGCGCGCCAAGAACACGATCCTCTTCATCGACGAGCTGCACACCTTGGTCGGCGCCGGCGGCGCGGAAGGGGCGATCGACGCCTCCAACGTCCTCAAACCGGCGCTCGCTCGCGGTGAGGTCCAGTGCATCGGGGCCACCACGCTCGACGAGTATCGCAAATACATCGAGAAAGACGGCGCGCTGGAACGGCGGTTCCAGACGATCCTGGTGGAACCGCCCAGCAAGCTCGAAGCCCTGGAAATCCTCCGCGGCCTGCGCGACCGGTACCAGGCGCATCACCGGGTCCAGATCACCGACGAGGCCCTCGAGGCGGCCGTCGACAAGTCGGATCGCTACATCACCGGGCGCTGCCTTCCCGACAAGGCCATCGACGTCATCGACGAGGCCGGCGCGCGCGTCCGGCTCAAGGCGATGACCCGCCCGCCCGACCTCAAGGAGCTCGACGCGCAGATCGAACAGCTCAACCAGGACAAGGAGGAGGCCGTCGCCAATCAAGACTTCGAACGCGCCGCGTCGCTGCGCGACCAGGCCGACAAGCTCAAGAAGAAGAAGGAAACCATCACCCGCGAATGGCGCGAGCGGTCCAAGGAAGTCGACGGCATTGTCGACGAGGAAATCGTCGCCGAGGTCGTCAGCAAGATGACCGGCATCCCGCTCACCCGGCTCGAAACCGAGGAGAGCGCCCGCCTGCTCCACATGGAGCAGGATATCCAGAAAAAGGTCATCTCGCAGACCGAGGCGATCAAGCGGATCAGCGAAGCCGTCCGCCGCAGCCGCGCCGGCTTGAAGGACCCCAAGCGTCCGATCGGCAGCTTCATCTTCGCCGGACCCACCGGGGTCGGAAAAACCCTGCTCGCCAAGGCACTCGCCGAATTCATGTTCGGCGACGCCGACGCCCTCGTTCAGATCGACATGTCCGAGTACATGGAGAAACACAACGTATCCCGGTTGATCGGCGCCCCTCCCGGCTATGTCGGCTACGAGGAAGGCGGCCAGCTCACCGAGAAGATCCGTCGCCGGCCATACGCCGTGGTCCTCTTGGACGAGATCGAAAAGGCTCATCCCGACGTCTACAACACCTTGCTCCAGATCATGGAGGAGGGGCGGCTCACCGACAGCTTCGGCCGTAACGTCGACTTCAAGAACACGATCATCATCATGACCACCAACGCCGGCGCCGAGGTCACCTCATCCACCAGCATCTTCGGATTCGACCGGGGCCGCGACGAAGCCGCCGGCTACGAGCAGATGAAGGAGCGATTGAAGGTCGCGATCGAGAAGTACTTCCGGCCGGAGTTCCTCAACCGCATCGATGACGTGATCGTCTTCCACGCACTCAACAAGGATGATCTCAAGATCATCGTCGATATCGAGCTGGCCAAGATCCGTGCTCGCATGGGCGATCGCGGCATCGAGCTGGTCTTGACCGACGAGGCGAAGGATTTCTTGATCGCCAAGGGCTATAACCCCGATTACGGGGCGCGCCCGCTCCGCCGCGCCATCGAAAACCTGATCGAAAACCCGCTCAGCGAGGAAATCCTGCGAAACTCGTTCAAGGGCAAGGACCTGGTCAACGTCGACGTCACCGGCGAAGGGGAAACCAAACGCCTCAGGTTCATCGCCACCACCAAGAAAGAGCAAGAAGAGGCCCTGGCCCTGGTCGCCGTCGGGAACGACAATGAAACTTCGACGCCCTCGGACAAGAACGGATAAACCTACTCGAAGAACCGACCCACTCGGACCCGGAAACCATCCAGTACTCCGGCAAGGGTGAATTCTTCCTCGGCTCCGAGCATCCTCGGCGCGTCATCGGCGCTGAAGACGTGGGCGATTCCCGGTCCGGGATCGAGCACGACGACGGTCAGCACGCCGGCGCTCAAGTACTCCGTGATTTTCTCGTGGATGTCGCGCCAGCGATCGTTCGATGAGCGGACCTCGACCACCAGCTCGGGAACCTCGGGCCCGTAGCCACTGGCCAGGGGCCCCTTCGGCAACCGGCTAAAACTGTAGAACGCGACATCAGCCCCGCGCACCGTGTCGGGCCCGCGCTCGGTGATGACGCCCGAATCATTGCTCATCACACGGCCGGCGTCGTGATCATCAGCAAAGTCGCCAAGGATCCGGCCTACCTTCAGGCAGACATAGCCATGCCTTCGATCCGGTACCGACATGGCGACAACCCTCCCCCGGATTAACTCCTCGGGATAGCCCGGATCGGGCCGCTTGCCGAATTCCTCGGCCGTGATCAGCTTGGTCATCTCGGCGGTCGCCATCGCGCACCTCCCTCTCGGTTGGAACCTGATTATCGCCGATCACCCGGCCTTGTTCCATCCCGAGCCGTCACTCCCCGCACCGGTGACGACAGCTCCACCGGAGAGATCAGGGCTTTGTTCTCCTTCCGATCGGAACGGGCGCGTCGGCCGGCCCTGGCTCGTTCGACCAGGATCACGAAAGCCGGGACGAGGATCGGCCGGACCAGGAAGGTGTCCAGCAAGATGCCCAGCCCGAGTGCAAACCCGAGCTCGCGGAGCGAGGTGAGACTCCCCGTCAACATCGATCCGAAGGTGCCCGCCATGATCAGACCGCACGAGCTGATGATGCCGCCGGTATGAGCGACGGCCCTCCGCGTTCCCTCCGTGGTGCCGTGAGTTCGCTCTTCTTCCATGACCCGGGCCATCAGGAAGATGTTGTAGTCCTCGCCGACGGCGACCAGGATGACGAACAGGAAGAACGCGACGGTCCAGTCGAGCCCAGCCCAAGGTGCAGGGCCCCGGTGCAGGGCCCGGAAAAGAAGGTCGGTCAATCCGAGCGAGGCCAGGTAACCGAGCACGACCGTGGCAATCAGATAGAGACAGATTCCAGGACGGCGCAGCAAGACGACCAGGATGGCATAAACCCCAACCGTCACCAGGAAATACATCCTGCGTTCGTCGTTCGCCACCACCTGCCTCAAGTCATGAACCGCCGCAGTAGAGCCTGCGATGCCAATCGCCGCCGCCCCGTCGAGCGGCTGGCCCGGGCGGGCGGCGGCTCGCAGCACGGCGTGCACCCGGTCGAGCGCGTGGAGGCCCGAGTCCGAGAAGGGATCGGTCTTGAACACGACGTCGAGGCGCGTGATATGGTTGTAGTCCGACTCGTGAGCCGGCGTGGTGCTGACATAGCGAGATTCAACCGCCGAGTTGATGGCCTGTCCCGCAATACGATTCAAGAACCCGCCGTCGGAGCCGGGTCTTTGACTCCCACCGAGGGGTTGGGTCAACGAACGGATATCGGCGACGTCGTCGATCGCCTGCAGGCGGCGGCTGATCTCGCCGACCGCCTCGCGCCCACGCGGCGATCGGAAATCCAGCGCTGGATTGTCGATCAAGGCGATCGCGGGGCTTAGCTCGCCCACGGCGAAGTAGCGCCTGACCGCGTTCGCTCCGATCACGCTGATCCGATCCGGGTCGAGGTCGCTGAGCTGGTTGTGATTCGACCTGGTTCGAGCCCCCACCACGGCCAGCGGCAAGAGCACCAGCAGGCACACCGAAAGAATCGCGACGGGATAGCTGACCACGAGGTCGGCCACCCGCACCCAGAAGCCCGTCGACGGCAGCGCATCGGGGCAGGCAACCTCGCCTTCCGTGCCGGCGGATCGATGCGGTGCGCGGAACGGCCAGAAGATCGCCCCGCGCAGCAGGGCCAGCAGGGCCGGGGCCAAGGTCAATGCGGCGAGAAGCGCGACCCCCAGGGAGAGTGCGATCGTCGGCCCGGTGTACTTGACCTTGGCAAAACTCGAGAAATAGAGCATCCCCAGCCCGATGATGACCGTACCGGCACTGGCCACGAGTGCTGCCCCGACCTGGTTGATCGCTTCCCGCAGAGCATCCGGCCTCGACCTCCCTCGACGCAGCTCCTCGCTGTACCGCGCGATCAGGAAGAGGCAGTAATCCGTTCCCGCGCCGAACAGAACAACGATGACGAACACCTTGGTGATGTTGATGACCTGAAAACCCAGGTTCGGGACCCACGTCAGCAGCGCGATCAAATGCAGCGAGACGAACACGGAGAGGGCAATTGTGATCAGGGGGATCATCGCCAGCAGCGGTGATCGGTAGACGATGAGCAAGATCAGAACGACCAGGGCGATCGTGCTGTGCGTCGTGTTCGTGATGCTTTCGTTCGCCGAGGTGTTCGTATCACGGCCAACAACGGCCGATCCCGTCTCCGCCAGCTCGAGTCCCGCAGGGCAAGCGGGCCGTTCCTTCTCGATCCATTCCAGGGTCTTGTCGACCGCAACTCGCGTCTTTCTCGAGAGATATGTTCCGTTCAACCGGACTATCGTCAGCACGGCCTGTCCCCCGTCATCGGCGATCTTGCCGATCAGACGGGCACCGATGACCGGCGAGCGATGCGTATCG
>JBIOJM010000172.1:0-20172 GCA_044450785.1 Isosphaerales bacterium
CCCCCAGATCCGCGGTGACCCGGCAATATTCCTCGAGCTCCGGCCGGTTGTGCAGCCCGTAGAGCTCGACGGGCTCGCGCCCGGGCTCGTAATCGAAGCATTCATCGTGCGGATTGAAGCAGGTGGAAATCATGTCGGGCTTCTGCTCGATCATGAGCCGGCGGCGCTGGGGGAACCGGCCGTTGGCGATGCCGTACTGGATGATCGGCCGGGTCGAGCACTGGTCGAGGATGTCCTGCCGCAGCCTGGCCCAGCCCGGGATGTCCAGGTCGGAGAGCCGCGTCCCGTCGGCCTGGATCGCCGCGTCAATCGAGTACGGGCCGTGCAGGTGGCAGATGCTCGCGCCCGCGCTCACCGAGCGGACGTACTCTCGAGCCACCTCGTCATAACCCCTCGGCGTGGGGTTATGGGGGTTGCTCGGATACGCCATCGTCGAATCGCACGTGACCGTGATAATCAGCTTGTCCATGATTGTTTCGATCTCGAGACGATGGACTGTCTTCGAGTGATCTCTTGGTCATAAGATGGTGTGATGGAGCAGGTGAAGCCGCATCGATTGGACGCACGTGATTAATAGACGCGCGGCGATCGCCGTGTCAATGACCCGATCTGGAACTCCGCGGAGACGACACGGCGCCGGCGGCAAATTCGTCCTTGGACGCACGCCCTTGCAGGAAGACGCATTTATGTTGTCATCGCGGCGGGCAACGAGCGCCAGTCGCGCCTGCACATCGGTGGCCGGTTCGTACCCGGACAGTCGGAGAAGCTAAGCTTCGACATTCCTCGCCCCCAAAATCGAACACCCCTCGGCTCACTGAGCCTCTGGCACGACCCGGGCGATCAATTCGAGATCACGCTGATCACACCTTCGGGCCAGGAGTTGAACGCCCCGGTGATCGGTCAGACCGACACCTTTTCGTCGTCCTCGGTCGACATCGAGATTGGTCGTCTTTCCTATCCACCCGGCAACGCCATCCAGACCAAGATTGAACTGGCATTCCGATCCATGTTTGTGCCGTCGTCCCTGCTCAACAATTGGGGGGTGCGCATCCGCTGCACCGCAGCCGTCATTGGCCGGGTTGACGCCTGGTTCGGCAACGACGGTTTCGGCCGCTTCGCACCCCACGTGCTGGTTGAAGAGGCTCGAACGATCGGCGAGCCCGCTTGCGCGAAATCGTGCATCGCTGTTGCCAGCCATGTGAGCAAGAACGCCTGGAAGAGCGACGCCGGGGATCAGCAGGACATGTCGGTGCTTGCCGGCCGTACTAGCCCGTTCAGTAGCCAGGGGCCGACCCGCGACGGGCACCAGAAGCCGGAAATCTCAGCCCCCGGACAGTACGTGACCGCCGCCCTCGCCAGTGGGTCGGAATTGGCAGTCTGGGGTGAGCGCGCGGCGACCTCGAACGGGCTCTTAACGGTTGAATTCAATTGACCCCCTGCGCGGACGTCTCCGCTGGCACGTTCGACACAGGCGCCTGGACGCGACCCCTGGGACGCCGGCGGACGAACGGATCAGGAGGGCTGACCCATGTGGTTCAAGAAAACCTCGAAGTCGATCTACGATCCGGCGGACCACATCTCCGCGATCGTCATGCCGCACAAAGGCCGCACCGATGACGAGGTCGTGGACTTCTTCAACTGCCGTGGTGTGAGCGACATCACCCGCCTCGCCCCCGGCTTTTTGTCGGTGAATGCTCGACGCGACGTCTTGAAAGATGCAGAGTCGGTCGGTCGCGTCGAGCAGAAGCTCCCGAAACAGACGCGTTGATCGGGACACCGAGCGATTCGAGTTCGGATCAGCGCTCCCAAGGTCGGTTGGTGCCGCTGTCGTTAGCAATGTCTGGCTGAGTAGCTTGTGTCCCTGCTAACCCCTCGAGAGCTCAAGCCCAGGAGAGGCCCATGGCCCACGGACCTGCGAGCCAGGTGTCGAGGTACATTTTGCTTCCAGTCCAAGGTTCGCGACTGCCGAAGACCCCCGAAGCCGACCCGTCCGGTGCGTTCTTCCATGCCTCGGCAGTAGGGCCCGCCGTGTCCCATTCGCCGGAAACCAAACGGGCCTACCGAGTCTTGGAAACGATCGACGAAGATGGTCCGAAACTGGTTGAAATGTCGCCCGATTGATTTCCCAGCGTCCGATTCCCACGCCGTAGCCATTTCCGCGATCGGTCACACGGACGGATTACCGCCAAACGCTTTCGAGAAAATCTATATCGCGCGCCGGTCCCAATCGAAAAACAAGGTCTTTCTAGCTGACTTCTCCAACCGAGGGGCGACGGGCTCGGGAGCGAAGATCGACCGCTTCGTGGGTCCTGGGGTTGGGGTCATCTCGACCAGCCGAAATGGCGGGTACGGCGTGAGGAGCGGAACGTCGATGGCCTGTGCCGCCGCCACGGGTGCGCTTGCCCGGCTGCTCTCTCTTCCGGAGAACCACGAATGGAAGGGGATGCGCGGTGAGCAGCGCTCGAAGGCCATCATCGATCTGGCACGGAATAAAGCCACGAGTCTCGGGCTCGGTGATTCTGAGGGCTTCGGACTGCTTCCATGATGCGAGTTGTCTCCTCAGATCGCCCTGCGCGGGAGTCATCGGTGACCAGATTTATCGTGGGATGCAGGGGGGAGGGAACGCCGCCATCGCGCGTCTTTGACGAGATCCGCACCGTACGCGGCCTCCATGTGGACGCAGAAGAAGAGTCGATGGTCCTCGTGCGCGTGGAGGATGATGCCGCGATGAGCCGACTGGAGTCCATCGTCGGGGATTCGCCGGACTGGCTACTGGTGAAGGAGCAGCGGTTCCCCGGCCCCACCCCGACGCCAAGTATGCAGCGAGTCTTGCCGATGGACCCGCGGCTCCGCCTCGCCCTCATCCTTACCACGGCGGCCGTGGCCCTTACCACGGTCGTTTTGGTGGTGTGGCGGGGCTATATTTACCCACAGTCGTTGGTCGCGGCACTGGAGATCGCGCGCGTCCAGGACGAAAACGACGCTCGTGACATCTACAATCGCCTGCGTAGCGTCGTGTTCCGCAGCGGCCAAGCAGATGAGCTCTGGGCTCAATTCAACTTACGCCGAATGCAATGGGCGATCGAGCTCGACCAGCTTCCTGACAGACACCTCGACGCCTATCGCGTAGCTCAATCGGCCGATGAGCACTTGTCGATGTTTCCTCTATTTGAGGGCAAGTCGAAAGAGCAACTCGCCCAATTATTCGGGCGCCGCGCGCTCCGCTCGGCGTTCACGGAGCAACGCGATGAGGCGATTCTCTGGTGGTTGAAGGCGCTGGCATATCGTCGTACCAGCGAGGATTTCAAACGGGCTGTGAACGGATTGATCGGCACCGATTATTCTCGGCTGACGAAAACGGTTCGTTTGAAAGCCGAGGTATTGAGCCCTCATGGATCCGTCGCGATTAGCGCCGATAGTCGACGGATCGCCGCAGGGGGGCCTGATGGCGTGGTTCAGATCTGCGATCTCGACAAGCCCGATGAGCCGGCGCTCAAGCTGCACGGAGCCACGGCACGAGTTGGCGGATTGGCCTTTAGCCCCGATGGGCGGCTGCTTGCCGCAACGAGCGAGGATGGCACCGTTCGCGTCTGGGATCTCGTCCGGCAGACGACGCTATTGGTGTTTCCTGGGCAAAAAATCTCGACGATCGTCGTAACTTTCAGCCCCGACGGACAGCGCCTCGCCACAGGAGGCATCAACGAAGTACAGGTCCGGGACCTCAAACTCCGTGGCGATCCTCCGCTCGTGTTCCGCCGGCCCAAGGGGAGCGGTTTGGTCTATGCCCTGGCGTTCAGCCCCGACGGCCGGCGCCTTGCCGAAGGGGGAACCGATGACTATGTGCGCGTCTGGGACACCGATCGCTCTGATGGCGTCGACAACAAAGAGTTCTACCATCCCCAGGGCCCGGTTTTTGCTTTGGCCTTCGGGCCGGACGGCCGCTTGGCTTCCGGGGGCACCAACGGAGTGAAGGTGTGGGACTGCGACCGGCGCGATGCTCCCCAGTTTTGGCTCCCGGGGACCATTGGCTCAGTGAACTCTCTGGCCTTCGACCGCAGCGGAAACCGGCTGGCAGCCGGGTACACCGATGGCCTATTGCGGGTTTGGAACAAGGTGCTGGAGCCTGATGGACCCCCGATTGTGCTCCGTGGGTCCTTTGGCCATGTGAGTGCCGTGGCATTCGGAGCCGACGCCCGCCTTACCTCTGTGGATCTCGGTGGCGTGGTGCGGGTCTGGGACCCTGGCGGGTCGCCTACGCCGCTGCTCAAACCCGCTGAGCAACGGTCCGCTGTACTCTCTGTGGCGTTCGATTCCGATGGCCATCGCCTGGCCTGTGGGGGTGAGGGCGGCAGGGTACAAATCTGGGACACCAGGGCTCCCGATAAACCGCTGCTACAGCTCCGCGGGTCCCAAGCCCCAGTCCTCTCCCTGGCCTTCGACACAGGGGGCCGACGCTTGGCCTGCGGGAGTGAGGATGGCACGCTGAGAATCTGGGACACCAGCCGTCCGGATACGCTCCCGCAACAGCTCCGGGGGTCACCAGCCCCGATACTCTCTCTGGCCTTCGACACGAAGGGTCGCCACGTGGCGGCAGGAAGTCACGATGGCAGTGTGTTCGTCTGGAGCACACGCGAGGGCGACAAGGGACCGGTCGAGCTCAAAGGGTCCAAAGACCCGGTCTTCGCCGTGGTCTTCGACACCGGAGGCCGTCGGCTGGCCTGCGGGGGTGCGGACGGCGTTGTGCGTGTGTGGAACCTCGACCCACCACCCGCGCCGCTACTCGTGCTTCTTGGAACCGAGGCCAAGGTGTTCGCCGTGGCTTTCGACGCGAGCGGCCGGCACCTGGCCGCAGGGGGAACCACAGGTGTAACGCTCGTCTGGGACCTCGACGTGCCCGAAGCGCGACCGCTGGAGCTCGACCAGCAAAGGAGCGCATTCAACGACGTCGCACTCCCTGATCTCTCCGACAGCCGTCGCCTGGCCTTCGGAGGAATCCACGCCCTGGCTTTCAGCCCGGACGGGGCCTCGATCCTTTCGGCGACAAGCGAGTGGGTCCACCTCGTTCGACTCAAGGATTCCCGCCTGGTTGCGACGTCGAGCCGACTATTATCCGGCCGGTACCCACCCACTTCCGCGTCGGCAGTTCGGTTCCTCGACTCGTCCGGCCATCGAAGCCGAATCCAGGTGGCGATCATGCCAACTTTCGATAAAGTCCTCCCGGTTACCCTGGATCTCGATAACTCGGACATTAGCCCTATAGAGGGCGATCCCGAAGAGCTCTTGGCCGAGTGGCAGAAGAAACTCGCTTTATCAATCGCCAAAGATGGCAAGATAATGAAATTCAATTGAGTTAATAAGTTAAACTTAATGTATTATTAATGTATATGATACTTAACATCGCCATTGCGTCTCTGGCTCTTTTCTTCGTCGCGACGCCCTTGCGACTCCGGGCGTTCGCTTGTCATTTCAGGAGACCAGCCGAGAAACTCCGAGACCACGATGCATGCTACCTGCAAGGCCCCCTCGCCTCGAGTGGGTGCTACGAGCCTGGTGCGAGTGTGCTTTACATTGAATTTCACGCACACAGGTTCCACTCGAATCCCGATCCGGGCCCGCATGTCCCTGCACCGTCGAGCCCTGTTATAATCGGCTCGCCCACCAAGAGAGCACCGGGAGCGTACCGGACTGACGCCGGTGCCTCTCCTGCTCGACCCGGAGATTCCCCATGAAAGATCGCCCTCGTCTCCTTCATTGGCTGATCGTCCTGACAGCGCTCGCCGCGGTGGCGCCCGCCCCGCCTGCCGGCGCACCGGGCCAGGGCCTCAAAAAGTTGACCAGGGCCGACTTCGATACGCTGATGACCACGCTCTCGAACTGGGGACGCTGGGGCAAGGATGACCAGAGGGGAGCCCTCAACCTGATCACCCCGGAGAAACGCAAGCAGGCGGCGGCCTTGGTCCGGGAGGGGGTATCCTTCTCGCTGGCTCGCCTGGCGATCAAGGAGCCGGTCGACGGCTCGCCCGCCTTCAACCACAAGATGGTCGTGCTCCCGCAGCGCGGCCAAGACATCGGCTCCGCGGGCGACGAGTATTCCGTGCGGTATCACGGGTTCACCCAAACCCATCTGGACGGACTTTGCCACCTCGCGTACCGGGGTAAGATGTACAACGGTTTTTCGCAGGACGAGGTCACAGCCCGCGGCGCACACAAGCTTGGGATCGAGACGTACCGGAGCGGCATTTTCACTCGATGCCTGCTCATGGACATCCCCGGGCTGTACGGCGTCCCGTATCTCGAAGGCGGGCGCGCAATCTATCCGGAGGACCTGGAGGCGTGGGAGCGGAAGGCCGGAGTCAAGGTCGAAAGCGGCGATGCCGTGCTGATCCGGACGGGCCGCTGGGCACGCCGTCAGCAGGAGGGCCCCTGGGAGATCATGAAGGGATCCGCGGGCCTGCACGCGCTTTGCCTCCCCTGGCTCAAGAAACGCGACGTGGCGGTCGTCGGCAGTGACCTTGCACTCGACGTTCTCCCCTCCGGCGTCGAGGGGGTCGAACTCCCGGTTCATTGGGTAACGGTGGTCGCGATGGGCGTGCCGATCCTGGACAATTGCGACCTCGAAGCCTTGAGCGAGGCAACCAACGCCCGCCAGCGCTGGTCGTTTTTGCTGACCGTTGCCCCCCTGGCCGTCGAGGGGGGGACCGGCTCACCCGTGAATCCGCTGGCAACCTTCTAATGCCACGACTGTTCTCTTTCGACCTCATCACGCGGATTGGGTCCGTCTTGTTCGAGGCCACCGGGGCGCCCTCCGAGCAGGCCCGCCTCGTGGCCGAGGAACTTGCCGCCAGCAGCGCGATGGGTCACGACTCGCACGGGGCGATCCGCATCCCCGAGTACATCGAACGGGTTGCTCGAGGGACGATCATCCCCGGGGCAAAGCTCCAGGTTGAGCGGACCGAAGGCGGCACGGCCATCGTCGACTGCGGCCATAATTACGGGGCGGTCGGCGCCCATTTTGCCACGGCGACCGCGATCGAGCTCGCACGGCAGCACAAGGTCGCCTGTGTCGTGACGCACCGGTGCAATCACGTGGGGCGCGTGGGAGCCTATGTCGAGAAAGCCGCCGACCACGGCTTGATCGCAATCGTCACGTGCAGCTCGCCGATCCATGGGCACTTCGTCCTGCCCTGGGGCGGGAAGCAAGGGCGGCTGGGGACCAACCCGATCGCGTATGCCATTCCGACCGGCGGTGATCCGATCGTGGCGGACATATCCACTTGCGTTGCGCCCGAGGGGAAGATTCGAGTCTACAAGAACCAGGGCAAGGCCCTCCCGGAAGGATGGATTGTCGATGCCCAAGGCCGGCCGACCACGGATCCCGCCGCCTTCTACGGCCCGCCGCTGGGAGCCATCCTCCCCCTGGGCGGGCCTGCCGGCCATAAGGGATACGCCCTCGGGCTCCTGGTGGAAATCCTGGGCGGCTCGCTGGCCGGGCTCGCCGCGACAGACCCGACGGTCGCCGGCAATGGACTTTGCTTTCTCCTCGTCGACCCCGAGGCGTTCTGCCCCATCGAGTCCTTCAGGAGCCTGGTGGATGCGACCGTGGCCTACATCAAGTCGTCGAACCCCGGTGACGTCGGTGGGGAGGTCCTGGTTCCCGGCGAGATCGAGTTTCGCACCCGGCGCCGAAGGTTGGCGGAGGGGATCCCGGTCGACGACGCGACCTGGCAGGCAATCCTCCAGAGTGCGCGTGAGCTTCAAGTCGACCTGGGGCCGTTGCTGACGACTTGAGCAGGCAATGCCGCGAATCAATATACCTGAAATTGATCAGGCCCAGAGCGGCCAGGCCCCCGTGGCCAGCACGGCGACCGCGATCAGACCGTTGGTCACGCCATGGGCCACCACGGCATCCGTCAACTCGCCGCGGCGATGATAGGCCAGGCAATACGCCATGCCGGCGAGCGTCCCTGCAACCCAACGGCCGTGCAGCGCCCCGAAGAGGAGGGATGACACGAGGAACGTCCACCAGGTCAATCGGCCGGGCGGAACTGACTGGAAATCCGATGCGATCATACGGCGAGTCAGGTAACCCCGGAACGCCAGCTCCTCGGCCAGCGGGACCGTGAGGACCGAGCCGACCACCCGAAAAATCAGCCAGGTTGTGGCCCATCCCTGAGGTAAGGACTCCAGGCCAGAACGGATCGGCATCCCCGTCGACCCAGTCGCACCCCGGGGCTCGAGGGCGATCCAGAGCGCAAATACCCCGCAGCCGATGGCCACGGCCTCCCACGACCATGCGAGACGCAGCTCGGCATAGCTCCTGCGATAGTAGATGAGTGCGACCGTCACCGCGATGACGCGGGCCGGATAATAGCGATCGAATCCCGGTGAGAAGGCTCCGGTCACCATCGCCGTCGCAATCAACGCCATCGCGGGCATGAGATAGGCGCCATCGAGAACCGCGGCGCGACTCCGGGTCTCAGTCTCAAGAGTCGAGAAGAACGCCATTCGACGAGCGCTGGCAATCAGGCCCAGGCCGATCATCAGGAACAGCAGCCAACCCGCCAGCGAATGGAACCCGGCGAGAGCGAGCTCGGGATAGCCCCACGTTCCCAGGGCGACCAGCGCGGTGATGCGTACAGCGTTGGCCAACCACATGAGGGCCATCGCCATCGGCAGCAGTGCGAACGCTCTCGGGAAGCGGAGGTCACGACGGAACATCCACAGGGCGATGGAGAGGAGGACGGCGATCAGGCCCATGCTCTCGTAGCCGGAGCACACGGCCGCGATCTCGACATGAAAGGAGGTCGTCCCCACGATCCTCTGATCCGGCCGGCAGACGGTGTCCGAGAAGAGCAAACTCAACAGGCCGCGGACCTGCCGCAGCGTGGCCCCCGAGAGTGGCCGCCACTGGTCCCGGGCGAGGAGGCCGACCATGTAGGCGGCTGTGCCCAAGGCTGGTCCAGCCACCAGGCTCCCGCCGCAGCGGCGCATGAGCACAACCCAGAGATCGGCCGGCAGGACGGCCATGCTCCAGAGCACCAGCGTCGCCAGCCCGGCCATCCCCCAGGCAACGACCAGCGCCCAGTCCGAAGAATGCCATGGGCCGGTGCCCTCCAGGATGGGGGCAGAGAGCCAGTAAAAAGAGAGGAACGCGACCAAATTGCCGAGGATCGCGCGGCGTGACCACGTGGAGCCGTCGAGCCGCGAGGCTTCTCGCTTCAGCTCGATGTAGCAGCGCGCACCGGCGACCAGCAGGGTCGCCAGCCCGACCGCAAGGCCCAATCGCACCGCCGATCCCGAGTACGCGACAAGCCCCGACCATGGCCGATCGGCGCGGATGCCCTGCGCATCGAACCGGATACTGATGGTCAGGACCTCCGCGGTGAGCAGGGCGATCAGGCCGGCCCAGCGCGCGTACGGCAACGATCCGGGATTCGAGACTTTGGGTACTGTGCACATCGGTACCTGAACGAAATGGCCGACCGATGGCCCGGGAAAGACGACCCGGGCCATCGGGCGGGGTTAGGGACCGCTGTCGAGGCGGACTGCGGGGATTGACGTGGAGAGGCGCAGGGACTCACCGACGCCGGCTACGGCCGGCGATCATCAGCAGGCCGCCTGAGAGGAGGGCCATGGCACTCGTCGCAAGGCCGGCGTCCATTTCGGGGACAGGCACGGCCCAGGCCGGAGCCGACAGGGCGCTCAGCACCAGAACGAAACCAAAGCCCTTGACGAGATACTTTCCAAAGCTCAGCTTCATCGTCCAAAACCTCCTGGTGAATTGAGACCGACCCGAACCGGAGCCGGGACAGGGCCGCCCCGGTACACGCCACGTTCCGGGCTATCGATTCAACGAGACACTCAAGTCCGCACGAATCGTATGGTGAGTTTATCAAACCTGAGGGAGACGGTCAAAGTCCTGGCCGAGATTTGGAAAACACGTCGTGAAAATGAAACATTCTGGTGCGGTCTTGGGTGCCAACTGGAGTCCATGTCGTGAAAGCGAGACGTTTTGGAGCGAAAGAGGCCAGTGGGAAATCAGGACGGCACGAAACTTGCCTGTCTGCGGCCGGAGGGCCGCTTGAATTCTGATCGATCGAGCCTCTGACGATCGGTCTTTCTTGTACTACAGTCTACTCAGTGGACTCAAGCGTTTGACTTACGCCTGGAGACTCTGGATGAAGTCGTCAGGTGCCTGGATCACCTCTTTGGAAGACACCATTAGCTCATAGGATGTGGAGGCATGTATCCTTTGCGCGTCGTTCTCGTCGGCATCGATCAGGGGTTTCTCCCTGTCTTGCGGCGAGAACTGACCCACGGAACGGCCGAGGTGGAGAGCGCGTTCGCTTTCGCGAGTGCAGCGATCGAGTGCCATCGCCACTCGCGGAAACTGCCGAAGCTGCTCATCGTGCAGATCGGCCCGGATTGCCAGGCCGACGCGATCCAGCGATTGGCGACTGGCCTCGCCGGCTGGCCGATCCTGGCGCTGCTGTCCAGCGACAACGCGGGCGACTTCCTGCAGGTGAATCGAGCCGGCGCTGTGCAGGTCGTGCCGCTACCGCTCGATCACGACGATTTCCATCGAGCCTTGAGCGTGATCGGGTCACAGTTTGACAAAGGGCCCAGCGACAGACATGTCTTCGCAGTCACGGGCGCGGTGGGAGGAAGCGGGGCGACGACGATCGCCGTGAACCTCGCCTACGAGATCGCCGAGCAGCTCCGGCGTTCCACGATTCTTGCCGAGCTCTCTCAGCAGATGGGGGTACTCGCCTCGATGTTCGACGTCCAGCCCCGCATGACACTGCCCGACCTGATCCGGGAGATCCATCGCGTCGACGATGTCCTGCTCGAGAAAGCCTTGGTCCGGGTCAGCGATGGACTGAGGATTCTCGCCGGCCCCGACGTGCTTCAATCGCTCCATGCGGTCGATTCCGAACACCTGATCAAGCTCGTCGGCTGTATGAGGAAGCTTGCGGAGGTGACCATCCTCGACATGCCCGGCGCGTTCGACGATCTGGAGTTTCAGGTGTTGGGTGTCTGTGATCGCGTGATCGTGGTGGGGAATCAGAACGTTCCGTCGATCCGGTCGCTCAAGCTCTTCTGTGACTCGCTGCCGGAAGAGCGCTTGGTCCATTCCGTGTGGGTCGTGCTCAACCGCTACCACCGCGGCGTGAAGGGACTCACCTGCGACGATGTCAAGCAAATGCTGGGCGTCTCCCACGTTTTGTCAATCGCCAACGATTTCAAGGCCGTCAATTTGTCGGTCAACAAGGGCCGTCCGCTCCGCCAGGTCGCGCCGGGGACGCCCATCCTGCACGACCTCCGCGTCCTGATCCACGAAATCATGAGTCTGGAACTCGATCACTCGAAGACCAACGGGCGAGGATTCCTCGGTCGTGTGCTCCACGCTCTGAATCGATAATCCCTTCCGGTCCGCGCACCGACAATCGGAAGATCCGTGCTGGCCCTTGACAGCAGGCTTTCGGGCCCCGAACATGGGCGTCTGATCTTGCAGCCGAAAGCTTTGGTCCTGTCTCGAAAGCCAGCCCCCGTGCAACCCTGCCGGCCATACACCCTGACGAAGAAGCTCCCTCGCTGGCTGTTGCCTGCGGTCGTGCTCGTCTGCGGCGTCGGGTGGCGAGCGGACGCGAGGGCCTCCTCGTTCGCCGGCTCACCGGGTTTTGTCGCGATCGAGCACCCGCGCGATTGCATGTGTGCCACAAAATGCCGTGGTGCTTCCTGCTGCTGCGGGCATCGCGCAACGGCGCGCGCGACGCAGACTCCCGTCACTGTGAAACAACCGAGCCCGGCGGATTCCGGACCGTGCCTGAGCTCGGCCCCGTGTGGCGCTCCGGTACTTCCCACCGCTCCCTCGCTCAGTTCCGTCACCCAGTCCGGCGCGCTCGCGACGCGCGGCCATCCGATCTTCGACGTGGCGGAACGCCTCGTCGCTTCCCCACCTCATCGCATCCTCCCGGCTCGGCGAGCGTCTCGGCTCCACAAGCCGCCGGAATGACTGACCCACCCGTGATTCCGAGCTCGCGTCATCGACGCGATCGGCCTGTTCGAGCGCACGCTCTTCGTGTGCCCGGGCATGACAACGTTCGTTGAATGAACCCCGCGGTCCACGCGTCGGCGACCCCTCGAGTCGTGGGCTCGACGCTGGTGCCCTTATTCGAACGTTCATATCCAGGAGGTCATCCCATGCATCGCCGTCGCGGTTTCACCCTGATCGAGCTGCTGGTCGTCATCGCCATCATCGCTGTGCTGATCGCTCTCCTGCTCCCCGCTGTTCAAGCTGCCCGTGAGGCTGCCAGGCGCACCCAGTGCACCAACAACTTGAAGCAACTGGGCCTCGCCCTTCATAACTACCACTCTCAACAGGACTGCTTCCCCCCAGGCTACCTGTCCCTGCGCGACCCCATCACCTTCGACAACGACGGCCCGGGCTGGGGCTGGGCCGCGAGGTCTCTGCCCGAGCTGGAGCAGGGCCCGCTCTTCAACAGCATCAACATCGTCCTGGGAGTCGAGTTCCCCGCCAACCAGACCGCCCGTCTGACGGTCATCTCCAGCTTCCTCTGTCCGTCCGACGCCTGGCGGCTGGACACCTTCACCGTCGTCGACGCCACCACCACGGGTACGGCGCCGGGGGCGCCGATCTGCGTCGTGGCGTCATCCAACTACGTCGGGTCGGTCGGGTCTGGCGATCCATCCAGCCTTTACCCGTACATCATTGATGCCGACGACGGACCTCCCGGCCGCGACAACGGCAACGGGATCTTCTTCCGCAACCGCTCGGTGAGCATCGCGCTCGTCACCGACGGCTGCAGCCAGACCTTTCTCGCCGGTGAACGGAGTCAGAACCTCTCGCGGGCGAGCTGGACCGGGGCCGTCACCAATGCGGCCGTACCCCTGGTGGCGCTCCAGGGTGAGGCGGGGCTCGACCCCGAGGGTGGCGGGGCCCTCGTCCTCTCGCACACCGGAGAGGGCCACGGCCCCAATTCACCCTCCGGGCTGGCGCACGGCGACCAGTACTGGTCGCTTCACCCCGGAGGGGCGAACTTCCTGTTCGTCGACGGCAGCGTCCGTTTCATCAAGGAACAGGTCGGCTTCAAGATCTTCCAGGCCCTGGCCACCCGCCAGAGCGGCGAGGTCCTCTCGGCCGACCAGTTCTGACCCTTCATTGGTCATTGGTCATTGGTCATTGGTCATTGGTCATTGGTCATTGGTCATTGGTCATTGGTCAGTTATAGTATGGACCGCATCTGCGTTCTTCTGCGGTTCGATCTCAACTTGAAGAACCAACGCCATGACTCGACACGGTGAGTCGGTTGCGAAATGGGTTGCGAGGCTTCTCCTGCCGTTGGGCTGCTCGTGTGCGACGGCGGCGGTCGTGTTGGGGGTGGCTGGCTGCCACGCCACCGCCCTTCCGCAGAAAGTCCCGCCGCCCCCCTCGGTCACCGTGACCGAATCGCGGAAGATGACTGTGCCGATCGTCGTGACTCCAATCGCGACGACGCGTGCGCTCGAGGAAGTCACGATCCGGGCCCGCGTGCGCGGCTTCCTGGTGAAAAAGCATTTCGAGTATGGAAAGAACGTCAAGAAGGGTCAGCTCCTGCTTGTGATCGAGAAAGAGCCTTTCGAGGTCCAGCTCAAACAGGCGCAGGCACAACTGGACGCGAACACGGCCGCGCTCGAGAAGGCCACCGCCTCGCAGTCGCGGGAAGTGTCGAAGGCCAAGCTCGATCTGGCACAGGCCCAGTTGAGTCTCGACGAGGTCGAGGAGCGGCGCTCGCGCAACCTGCTCGCGCGCAAGGCGGCCTCCCAGGAGGATTTCGACAAGTCCAGGGCCCAGGCCAAGAAGAGCGCAGCGCAGGTCGAGTCCGATCAGGCCAGCCTGGCGCAGGCCAAGTCGGACCACGAGATCGATATCGCCTCCGCCAGGGCCAACGTCGCCAAGGCCGAATCCGCGGTCGAAGATGCCCGGATCACCTTGAGTTACTGCGAGATGGTTGCCCCGATCGATGGGCGGATCGGCGAGCTCAAGGTCAAGGTCGGCAACCTGGTCGGCGACACGGGGCAAACCGAGCTGGTCACGATCCAGCAGCTCGACCCGATGGGGCTCGACCTCCGTCCGGCCGCGCGCTATCTCCCGGTCGCGACCGCGCTGGTCGCGAGCGAATTGGCCGTCGAACTCTTCGTCGAGGGGGAACGCCGTCACCCCCACGTCGGCACGGCGATCTTCATCGACAACCAGGTCGACCCCACGACCTCGACCTTCTTGGTGCGCGCCAAGGTCGCTAACCCCGAAGGTTCGATCCTGCCCGGCCAGTACATCAAGGCGACGATGACAGTCGGGAATTACGTGGATGCCGTTGTTGTCCCGGAGCGTTCCGTCGTCCTTGGCCAGGAAGGTACACGCGTCTTCGTCGTCGACGCGGCGAACAAGGTGCGGGACGTGAAGGTCGGTGCGGTGGACGTCTACCATGGCCTGCGGGTGCTCGATGCGGGTCTCGAGCCGGGGCAGAAGGTCATCGTCGAGGGCATCCAGCTCATCCGGCCCGGCCAGGTCGTCGATCCGGTCCTGTCCCCCTTCGAGCAGTTCATCCATGCCGAGTCCTCGAGCGATCAGGGTGATCCGCGATTCAACAGCCCGATCGCGCAGATCCCGGGGATGGATTCCGAGTCCGGTAAGCCGGACCCCGCGGCCGCCAAGGCCGGGCCCGAGGCGAAGAACGTCGTATCTCCACCCGCACCCGGGAAGGCGGTTGTCGATTCCAAGGGTCAACCTCAGCAACGATCCGCCGCCCCGCCCGCGAAGAAGGCGAGGTAAAACGCGCCATGGTCAATTTCTTCATCGGGCGGCCGATCTTCGCCACCGTGCTGGCCTTGCTCATGCTGTTGATCGGCGGCATCTGCATCTTCGTGCTGCCGATCGCGCAGTATCCCGAGATTACGCCGCCCCAGGTCCAGGTCACCACCACCTACACCGGCGCCGACGCCCAGACGATCGCCGAAACCGTCACCACGCCGATCGAGCAGCAGTTGAACGGCGTCAAGGGAATGATCTACTTCAATTCCGACAGCACCGGCAACGGCTTATCCACCATCATCGCGACCTTTGACGTCGGTTATTCCCAGGACATCGGGGCGGTGGACATTCAGAACCGCGTCCAGACAGCCCAGGCCGTCCTGCCCGCGGAAGTCAAACAGTTCGGCGTCACGATCAAGAAGACCTCGACCGACATGGTCTGTGTGGTCAACCTCGTTTCGCCCGACGGCCGATACGACGCCACGTTCCTCGACAACTATGCGCAGATCTACGTCATCGACGTGTTGAAGCGGGTCGCCGGGGTGAGCGACGTCAGCGTCTTCGGGCGCAAGTACGCCATGCGGATCTGGCTGGATCCGGACCGGATGGCGAGTGAGCTCATCCCGCCGTCTGAGGTGATCAACGCGATCCAGGCCGAGAACCGCCAGGCGGCCGCGGGGCGGATCGGCAGCCAGCCCGTGCCGCCGGGTCGGGCCTTCAAGGAGTACCCGATCCTGATCAGGGGCCGTCTCACGAGCGTTTCGGAATTCGAGGGGATCATCGTTCGCCGCCGCGACGACGGCTCGATCGTCCGGCTCAAGGACGTCGCCCGCATCGAGCTCGATTCCGAGAACTACGATACGGCCGGCTGGTTGAACGGCAAGCCGGCCGGAACGCTCCCCATCTACCAGTATTCCGACGCCAATGGGCTCGACATCGTCCGGCAGGTCCGCGAGAACATGGATCGCCTGGCCAGGAACTTCCCACAGGGCCTCGAGTACCGCATCGCATACGACACCACGAAATACGTCAGCGAGAACATCCTCGAAGTCGAGGAGACGCTGGTCGAGGCGTTCCTCCTGGTGCTGATCGTCGTCTTCGTGTTCCTTCAGGGTGTGCGCGCCACGATCATCCCCCTGCTGGCGATCCCGGTCGCGCTGGTGGCAACCTTCGCGCTGATGGCGGCGTTCGGTTTTTCGATCAACACGCTCACCCTCTGCGGGTTGATCCTGGCCATCGGCCTGGTGGTCGACGATGCGATCATCGTCGTCGAGAACGTCGAGAAGTTCCTGGAGCGAGGCGACCGCCCGCTCCAGGCGGTGCGCGCGGCCATGGCCGAGATCACGGCGCCGATCGTCACGATCACGCTGGTCCTGGCCGCGGTCTTCGTGCCCGTCGCCTTCATCCCAGGCTTGACGGGCAAGCTGTACAACCAGTTTGCCATGACGATCGTCTTCTCGTTCGTCTTCTCCGCCGTCAACTCCCTCACGTTCAGCCCGGCGATGGCGCGGCTGTTTCTGCGGCCCAAGCACGGTGAGGCCAGGTTCTTCCTGTTCCGCTGGTTCAATCAGGGCATGAGCTGGCTGGAAAACTCGTACGACTCGTTCCTCGACTTCACCGCTCATCACTGGTGGACGATCGTGGTCCCATCGCTCGCTCTGCTCGCGCTCACCGGCGCGATGTTGATCGAGCGGCCCAAGGCGTTCATTCCGATCGAGGACCAGGGTTACCTGATCGCCGCGATCCAGACGCCCGACGGCACGGGGCGGGAAGCCACTTCCGTAGTCGCCGCGAGCGTGAGCCAGATCGCACAAGAGCTCGATGGGGTCAGCGACGTGGTCTTGCTCGAAGGCTTCAACGTCCTGAACTCGACCAACCAGACGAACTCGGCCACGGCCTTCGTGATCCTCAAGGAATGGTCGGAGCGGACCAGACCCGAGCTCCGGGCGCAGGCGTTATCTCGGAAGCTCCAGGCCGCGCTCAGGAGCCAGGTCAAGGGCGCAGTGGCCCTGGTGCTCGAGCCGCCGCCGATCCGCGGCCTGAGCCAGACCGGCGGTTTCGAGTTCATGATCGAAGACCGCGACGGCAAGGGCGCCGACGCGCTGGCTCGGATCACCGACCAGTTCCTCCAGAAGGCGAGGGAGCGCCCAGAGCTGGGCGGCCTGTTCACGCCGTTCTCGGTGAATGTGCCGCAGATCCGTTTCGAGCTCGACCGGACGAAGGCGCAGCGGCTCGGCGTCTCGGTCGCCGACGTCTTCGCCGTGCTCCAGGCGAATCTCGGCGGCTACTATGTCAATGACTTCAACCTCTACGGAAAAGTCTGGAAGGTCATGGTCCAGGCCGAGGGTGCGCATCGGACCACCAAGGACGACATCTCGCGGCTCTACGTCTTGAACGGGCAGGGAGACAAGGTTCCCTTGAGCGCGCTGGGCGACGCGACCTACGCTCTCGGCCCGATCGACGTCCCGCATTACAACATGTACAACGCGGCCAAGATCACCGGCCAGCCGGCCCCCGGCTACAGCTCGGGCCAGGCCATCGCCGCCATGGAGCAGGTCGCCGACAAGCTACTCCCCGAAGGATTCTCCTACGAATGGACCGGTACGACGTTTCAGGAACAGAAGACCGGGAACCTGGCGTTCTCCATTTTCGGGCTGTCGATCGTATGCGTTTTCCTGTTCATGTCGGCACTTTACGAGAGCTGGGTCCGCCCGCTCGTGATCATCCTGACGGTGCCCCTGGCGATGTTCGGCGCAATGATCGGCCTCTGGCTCTACGGCATGCCGCTGGACGTCTTCGGGCAGATCGGGCTCGTAATGCTCATCGGCCTGGAGACCAAGAACGCCATCTTGATCGTCGAGTTCGGAGTGGAGCTCCAGGAAAAGCACGGGATGAGCATCATCGACTCGGCCAAGGAGGCGTCGCGGCAGCGGCTGCGGCCGATCCTGATGACCTCGTTCGCCTTCGTGATGGGAGTCCTGCCGATGGCGCGCGCCACGGGCGCCGGCGCCTACAGCCGAAACTCCCTGGGCGTCGTCATCGCCTTCGGCATCTTGATCAGCACCGTCCTCGGCCGGTTCGTCATCCCAATCTACTACGTACTGGGCGAGCGGCTCAGCCATGTGTTCAAAAGCGACGAGAATGCGCCCGAGGAACACGCCGTTGAAAACGAATTGACACAAGAGGCAAGAGCGCAGAGAAAAGAAGAAAATGGTCAAACGGATTGATCGAGGTGTTCCGGGCTTCTTTCGACTCGACAAGAGATGAAGCTTTTGTCGAAAATGAAAACCAAAGGCGGGTCTCCTTGTCGTATCAATCAGAATCGTCACAAGGTTATCATGTCGAATTCGGCAGCGAATTCTGGATTGCCGATTAACCTCGATGACCTGATCCATCGTCACACCATCGAGGGTAATCGAGTTGAATTCAAGGCGACCTGGAACCATCCGATCAAACCCGCGGTCGTTCGTACCGTTTGCGCCTTTGCTAACGATTTGCTGAACCTCAACACAGAGGCAGCTAATGGAATCAGCCGCGAAAGTTCCCTTCGACGATCGCCGGAACCTCGCCGCGAAAATCGAGGATCTATCTCCTACGTTAGTCCGTCGACTCCTGCACGACATTCGCAGTGGACTCATCCGGGAAGGATTCGAGGTCGAAGATGACGAGCTCTATCGTAGGTTGAGGATTGTCAAACAGATCAATGCGCATGACGCTCCGAGAAATGTGGGTCTCTTGTTCTTTCATGAAGATCCAGATCGGTTCTTTCCGGGTGCTCGGATCGAAGTGGCGCAATTTGGGGATGATCCGAGCGGGGACCTCATCGAAGAGCGAACCTTTCGAGGGCCGTTGAACGAGCAGATCAACCAGACTTTGGAGTATCTGAACAGTTTCGGCGGCACGCTGCTTCAAAAAACGAGTGGGCGAGCTGAGGTCGACCGAACCGTTGCTTATCCTTATGAAGCAATGGAAGAAGCGGTCGTCAATGCCATCTACCACAGGGGATACGACGGACCACCCGAGCCGATCAAAGTCTACCTTTTCCCCGATCGGATGGAAATCATCAGTTACCCCGGCCCTGTCCCCGGGATCAAACCTGAACAGTTTGAGCCCGGATCACAGGGTCCCGCGGCACCGGCACGCAACCGGAGGATCGGCGATTTCTTGAAGGAGCTTCGACTCGCGGAAGGCCGGGCGACGGGAATCCCCAAGATTCGACGAACGATGCGTGAGAATGGCTCCCCGCAAGCTCGTTTCGATTTCGACGACGACCAGAGGACTTATTTCCGCGCGACCCTGCCGGTACACCCCCGGTACTTGGTTCTCTATGCCCTCCGTGAGGCCGCCCATCTCTGGGCGATCGGAGAGAGGAGGCAAGCCACCGACCACCTCGAGCGCGCGTTCGAGCGCCAGCCGAGTTCGGGAGCAGTCGCCGGCCAATTGATTGAGTATGCCCATGGAATCGAAGAGGCCGGTCTGGCTCAACGCGTTCTGGAGCGCTTCGAAAAAGAGCCGTCCAAGAGCGAAGGCTCTCGACCCTACCTGACTCAGGCCCGACTCTTGATTGATCGAAAGCGTCTCGCGGAAGGGATGAATGTGCTCACCCGGATGCCGAGCTCACGAACGATCGACGAAACAGTCGAGGCCGCTGTCCTCACGAAGAGATCCAAAGACTTTCAAGGCGCGCATCGTCTCTTTGCGGAAGCCTATTCACTCAACCCCGACGATCCTAAGATCATTCAGGAATATGCCCAAACCAAATTGCAAATTGCCCGTGCGACTCGAAACATACCCATCAAGAAACGGCTCAATAATCAAGCGGCGGAGTTACTGCGCCGTGCGATTCAGCTTTCAGATGATCCGGTTCGAAGTGCATGGTGTTGGTATGACCTCGCCCGAACACTCGATTGGCTGCGCGCCCCCAAGAGCGAGGTCGAGGCGGCGTTCCGTCAGGCTCAATCCCTGCATCCGAACGAACCGATCTTCGCCACCGCTTTTGACCGATGGAAGGAAGGGATAGGGCATCAAGGATGACGGTCGAAGCAGGGCCGTCGTCGTGAGCATGATCATGAAAAAATCCCGTCGAGTGACCAATTCAGCGGATTGATCGCCTCGTTGCCACTCGACGGAAGAACAATTATTGAGCGTCAGGTTAATGACTTCACAGGGATCCCCCCCGCATGCCGGAAGCCAAACACCGGCGGCTAGCGCCGTGCCGCTCAGATATCATGCGGCCTCCGATTCCGCGAACCCTCGCACATCGATCTTGCCGGTGACGGCGGCGGAGCGTTCTCGTCAGCGGTACGGCGCTAGCCGCCGGTTTGCGTACCTGAAAATCAAGCGGAACCTATTAACCTGAC
>JBIOJM010000173.1:0-20093 GCA_044450785.1 Isosphaerales bacterium
AGCGTATCTGGACCGAATGGACCGGGGAATCTGAGCGGAATGGCGCTAGCCACCGGTGTTTGGCGATCGACGAGCGACGGGGTCACCGGCTCACAGGAGCGTATCTGGACCGAATGGACCGGGGAATCTGAGCGGAATGGCGCTAGCCACCGGTGTTTGGCCATCGACGAGCGACGGGGTCACCGGCGGCTAGCGCCGTGCCGCTCACGGGAGCGAGGAAAACGCCTTATCCTCGGTGCAACTCTTGGTGGTGTTCAGCGAGAAGGGTCCTCTGCCGCACTCCGCGAGCGAGCGAGTCCGCTATTTGATCAGCGGCCGGATCTCGATCTTGCGAAAGAAGATCTCAGCGCCTTCGGACTGGAAGATGATTTTGCCCTTGGTCAGGCTGGACTTGGTGCCGGCGTTGACGACGTAGCCGTTGACGATGTTGGTGATCGAGTCGCCGTCGCAGATGACCTCCATGCGGTTCCATTCGCCGGCCGGTTTCTCCACGTCGCGGCTGCCGCGAAAACCGAGGACGTCTTTCCACTTCGGGTCACGTCCCCACCAGTTGAATCGCCCCGAATCGCGGGTGACGGGTTTGCCCGCCTTCTCGAAGTAGAACTGGCGGTCTTGGCCGACGCGCGTCTCGCAGGTCAGGCTTGGTTTCCCCTTGCCCGGAACCATGATGAAGTCGCCGCAGCCCCCTTCGATGATCTGGCATTCCTGCGACTCCATCCAGTTACCACCGGCCGCGCCGTCGGACCCGACGCAGTGGAGCAAGATCCCCGAGTCGCGCGTGCTCCGCTTCCGAGGCGCCCAGGTCCGCTCGCCCCACTTCCATTCGGCGATCAAGTGATAGTCGCGGAACTCGTCCCGAGTCGTCAATCCACCGAACTCCTCGCCCGAAATGTGAATCATCCCGTCGTGGACCGTGAAGACCTTGCCGGGATCGTCGTACTTATGGTCGCGCAGATAAGAGTAAAAACCGGTCAAGTCCTTGCCGTTGAACTGGAAGATCGGTTCCGTTGTTCGAACCGGGGGCAAGTCGCGCGCGAAGGCCGGGATTTCCTGAGCCTGGCTGGTCGCTCCCCAGGCCAGGGCACAAAAGGCGCACCAGAGGCCAAGGAGTAGCCCGCGCTTTCGGAGACGGTGTTGTGCCGGCATGTTATTGCTCCAGAGGGTCGATGCGGTCACGGCAGGAAGCGTGCTTTCTCTTCCGCCGAAGGAATGCGGCAGGTTTCGCGTTTTCCAAACCAACGATACCGGTTGCGGGCAATGACGCGGTAAACAGGATTTCGAATCGCCCGCGGGATGAACCGCGCGAGGCTCAACAACCACCAGGGACCTCCGAGGCGCCGGTAGACCTCGAGTGAGGCGTCCGACTGGTCGTGGATTCCCGATTCATCGACGTAGACCATCGACCACGTGCTGGCGTCATCGGGCAGCGGAGGAAGCAGCTTCTGGGCTGTCTCTCCGCGGAGGGGGGCAAGCAAGAACTGCTGCCGGCGATCGACCCGCAGGAGCAGGTTGACAAAGCCGTTGCACATGACGCACACGTCATCGAAGAAGATGACGGGTTTTGCGACTCCGGCCGCCGACAGCGAATCACTCCGCGGAAGCTCTTGCATCTCTAACCGTTCCGGTTCGTCGCGACGCATCGGCGGCGGCCTGACAAGAAAGCCAGCGGTCCGGCCTGCCGAGATGTGCCATAATAACACGAAAAGCGCCGGGGCGGGAGGGATCCGATCGAACGCTGCGCGAGGCAAACCGTGATTCACGTCAATGCCTTCGACTCAAGTCGAGACCTCCACGACCTCCTCGGAGATCGGCGGCGGGATCGGTTCGGAGTGGTTCTTCAAGCTCTCGAGGTAGGCGGCGATCGCTTCCTTGATGTTCTCGATCGCCTCAGTCCGTGTCTGTCCCTGGGAGAGGCAACCGGGCAGGGCCGGCACCTCGGCCACGAAGACGCCATCCTCGTAACCAAGCACACGTTACCGCGCCGATGCGCCTCGACTCAATTGTGCCAGAACGCGCTGCCTCAACGGTTCAGGCAGTCCTCAGCACCGGGTGAAGCGGTTGCTCGCAAGGTCGTCATGATCCGAACAATCTCTTCCACAATGACGACCTTTCCGGCTTGACCGATGCAGCGACGAGTACCTCGAACGGGCGGTCACCGAGTCCGGGGATGTCCTGGTCATGACGATAACCCGTGAGAGACTCGGCCAGTTGCACCGGGACATCGAAGATGTAGTCAACACCGGCCTTTCGGCCACCGGCTGCCTCCTGGTCGGAACGCAGGCGGTCGCGGATTGAACCGAAGTCCGCCGGGAGATCGCCCTCGGTCTCCAGGTGCTCACGGTCCTGCTGCGCGTCGTGGGCGACTGACCAGACCCGCGTGCCGTCCGTCCAACGCGCGGCGTAGCTGACCATCGCGTGCTCTTCGACGAAACAGGTAACCAACTCGCAGCCGCAAGAAAGGCGTCGCAATACGGCGTCGTCCCTGACGGGGATACGGTTCGCGACGACCAAATACCAGCCGCCGGGTAATTCGGCTCCGACTACGTCCGACTCGGGGAACTCCTCGTGCCTTCCGTTGCCGTGAATGCCAAGCTCGTTGCGCACCGCCGCCGCTGATCGACCTTTGACGGCCAGCCATGACAGTGAATAGCCCATCTGTGCTTACGCCATCTAACAACCGAACTCAGCGGGCGGGCCCGCCAAGCATCAGCTCAAGTTTTCTTGTTGGTGACGGAAATCGTTCCATCGGGATTGATCGTGACCGTCGTGTGGCCGCCCACGCTGTTTGTCACGTAGCCGTCGATCGTCTTTGCGTAGGAGGTTGTGCCGCTCACGGCCTGAAACTCCAGCTCGCCATCGTGCTGAATCCAGAATGAACGCCGGGCAACATTCTGGGGCGGGATGGATCCGAAAGAAGCGTCGCAGCCGCCTCCGAATACTCGGACACGGTCGAGAGGCTGCGGTGATGTGTTGTGAACGGCGACCGTGTAGGCGGTTTGCGTGGCGACAACGGTGGCGATGATGGCGCCCGCGATCAGAAGGTTTGCGAGCAGAAGACCGGCGCAGACAAGCGTCGCGAGCCGAAGGCGCCGGCGCAGAACGTCTGGCGTGCGAAGAGCGAGCCAGTGGAAACGAGCCAGAGCAATGACGCCCACCGCGAAGATGACAAGGCCGCTGTAGAGCGTGAAAATGCCAGCCATCATCAGCCAGTCCCAATGGGTGATGAGCCAGAGAAGGAAAATCGAGACGCCAAAGACGAGCGGAACGGCTCCGCAAATCAGGGCGACCCGGTAAGCTCGGTTCATTGTGCGAGGTTTCAACCGCGCTGGCGGTGGATCCTGCCGCCTTGCTGGCGGCAGAGCGACTCGACTTTGGCCAGGGTCTTTTCGTCGGGACAAGCGATCGAAAGGATCATGCCCTGGCCCCCTTCAATCTGTTCGGGGGGCGTGACGCCCAGGCGGTCGTTGGGTACGCCGATCTGCGTCAGGACCTGGATGGCCAGGTTTCCGAGGGCGGAGTTAGGGAAGAATACGACGACCCGGGACATGCTCTCGGCCTGCTTGACCAACCCAGGCCGAACTTGCGGAGTTTCCATGGACAGGCCACTCTCTCGTCGGATCCGTGTGTTGCCTTATGGTTTGCTGCCGGCATCGACCGGGCGTTTTCCAACCAGGGGCACGTTGCACTTGGCACCATCGAATGTGCACCCAAGTTTGACGTGGAGCCAGTCGAATCGCAAGCCGGCACCGCCAGCTTGGGCGGCGTGATCGGAACCGGCCGGTGGTCAAGCGTGTTTCCCGTTTGCTACGATGAGCACCTCGAAAGGATGAAGGATGAAGGATGAGTCGGAAAGGATTGGTCTTCTTCATCCTTCATCCCAACGCAGCTGATCCGCAACAGGTCGTAGGGTGGGTCGAAACGATGCTTTGCATCGTGAGGCCCACCGATCGCCACGGCTCCCCCGGTGGGCCTCGCCGCGACGTTTCGCGGCTCGACCCACCCAACTCATCGCTTCCGCGGGAACCACTCCCCCCCAAAGATGCGCGCACGGCGCAGAGAACGTACGGACGTAGAGTCTTCCCCACTGACCACTGACCACTACTTGACGACCATGTCCACGATACTCCCGAGCTGGGTGCTCCTGTGGATAACCTTGGGTTGGCAGCCTCCCCTGGAGCCGCTCGGCCGGCTCGACGGGCGCTTGATTCCGGAAGCGTCGGGCATCGTCAAGAGCCGGCGGTACCCGGGCATCTACTGGGTCCACAACGACTCCGGGAATCCCCCTCTGATCTTCGCGATCCGAGGCGATGGTCGCATCGTGCGCCAGTTCCGCCTCGAGGTCCCCAACATCGACTGGGAAGACATCGCGATCGACGACCGGGGACATCTCTACCTGGGAGACATCGGTGACAACGCCGGTGTTCTGCCTGTACACGCGATCTATCGCATTGATGAGCCGGACCCGGGGTCGCCCGCGGGCGAGCCGCTGAAGGCCTCGGCCATCTCGTTTTATTCCCTTCCCCGTTCGAGTCGGTTTGACGCCGAAAGCTTGGTTTACGACGAAGGCAACGGGATTCTGGTGGCCAAGTACCTCGATGGTCGCGAAGCCGAGTTGTTTTCCGTACCGCTCGATCCACCGTCGCCGTTGACTCGACCGGCCCGGCCTCGCTTGATCGGCCGGCTGCCCGGTTTCATCGAGCCCGCGACGGGCGCTGACATGAGCCAGGATCGGACGCTTCTGGCCGTTTGTTCGTCGACGGTGACGCGTATTTACCGGCGCGGTCATGCTCAATCGCCCCCCTGGCGACTCCTCGGCGAGGTGAAATACGAGTCGTTGCCGATCGAGGGGATCGGCTGGGACGGGAGAGACCTGGTCCTGGTTGCCGAGGGGGGCGGATTCTATCGCGTCTCCGAGAAGACCTGGCGCGCTCGATCGCCCAGAGAGTCGAGCATCCGACGGCCGCTCAGGGCTTCGCCCGCTTCAGGACCTGAATGATCTGCGAACCGTCGGGCTTGCTGACGAATTCGGTCGGGCGAGCCTTGCCGGGTGCTGCGACGCAAATCTTCTGAGTGTCACCTTCCAGCTCGTAGATGCCTTTGAGTGTGTTGTCCTTGCCCGGTCCGTCGGTGAGCGTGATGTCGATGGTCTTGGGGGTCACAGTCGGGTCGATCTTGAAGAAGCCGTTGGTGGTCTTTCCGTGGATTGTCTGGCTGAACTGCTTCCGTTTCAGCACCAGCGTGTCGTCCTTGAAAGCCTCTTCGGGCACCTGCCTGCCTTCGATCTCGATCGAGACGAAGTGCCAGGTTGCCGCGAACCGCTTCAGCTCCGACTGGATTGCCTTCACCTTTTCGCCCGCGGCTGTTTTCGTCCGTTTCCAGGCGATCAGTTGTAGCCCCGAGTCGGTCGGAGCGGAAAACTCGGTCGGACGATCCTTGCCTGGGCCCTGACCTCGGCAGATCGTCAAGGCGTCGCCGTCGAGCTTGTAGATGCCCTTGATCGTCTTTCCTTTCTGGAAACCGGCTGTGTACGTGAAGTCGATCTCCTTGGGACTCCCGGCTGAATTCACCTGGACGGTCGTTCTTTCGACGTCGGCACCCAGCTTGGGGCGGTATTCATGATCCTCGATCAGGAGCTCTCCCGGCTTGACCTGATCCGCGGGTACTTCCTCGCCATTAACAAAAAACAAGACCATTGCCCAACTTCCCTGGAGCTTATCCAGGTCGTTCTTGACATCATCGTTCCGGGGCTCGTCAGTACCGAGGATCAGGCCGAACACCACCGACGCGAAACCAATCCATCGCATGTCGGACCTCCGAGAGAAGGGGGTCGAAAGTATCAATACTGTGCAGGCGATTCGCGGAGAGTCAAGCGCGCGGCGGATTCGCGGTGCCGTCAAACAACCACCCCATGTTACCGGGTCTCTCCGGCTGCGATAATGGTTCGTCAGCCAGGATCCGGACGGCCTGGTGCTTCGCTCTCCCTGGTGCCCGCACATGGTTGGGGCGGCCACGAGTGATCGTTCGACACCCTTGGACTTCATCGCATGATCGACCCGACTGCTTTCATTGCCCCGGGGGCAGTTGTCCTCGGTGCCGTCGACCTCGGCAAGAATGCGAGCGTCTGGTTCAACGCCGTCGTCCGTGGCGACACGGCGCGGATCTTGATCGGCGACGAGACGAACATCCAGGACCTATCCATGATCCATGCCGACCCTGGGCTCCCGTGCCTGGTGGGGAACCGGGTCACGGTGGGCCATCGGGTCATCTTGCACGGCTGCACGGTCGAGGACGATTGCCTGATCGGAATGGGAGCCATCCTGCTCAATCTAGTCCACGTCGGCCGAGGATCGGTGATCGGCGCCGGCGCGCTGTTGCTCGAAGGAACCGAAGTGCCGCCCGGCTCGCTGGTAGTGGGTTTCCCCGGGAGGATCGTGCGCCCGGTGGACGAAGACATGCGGGGGCTGATCGAGCACGCCTGGCGGCATTACGTCGCCCAGGCGAGCCGCTATCGGGCCGGCGATTTCCCAATCCAGCCCACGACGACGGCCCAATGATGGATGGCCTCGCGCCCGGAAATGGAGCGGCCGCGGTGAACTCGATCGATGCTCTCAGACTGCTCGAATTGGCGCAACGGCTTGTTGCGCATCCATTCACACGAGCTCGCAAGAGAGTCGGATCATGGTGAGGTCGCTCCGCTGGCTGTAGTAAAATCGGCGACAGATCACCTTGAAGTAGACATAGACGCCGGAATCTTTCTCGTCCGGAACATAGACGAGGTCGCCGACACCGGGAATCGTGCCCTGATCGCTCACCTGGATATTGGCGAATACGCGATAAATCAGTTCGATGTCCGAAAATGGCCAGACACTGGGGCCGGCGACGGTTAAACTTCCGTCATGTGAGTTGATTACCCGCTCCGTCACCGAGCCCACGGCCATGCGAATCGACGATGAGACCTGCTACCGAGCTCTGGCCGCGCGGGATGCCCGCTTCGACGGGCTGTTCTTCGTCGGCGTCACGAGCACCGGGATCTATTGCCGCCCGATCTGCACTGCCCGCACGGTGGGTCGCGCCCGGTGCCGGTTCTTCTCCAACGCCGCCCTGGCGGAGCGCCAAGGATTCCGGCCCTGCCTGCGATGCCGGCCTGAGCTGGCGCCCGGCCACGCTCCGATCGATTCGGTGAGGCGAACGGCCCGGGCGGCCGCCGGCCGGATCGAGGCGGGCGCCCTGAATGGCGGCGGAAATTTGGACCAGTTGGCTCGAGACCTGGGATTGAGCGCGCGCCAGCTCAGGCGCGCCGTCAAGCAGGAGTTCGGCGTCTCGCCGGTGGAGCTGGCCCAGACTCAACGTCTGCTCCTGGCCAAGCAGCTTCTCACCGAGTCGGACTTGCCGATCATCCAGGTGGCGTTTGCGAGCGGTTTCGAGAGCGTACGGCGGTTCAATGCCCTGTTTCGGTCCCACTACCGGCTGACTCCCACGCGCATGAGGCGCTCGTCGCAGACGAGCCACGCGGGCGATTGCGTCCGGCTCACGCTGGCTTACCGGCCGCCGCTCGCGTGGAATGCGCTGTTGCGTTTTCTCGCGGGACGCGCGACGGCCGGCGTCGAATGGGTCGCGGACCAAGCTTACCTGCGGACGGCCGCCATGGAGCGTCATCGGGGCTGGTTCAAGGTCGAGCCGATTTCCGGACGAAACGCCCTGGCGGTCGAGCTGTCCACATCGTTGGTCCCGGCCTTGCCCGACGTCTTGTCTCGCTTGAAGAACCTCTTCGATTTGAGCGCGAGGCCGGACGTCATTGCAGCTCACCTCTCGGCCGATTCCCGGCTGTCGAGTGTCGCGGGTCGTTGCGAAGGTTTACGAGTGCCCGGGGCGTTCGACGGCTTCGAGCTGGTCGTGCGGGCGGTCCTGGGTCAGCGCGTGTCGGTTCGTGCCGCGACGACTCTCGCCGGGCGGCTGGCCACTCTCGCCGGCGAGCCGATCGAGACGCCGTTCGCGGGACTGAATCGCCTGAGTCCGTCGCCGGAGCGGCTGGCCGAGGTGGCGGAATCGGAGCTGCGGGCGCTGGGGATCAGCGCCGCGCGCGCTGCCAGCATCCGGACCATTGCGCAGATCGTGACGCGGCGACAAATCGATCTACAGCCCGGGCCCGATCCCGAGATCGTAACCCGCGCTTTGCAGGAACTTCCGGGGATCGGTGCCTGGACGGCTCAGTACGTCGCCATGCGCGCGCTCCGCTGGCCGGACGCGTTCCCCGCCGGCGACCTGGGATTGCTCAAAGCGTCGTGTGAGACATCGGCATCTCGCCTTCGTGCCACGGCCGAAGCCTGGCGCCCCTGGCGCGCCTACGCCGCGATGTACCTCTGGGAAAGCCAACACCCGATCGAACCGGAGAACCACCATGAATGAGGCAGCCTCGACCGTTTACAGTTACTACTCCAGCCCTGTCGGCCGACTGTTGCTCACCTGGGACGAGGACGCACTGACGGGCCTCACCATGGCCCAGCACAAGGGGAAAGAAGGCCCGCGTCCGGAACCGGGATGGCGGCGGGATGACGCGGCCCTTCACATTGTTTACGATCAGTTACGAGCTTTCTTCGCCGGCGAGCTGCGCACGTTCGAGCTGCCGCTGCGCATGGCGGGTACGCCCTTTCAGCGCCTCGTCTGGGAAGGATTGCTTGGTATCCCGTTCGGAGCGACCCTCAGCTACGCGGAGCTCGCCCGGCGGATCGGGCGTCCGGGCGCGTCGCGCGCGGTTGGAGCCGCCAACGGGCGGAACCCCATTTCCATCGTCGTTCCTTGCCACCGCGTGATCGGCGCCAATGGGACGTTGACCGGCTATGGCGGCGGGCTCGACCGCAAGGAATGGCTGCTCCGGCACGAAGCGAAAGTGAGAGGATCATGATCAACCGTCGCGATGTTTTCCGAGCCGTGGCGGCTGAAGGGCTGGCGTTCTGGTCCGGGCCGGCGTTCGGCCAGTCCCAGCCGCAAGGAACGGACGAGCAAGACACGGCCGATGGCCAACCGATGGTCCAGGCCGACGAGCGAGTCAACCAGGTGCTCGCCCCGGTCCGGGACGAGCACCACCTGCCGGGCTTGATCGGCGCGATCCTCACGGGCCATAAGCTCGCGGCCATCGGGGCACTCGGCATCCGCAAGATCGGCTCCCCCGAGCTGATCCGGGTCACGGACGAGGTGCACCTGGGGTCCTGCACCAAGGCGATGACCGCGACCGTGATCGGCATGCTGGTCGAAGAGGGGAAGCTGGCGTGGGGATCGACCATCCGCGACGTCTTTCCCGATGTCGCCGCCAAGCTTGATCCCCAGTTTCAAGGCGCGACGCTGTCTCATCTATTGACCCACCGCGCGGGCCTGCCACACGACGGCCCGTGGTGGCAGCTTCCCGGACGGACAACCACCCAGAAGCGACGGGCCCTCCTGACGACGATGCTCAAGAACGCCCCGGCGAACCGCCCGGGATCGACCTATGCATACTCGAACGCCGGCTACGTCCTGGCGGGGCTGATGGCCGAGCAGGTCTCGGGCGAGTCCTGGGAGATGTTAATGCGGCGACGCCTGTTCGAGCCCCTCGGCATGGCGTCCGCCGGATTCGGGTCGCCGGGCCGGCCGGGAAAGGTCAACCAGCCCTGGGGCCATCACCTCGTCAGGGACCGGGTCGAGCCGACTCAGCAGGACAACGCGCCGGCGATGGGACCGGCCGGCACCGTGCATTGCTCCGTACCCGACTGGGCCAAGTTCGCCGCGCTCCACCTGGAGGGCAAGCAAGGAAAGGCCAAGCTCCTGAAGCCATCCACCATCCGGGCATTGCACACGCCCCCGCCAGGCCAGCAGTATGCCGGCGGCTGGTTCGTCTTCGAAGCTTCCTGGGCCCGCGGGCTCGCCCTGAACCACAAAGGGAGCAACACCAGTTGGTACGTCTCGATCTGGCTGGCTCCCGTTGCGAACTTCGCCATCCTGGTCGCGACCAACCAAGGGGGCAAACCAGCCGAGACCGCCTGCGACCAAGCTTTCACCGAGCTGATCAAGGCGCTCCCGTATCTCACGCAGCCGAAGCGACGAAGACGGTGAGGGTGACGGTGAGTGCTCTCCTCCGGGTCGAGAGCCATGATGTTGAGGTCGGAACGGTCGACGTCGCCGAGACGTGTCCTTCCGTTAATCCAGCGACTCCTCAGGACATCAAGGACGAGTTTCCCTGTTCATCACGTGGGTCGCGGGAGTGCAAGTCTCCATCTTCGGCGCAGGGCGTAGGGGACGTAGTGGTCGAACACGTCGTACGACAGTGCCGTGAACGGTCGACGGGGATTCAGCCAACCCACGACCTCATTCGTCCAGATCGAGCGGACCGTCGCGCCGTCGTCTGCAAGGATTGCCGCATTCAGTCGACTCAGGACGGGCGTCACATAATCGGTGACATGCCTTTCATAAAGATCGAGCAACTCCGGGCGGTCTAACCCGAGGGTGCGGATGGTCCGGTCTCCTCTCTGAGAGCCATCCCGGGGCAGCGGTCTCCATCGCCGTTGGGGCAGACCGGGGAAAAACGTGAACTTGATGTGACCGATCGGATCCTCACCCGCGGGGTCAATGAGCAACGGGCGTTCGGCCCCCGGTGGCCGCTGTTCAGCGACGAGCACACCACTTCCGGTATCGAGAGGGAATTCTACTCCCTTACAAGAGCTGTTACATGGTTGGCATGAGAATAAAAGATTCTTCCAAGTCCATGCGAGCCACCAATAACCATGATCGGGGAACCCTGGTCCACGGTTCGCTTTGAGTTTCGGGCGATCGTGCTCGACGGGCAGGAACGCGGATTCAAAATTATTTCGCTCGCAGTAGCAACACTTGCAATGCTGTGCAACGCACAAATCCGGCTTAACAGTGGCGTAGCGCGAACCGACGGTTGTCGAATCCAGAATGCCGGCAATGGCCAGGGGACGAACCCGGGCCAGCTCGGTCGTGCGGATCGGAGGCAGCACGCCGGGCTCACGCCCGCGATGGATCCGGATCATTCCCGCTCGTCCTCCCGGCTGACCGGCACCAATCCCGGTTCGACCCCCGATTCAACCAGGTGCTTGTGAAGCCTCTGCATCTCGGTGTTTGCTTCGTCGGACCGCCGCGGGTCGCTCGCAAGATAACCATAGCGATAAAGCGCTTCTCCCAGATCGGCTGGATACAGCCGGTCGATGCCGAAGAACGTCTGATACAGTTCGCTGCCGGTCATCAGCGCAGGGGACTGGTCGAACATTTCGACCTGGACATTTCCTCCTTCGAGACGGGCGTGCCAGATTTCGTCCCTTTCAAGGCCCGGAAGCAACATCGGGGAGTGCGTGGTTGCGACGAACTGGACTCTGGGAAACGTTTGCTTCAGCGCACGAATCAGCCCCACCTGCCAGAGGGGATGCAAGTGCAAGTCCAACTCATCGATCAGGACCAAGCCCTCCATCTGATCAAGGGACACCTTTTCCTGGGCCTCCCAGAACATCTGACCGACAAGATCGGAGATCCAGGAGATCGTTGCTTGATAACCATGCGACAACCAGGTCGCCGGCAAACGAACCTCCTCGCCTCCAGCCACGAAATCGAAGCGATGGGATTCGACAAGTTGCTTGGCCGACTTGACACCTCCCTTCCCGCGCAACTCCAAGCGATTGATCGCCGGCAAGATCCCTTTCTGGTCGAGCAGCGCGTGTTGCAATACGGTGACATACTCTCCGACTAGCTTCTTCGTTTTCAGCAGGTCGGCGAAGCCCGTTCCCACGATGCTGCCGCGATCGAACAAGGAAGCGAGCCGGTCGGTCGTCGGAGCGATGATGCCCTCGACGCTCCTCGGCAAAGGGAGCGAACGGACTGTCCCATATCCCGCTACGAACCAGTAGGGAAGGCCTGTCCCCCTCGCTTGCCTGACAGGGTTAGTCTTTTCATCCGGCTCGCGGCCGGCTTGGCCATCAACCTGGTCAATGGCTGGTCCGAGATAATCCGAGTCCCCGCTGAAGAATGTCCAGCCGGGAGCGAGCGCAACCCTGGAAATGAGTCGAGGAGGGTGTGCAGGTAAAGAGTCGAAGCCAGGGTACGTCCGCTTCGTGTGGCGGACGGTACCGAAACCGAATTCCGCCCGGATTTCGACCGGATTGCCTGGTTTTCTGCGATCTGGCAGCGATGGGATGATCTCCGGAAAAGCGTTTGCGCTGTCCGCGCCGAGGGCCGCCAGGGCGATCGCTTGCAAGATCGACGTCTTGCAAAGACCGTTTTCGCCGACAAGGACGGTCCACATACGCGGCTCGGAACCCCGAGTGAGCGGAATCTCCACGTCGCGCAACAGTTTTAGGTTTCTTATACTAATAGAATTTATGTACATTGCTTTGAGCGCTGTCCGTTCCGCAGGCCTTTCGACTCACTTCGAGACTGAACCCGGACCGCGTTTGTCACTTTCCAAGTCGACGTGAGTCCAGGAAGGGTCGCCGCTGACCGGGTTGGATCGCGCCACCCGCCTGCCGGGGAACTGGACCCTGTAGTCGGAAAACCGGCGATCGGGCTCGGGATAGTCCGTGCTGATGAACTGGGCCCCGCTGGCCAGCGCCTTGTCGCGCTGGGTGACGTCGTTGGTCCGGGCCTGGCGGGTATCGGCATCGGCCCGCGTCCGGACCAGAAAGCCCTCGCGGACGAGCTTCTGGATCCGGTCGAAGTCCTTGATCGGATCGTTGATCTTGAACCAGGCGGCTGCCGGATTGTCGGGCGCGACCGAGGCGAACATGACGCGGTCTCGCAGCGCGGGGTGCCCCTCGAGGTAGCGATCGCGCACGGAGCCCTCGTTGTCGAGGGCGAACATGACCAGTCCCCGGACCGCGTCGAGAGCCGGCCAGCCGTGAGCGCGGATGGCTTCGGGCAGGGTTGCGAACCGGCCGCGGACCCGGTCGGGAGTGAGGACCTCCGTCCGCGCGAACACCGACAAGATCTCGAGGTCGACCTGTTCCAGCTCCTCGCGTCCAAAGCGTAGTGGACGTGTCGGCAAGCCGGTGATGGCCTCATCCTTGAGCTCGACTTGAATCAAGATCGGGACATGACGACGGTTCGCCCGGGACCAGTCACGGACCTGTTTCAAGGCTGCAACGAACGTGGGCGCTGTCGAGCGGTAGTCGACGTCCGGAACATGGAGCACTTTCAGACCGGGCTTGCGAAGCTGCCCGTCCGAGTCGGGGTCGGGGCCCGGTTCCTTGCCCAGACCGCTCAGGATCTTTCGCGCGGCGGGCGCGGCGAACAGACCTCCCTTGGGATCGGCGTACACGTCGAGCTCAACCTGCCGTATCCCCAGGCGGGAGAATTGCTCGGCCATGGGTTTGTGGGTGTATTCGAGCCCCTCGGCTCGATGGCGGCCGCCGGCCGCGATGAGCTCAAGAACGGCCGGAGCCGGGGCGATGTGGTAGGAATTGTGACTGCCGATGACCTGAAGCTGGTTCAAACGCGGCTCGCCCGCCGGCGCGATCGCTCCACCAGCCAAACAGACCAGCGCCAGACCAAGCCGTCCAGCAACGCCACGCCGGCGCCATTCCATGTCACAAGCCCTCGTGGAAAGTCGATCGTCGATCCGGGCGAACTCGCCCGACTCTCGTCGTTTTTACTCCAACCTCGGCGGCCTGAACAGGGTCATTCGGCCGAACGAGTAATTGGCTACCTTGACACACGAACCGTGAGCGGTCCATATTGCGGTTGGGTGTCGAGAGGAGAGGACGACGAGCGGCGAAAACGTCATGCCACCTGGTACGACCGGCCGGAGAGCGGAGACGAGCGCCGTGGCATCGACCTCCACGCCTGTCAACGACCCGCGCGTCTATCTGGCGGCCGAGCGGACTTTCCTGGCCTGGGTGCGCACGTCGGTGTCCCTGATGGGGTTCGGGTTCGTCATCGCTCGATTTGCGCTCTGGACTCGAGAATACGGTTTTTCGGGCACGCTGAAGTCGCAGGCGCGGCCAGGGGTCTCGACCTGGGTCGGGTTTGGCATGGTCAGCGTCGGTGTATTCGTCTGCGTGCTGGCGGCTGCCCGCCATCGTGGATACGTCCGTGCCCTGGAGCGGGGCGTCGTCAATCCCCCGCTCCCGATCAAAACATCATTGATCGTCGCCGGAACTCTGGCCGTGGTCGGCATGGCCATCGCCGTCCATATCCTCATGCTTTAAGAAACGGGACAGCCATGCAGCTCGGCATGATCGGTCTGGGTCGGATGGGCTCGAACATGGTTCGGCGATTGCAGCGTCACGGGCAGGAATGCATCGTTTACGACGTCCATGCCGAGGCGGCCGACGCCTTGACGGGGGAGGGGGCGAAGGGAGCGGGGAGCCTGGAGGAATTCGTCAGCAAGCTGAAGCCGCCCCGTGCGGTGTGGCTGATGGTGCCGGCGGCGGTCGTCGATACGATGATCGAGCAGCTTGCCGGCCGGCTCGAGCCGGGAGACATCGTGGTCGACGGCGGCAACTCATACTATCACGACGACATCCAGCGGGCCGCGGCCTTGAAGCCCCGAGGAATCCATTACGTCGACGTGGGGACAAGCGGCGGCGTGTGGGGCCTCGAGCGGGGCTACTGCATGATGATCGGGGGTGAAGTCGACGTGGTGCGGCGTCTGGACCCGATCTTCGCCGCACTGGCCCCCGGCATGGGGACCGGTCCACGCACGGCCGGGCGAGAAAAGCTAGGCGGAACCGCCGAGCAAGGTTACCTCCACTGCGGAGAGAACGGCGCGGGGCATTTCGTCAAAATGGTCCACAACGGGATCGAATACGGCCTGATGGCCGCCTACGCCGAGGGCCTCAACATCCTCAAGCACGCGGGCGTCGGCAACCAGCAGCAGGACGTCGATGCCGAGACCACGCCCCTGCGGAATCCCCAATTTTACCAGTACGATCTCAACCTTGCCGACATCGCCGAGGTCTGGCGGCGGGGGAGCGTGATCGCATCCTGGCTGCTCGACCTGACGGCGCAAGCCCTGGTGCGCAGCCCTGAGCTCGCCGAGTTTTCGGGCCGCGTCTCGGACTCGGGCGAAGGGCGATGGACCATCAACGCGGCGATCGAGGAGGGAGTCCCCGCCCCCGTGCTCAGTGCGGCCCTGTTCGCGCGGTTCAGCTCGCGCGGCACTGATGACTACACCGACAAGCTCCTGTCGGCGATGCGGTTCGCCTTCGGCGGCCATCTGGAAAAAAAGGCGTAATCCGGGAGTGATCACCATGTCCACTTTCGGCACCCATGCCGACGCTCTGGTGTTCTTCGGGGCGACCGGCGACCTGGCCTACAAGAAGGTCTTCCCCGCGCTCCAGACACTGATCCAGCACGGGCATCTGGACGCGCCGATCGTCGGGGTCGCCAAGGCGGGCTGGGACCTGGAACAGTTTCGAGCTCGGGCCCGCGACAGCGTCGAGAAACACGGCGGAATCGACGAAGCGGCTTTCGACAAGTTGATCGAGCGGCTCCGCTACGTCGACGGCGACTATCATGTTTCGTCCACCTTTGACCAGCTACGGCAAGCCCTGGGCGAGGCGCAACGCCCACTGCACTACCTGGCGATCCCTCCCAGCCTGTTCGGCATCGTGGCGGAACATCTGGCCCAATCCGGCTGCGCCCAGAACGCCCGAGTCGTGATCGAGAAGCCGTTCGGTCGCGACCTGGAGTCCGCCCGCGAGCTGAACCGAATCCTCCATGAGAGGTTCGAGGAAACGGCCATCTTCCGGATCGACCATTACCTTGGCAAGGAACCGGTCCTCAACATCCTGTTCTTCCGATTCGCGAACCAGTTCCTCGAGCCGGTCTGGAACCGCAACTGCATCGAGAGCGTCCAGATCACCATGGCCGAGAGCTTTGGCGTCGAGGGGCGCGGTTCATTCTATGAAGAAGCCGGCGCGATCCGCGACGTGATCCAGAACCACATGCTCCAGGTGGTCGCCATGTTGACGATGGAGCCACCCGGCAGCAATTCGCCGGACGGCGTCCGGGACGAGAAGGCCAAGGTGCTGCGGGCGATCCGGCCCTTGGGGTCAGCCAGCGTCGTCCGGGGACAGTATCGCAGCTACCGCCAGGAAACGGGAGTCGCGCGCGACTCCGAGGTCGATACGTTCGCCGCGGTAAGACTGGAGCTCGACTCGTGGCGCTGGTCGGGTGTGCCGATCTTGATCCGAGCCGGAAAACGCCTGGCCAAGACCGCGACCGAGGTCATGGTGCAGTTCCACTCTCCGCCCCAGCGGTTCATCGCCAGGCAGTCGCTGGACCATCCGCACAACTACATCCGCATTCGATTCAGTCCCGACGAGCTGATCGCTGTTGGTGCCGTGGTGCGCAAGGAGGGGGAGGACGAGGAATTGGAGCCGGTCGAGCTCTTGGTCAGCCGGCAATCGCCCGACGAGGTCCCTCCCTACGCCCGGCTCCTTCAATCCGCGATGGCCGGCGATTCCAGCCTTTTCGCACGTGCGGATGCCGTGGAAGCGCAGTGGCGGATCGTCGAGCCGGTGCTCGGCGACAATGCCCGGCCGTTCTTTTACGAGCCGGGGAGCTGGGGGCCGCGCGAGGCGAACCAGCTCCTGCCCGGCGGCGACGAGTGGCACAACCCCTGACGCGATTCAGGGCGCGAGCAGGGGCGGAATGGGGCAGCCCAGGCAATCCGAGACGGCCCGCAACAGCTCACACTCTTCGACCGTCACGCTGGCATCGACGCAGGTGCGGGCGGCACACGCTCCCAGGTAATGATTGAGGAGGACCCGTGGGGAGTGCTCGAGAATCCCAGGTCGTCATCGTGGGTGCGGGCTTTGGCGGGCTGGCCGCGGCGCGTGGGCTGCGCCGTGCCCCGGTGCGGATCACGATCATCGACCACTCCAATCATCACCTGTTTCAGCCCCTGCTGTACCAGGTGGCGACGGCCGCGCTCAGCCCGGCCGACATCGCCGCGCCGATCCGCCGGATCTTCCGGCATCAGTCGAACGTCACGGTGATGCTGGCCGAAGCCACGGCCGTGAACGTGCCGGAGAAACGGGTCGTGCTGGCCGACGGCTTTGCCGAGTACGACTTCCTGATCGTGGCCACGGGTGTGACGCATGCCTATTTCGGCCACGACGCCTGGGCCGAGCATGCTGCCGGTTTGAAGACCCTGAAGGACGCTTTGCGAATCCGTCAGCGGGTGTTGATGGCATTTGAGGTCGCCGAGCGCGAGCGTGACGAATCTCGGCGCCGGGCCTGGCTGACCTTCGTGATCGTCGGGGCCGGGCCCACCGGCGTCGAGCTGGCCGGAACACTGGCCGAGGTCTCGCGGCAGACCCTGGCGCGCGACTTTCGTCACATCGACACGGCCTCGGCCCGCGTGATCCTGGTCGAAGCAAGCCCGCGTGTGCTGGGGACGTACACGGAGGACCTGTCGGCCGCGGCCCGCAAACAGCTCGAATCGCTGGGCGTCGCCGTGTGGACCGGGGTCCAGGTCACCGGCGTTGACGCCGACGGGGTCTGGATCGGGCCCGAGCGCATCCTTGCCCGGACCGTCCTCTGGGCCGCCGGGGTTGCCGGCTCGCCCCTGGCCATGACGCTCGGAGCCCCGCTCGACCGCGCCGGACGCGTTCTGGTTGAACCCGACCTGACCATTCCCGGCCGTGACGACGTCTACGTGATCGGCGACCTTGCCCACCTCGAGCAAGCCGGCCAGTTAGTGCCAGGTATCGCCCCGGCCGCAATGCAAGAAGGCTGGCATGTCGCCCGGAACGTGATCCGCGCTCTTCGTGGTCAGCCGCGCCAGCCGTTCCGCTACGTGGACAAGGGGATGCTGGCGACCATCGGCCGAGGTGCCGCCGTCGCTCAGATCGGATCGATCAAAGCATCAGGCTTCCTCGCCTGGCTGCTGTGGCTCTTCGTCCATATCTACTTCCTCATCGGTTTTCGCAACCGTCTTCTGGTCATGTTTCAGTGGGCGTGGTCGTACATCACCTTCGACCGCGGCGCGCGGCTCATTACCGAGCCGCTCAAGGAGCCGCTGGTCGAAACGCTCACTGATTCCACGACGTCCGCTCATTCTTGAAATGGGAGTTTGGGATGAAGGAAGCCGGAAATAGCAAAGTATTCTCCCCGAGGCTTCCATGCCGCCTGTCTCACCAGGAATGGAAGGCGGGCTCAGGGATCACCCTGGCTCTGGGATGATCGGCCTTGAACACCGCATCGCCGATTCTCTTGGCCTTCTCGGTCAAACTTGTCCAGATAACGGGACTAGTCTGGGGATCGCCCAGGCGCGGATCGTATTCCAGATCAACCCTGACTATCTCGAGGTTCACACCGCCTGAGTACTCCCATCCTCCAGGTCCTGGTACCATAGGCGGGACCGCCCAGCTCACAACCGGAGTCAGGGAAGCTGTCCACAGGTTCGCATCTTTCGAACGCTTATATGTGACGTGAAATCCCTGACGCGGCCAGTTCTGCGTCGATAGACCGTTCTCACGGGCGACTTCCGCAGTTGTGATCGCGGGCGCCGGTTCCAGATCCGCTTCAGGCACCTCGATCGCCGTTCCCCCATCTTCACCCTGATCGATCTGAAGCTGATAGAGGCGGCGCCCTTGCATTCCCACGGGCCCGCGATCTTCCACGACATGCGCCAGAACCCTCCGAAAACCAACGAGAAAGGAGACCCAATCCCCAAGCCGGAAGCGTGGAGCCAACTTCGTCACGGAACTCATCTTGGTCCTCCCGTCACCACGGCGATGTTCCGGTCAGGTTCTGGAGGTGGTGGCGCATCACCTCATTGAACGACCTGGCCAGACGTTGGCACGTCGTGCGCCATCGCCAGACCTGTCTCAAATGGAGAGTTCCCTTGCCTCTAAAATCTTGGTGCGCGATCGCATTCCGCCAATCGTTCAATTTCACAAGCTGCGTTTTTCGCACCTCGTTACGAGGATCGTTCATTTCGAGCTCGGTCCAGAAGTCGACGCCGAAACGGCCAAAATCTGCGCCAATGCTCCCAGGCTGGGCATTGGAGCGATTCAATTGGAGCCCTTGGGTCAACAATTCTCGGATGGAGGCTTGAAAATTCAGGGGCGTCACCTTCGGAACCAGGTACTGCACGCTTTCGGTGTGAAGGTCGCGGCAATAACCCTGGAATTGCGAAGCCACTAAAACCACGTACGCCTGATTGATCTGCTGTGTCGCGTACCGCCGGCCACGTTTCGTCCCGCCGATCGCCGTATGAGCCCGTTCGATCTCATTTAATTCGCTTCTGCGCGTCGTCGTCCACTGCCCGTAAGAAAACGAGGGCATCAAATCATCCCGATCAGTCGCGGAATCGTCGTTTGAGGCACGGCGAAGTAGGCCACGCCTTCCCTCACCAGACAGGATGAAACACCGGCTTCAAAGCCATGCGGGAGCGGCACTGCGGTCGCCTTGCCTACCCGCCCTGAAAGTTCGATCAGTCGTTCCTGACCCGATCGATCCTAACGCGCCGCGACCCGCGCGCTAAGCCGAGATGAAATCATCGAACAAGGGCGGTGCGCCGCACGTGGAGTCAAACGCCGACGCCTCCACGCGCGCGAGGGGCCATCGTGATCCCGCGCCGTGTCGAATTCGCCTTTGCCGACGCCTCCACGCGCGCGAGGGGCCATCAGCCGATCGTTCTCATCGCCTTGCTGCGCACTGGACGACTCCACGCGCGCGAGGGGCCGTCGGATCTGCCGACCCACTGCTCTGTCACCCCGCGACGCCTCCACGCGCGCGAGGGGCCGTCTCGATCGCTCGGCTCGCGAGGGCTTCCGGATCGGGCAAATGCCCAAGCCATGCGCTTGACCGCCGCCACGCCGCGGCTCGTCACTCACGTTGTGAGTCGACGATGCGCTGTCATGCCGACCGTCCCGCCTGTTGGATTCAAGCATGCGGCAACGGAGCGACTCGACCGCACTAAGGCGACCGGCGGATGGAAACATACCCAGGACCGAGCGATTGTAGGACGGATTGCCAATCCGTCCTACGGTGAATTTGCATCTGACGGTCGCCTATACCTTACGCGGCCATAAGTGCGACATCATCGAATTGCTGGAAATTGAGCGTCATCAACGAGGCCAGTGGCTCGGCATACTTGG
>JBIOJM010000174.1:0-19877 GCA_044450785.1 Isosphaerales bacterium
CCCCTGGCCCCCCCTTCGCAACAAGGGGGGGAAAGGGATCGGTCGCTCGCGCCCTGGTTCGATCGCGCGCGACAAAAACACGCATCTCGAAACCGTCCCTCCAGTCCGGTCAACACCAACTTTTCACCGGCCCAGTGCGCGGGCACCGCGCGGTCTGGCTCACGACGTTCTCTCTGGGACTGGTCCTGTTCGCCACGGGCGTGGCCGGATGGGCCGCGGCCCGCGCCGGCGAGCTTCCCCGACCGGAGCCGGCCGGTCTGCGGGTCGTGCCGGCGACCGTGTTGTTGCGCGGGCCCGACTCGGTTCAACAAGTGGCTGTCGACGGACTCATGGGCGAGGGTGAGCCGCTCGACGTCACGCGGGAGACGCGGTTCGAGAGCTCCGACCCGCGCATCGCCACGGTCGACGACTCCGGATTGATCACGGCCCATGGTGATGGAGCCGCGACGATCACGGTCCGGATGGGGAAGCTGGTGTCGTCCATTCCGATCACGGTGAAGGAGTTCGCGGCGGGGCTGCCGGTCAACTTCGCCAACCAGGTTGTGCCGATCTTCACCAAGCTGGGGTGCAATGCCGGCGGCTGCCATGGCAAGTCCAGCGGTCAGAACGGCTTTCGGCTCAGTCTGCTCGGCTTCGAGCCCGCGCTCGACTATGAGACCCTGGTCAAGGAAGGCCGCGGCCGCCGTCTCTTCCCGGCGTCGCCCGAGGCGAGCTTGCTGCTGGTCAAAGCCATTGCCAAGGTCCCGCACGGCGGCGGCAAGCGGCTCGATCCCGATTCCCACGAGTATCGCCTGATCCGCCGCTGGATCGCGATCGGCATGCCCGTCGGCAAGCCGGCCGATCCCACGGTCGACAAGATTGCGGTCTATCCCGGAGAGCGGGTCTTGCCGCGCGGCAGGGCCCAACAAATCGTCGTAACCGCGCATTACACGGACGGCTCGAGCGAGGACGTCACCCGTTGGGCCCAGTATCAGTCGAATGAGACGGAGGTCGCGGGCGTCGAGCTGGGGGGACGGGTCGAGACGGGCCGGCTCGCCGGCCAGGCGGCCATCATGGCGCGCTACCAGGGCCAGGTCGCCGTGTTTCGGGCCACTGTCCCCACCGGAACGGTGGTCCCGGCCAACCTGGACTTTCCCGTCGCCAACGTCATCGACGCGGCGGCGCTCAAGGAGTGGAAAGCCCTGGGAATCATCCCGTCGTCGTTGTGCAGCGACGCCGAGTTCATCCGGCGGGCCTCGCTCGACGTCACGGGCACCTTGCCCGCACCCGGCGACGTCAAGGCGTTCATCGCCGATCCCGCTCGAGACAAACGCGCCAGGCTGGTCGATCGACTGCTCGCACGCCCTGAGTACGCATCGTTCTTCGCGATCAAATGGGCTGACATCCTCAGGAACAAGCGCGAGGGCCGGGACAACATCCAGTTTGCGACCTTCAACTTCTATGACTGGATCCGGGAGGGCCTGGCCCACAACCTGCCCTACGACCAGTTCGTCCGAGGCGTGCTGGCCGCAAGCGGGACGCCGCAGACGTCGCCTGCGGTCCAGTGGTATCGCAAGCTGCGCGAGACCGGCGCTTTCGTCGACGATACGGCCCAGGTTTTCCTGGGCATGCGCCTCCAGTGCGCCAAGTGCCATCATCATCCGTTCGAGAAGTGGAGCCAGCACGACTATTATGGATTCGCGGCGTTCTTCGCGCGGGTCGGTCGCAAGCCCGACATCCAGGCCCAGCGCAGCGGTCGCGACGGCGAGGTGATCTTCACCCTGCGCTCGGGGACGGTCGCACACCCCAAGACCGGCGAGACGATGGCGCCGAAGGGCTTGGGCGGCAACGTCATCCCGGTCGCGGCCGGAGAGGACCCACGGCAGAAGCTGGTCGACTGGATGGCCGATTCCAAGAACCCATTCTTCGCCAGGGCCCTCGTGAATCGGTACTGGGCGCACTTCTTCGGCCGGGGGATCGTCGAGCCGCTGGACGACATGCGCTTGACCAATCCACCGTCCAATCCCGAGCTGCTCGACGGTTTGTCGGAGTCGTTCACGAAGAGCGGGTACGACGTGAAGGGTCTGGTCCGGACGATCTGCACCAGCCGGGTTTATGGACTCTCGAGTGCGCCCACCGAGTCGAACGCGAAAGACCGGCAGAGCTTCGCGCGGCACTACCCCAGGCGGATGGGAGCGGAGGTCCTGCTTGATGCGATCGCCCAGGTCTCGGGTGCCCCGACGCCCTTTAGCGGCCTGCCGGCCGGAACGCGGGCGATCGAGCTGCCGGATGAGAGTGTCGGCTCGACGTTCCTTGACGCGTTCGGCCGGCCCAAGCGTGACACGGCCTGCGAATGCGAGCGAGTCAGCGACGCCAGCCTGAGCCAGAGTCTCATGCTGCTCAATTCCAGCGAGGTCCAGGGCAAGCTCTCGTCGGCGGGCGGTCGTGCCGAGCAACTGTCCCAGGACCCACGCCCCGACTCCCGGAAAATCGACGATCTTTTCTGGGCGGCCTTTGGCCGAGCTCCCTCGGAGCGCGAAACGGCGAGCGCGCTCGAGCACCTGGCCAGGCACGCCGCCAACAAGCGGAGCGCGTTCGAGGACATTATCTGGGCGCTGGTCAATGCCAAGGAGTTTCAGTTCATCAATTGACGGATGGCCGTCGATCCGCCTCGCCTCGCCTCGCCTCGGATCGCCGGTCTGACCGACCTTGGAAAGGAGCTTCTCAATGCTCGAGCTCATCGGTTCTTCTCCCCGGCGCTCTGACGGATTCAGCCGGCGCGGGTTTCTCAAGGTCGGATGTCTGGGAGCAGCCGGCCTGACCCTCGCGGATGTGCTGCGCGCCCGGGCCCTCGCACGGTCGGACGGCCATGCGCCGCCGCGCGACGGCTCCGTCATCCTGATCTGGCTCGACGGCGGCCCGCCCCAGCATGAGACGTACGACCCCAAGCCCGAGGCCCCGTCCGAGTTTCGCGGCCCCTTGAAGGCGATCCCGACCGCGTTACCAGGCGTTCAGCTTTCCGAGCTGCTCCCCGAGCACGCGCGGCTCCTGGACAGGATGTCGATCATTCGCTCGATGTATCATGACAATGGCGATCACTTCGCGGCAGCCCACTGGATGCTGACCGGCTACCTGGGCTCCAATGCCTCGAACCTGCCGCCCCAGTACCCCTCGGCCGCCTCGATCATCGCCAAGATCAAGGGAGCCAGAAAGCCGGGGATGCCGCCCTATGTCGGGCTGCCGGCGACCCACTCGGTGGGGTTGGTGCCCGGCTATCACGGGGCGGCCTATCTCGGCGTGGGCTACAACCCGTTCGTGGCCGACGGCGACCCGAATTCCGAGGGTTACCAGGTACCGAACCTGGCATTGCCGACGGGGGTCGATCCCCCGCGCGCCCTGGGCCGGCGCGGGCTGCTGGGTGCTTTCGACCGCGCGCGGCGCGATGTCGACGCATCCGGCTTGATGGAAGGACTGGATCGATTCGACCAGGAGGCGTTTTCGATCGTCCTCGGCCCGGCGGCCCGGCGGGCGTTCGACCTGAGCAAGGAGGACCCTCGCCTCCGCGACCGGTATGGCCGTCATGAATGGTGCCAGAGCGCGCTCATGGCGCGCCGGCTCGTCGAGGCCGGCGTTCGGTTCGTCACCCTGACCTTCGGCGGCTGGGACTTTCACTCCAGCCTCGACAGCGGCATGAAGCGAGTCCTACCGGTGATCGACTCGGCCATCGGCAGCCTGGTGGAGGACCTCGAGGATCGCGGCCTTTTCGACACGACGACCGTGATCGTGATGGGCGAGTTCGGCCGGACGCCGCGAATGAACACCGGTGGCGTGCCGGGCTCGGACCCGGTCCCTGGCCGCGACCACTGGGGGAACGTCATGAGCGTCCTGGTCGCCGGCGGCGGCTTCGCGCGGGGCCGGATCATCGGCGCGTCCAACTCGAGGGGCGAGGTTCCCAAGGATCGGCCGGTCCGGCCCCAGGACTTGATGGTCACCCTCTACCGTCAGCTCGGGATCAGCCCCGAAACCACCTTCACCAACCGCGCGGGCCGGCCCATCCCGATCGGGTCCGACGGCCAGGTCATCACCGAGCTGCTGGGCTGACCTATCGCGGTTTCGAACAGGATCTCGCACCATGTCTCAGCTCGGGATCGTCACGTACAACATCGCGAAGGACTGGGACCTTCCCACGATCCTGGCCAGGCTGGAAAAGCTCGAGTATGAGGGCGTCGAGCTCCGAACAACGCACGCCCACAAGGTCGAGGTGAATTTGACCAAGGCCGAGCGCGACGACGTTCGCAAGCGGTTCGAGGACTCTCCAGTCGAACTGGCCGGCCTGGGGAGTGCCTTCGAGTACCACGCGGCCGACCCTTCCGTCGTCCGGAAGAACATCGACGGGACGAAGGACTACGTTCGCCTGGCGCACGACGTCGGCGCGCCCGGGGTCAAGGTCCGGCCCAACGGGGTCCCCAAGGGTGCGAATCTTGATGCGACTCTCCGGCAGATCGGCCGGGCCCTCCATGAGATCGGCGAGGATGCCGCCGGCTTCGGGGTCGTCATCCGCGTGGAAGTCCACGGCGCCGTGACGTCCGAGCTGAACAACTTCGCCAAGATCCTCGCCCACGCGGATCACCCCAACGTCTACGCCTGCTGGAACTCGAACCCATCGGACGTCAAGAACCGCTCGATCAAGGAGAGTTTCGCACTGGTCGCGCCCAAGGTCCACGAAGTTCACCTCCGCGATCTGACCGACCCGACCTACCCCTGGCGCGAGCTGTTCGCACTCCTGAATGCCCAGAAGTATGAGGGCTTCACGCTGGCCGAGATCCCCGAAAGCGCCGACCCCGAGCGCGTGCTGAGCTATTTCCGTTCGCTGTGGGTGGCCTATCAACCTCCGGCGTGATCCGAGCCGTTGATCGTGCCGGCTGCGACCGTGGGACACTTCGCGACGTGAGTCGGTTACGCTTGAGTCGTGGCGGCCCGGCGACCGCTGCGATAGGCGTCGTGTGTCACGGCCGAAGGTGGCCCTCAGAGTGACGTCGAACGTCTGACGAGGACGTTCTTGGAGCCGGTCGTGGCAATTTCGACCACTATGGCAACGAATTTTGGTTCGTCAGGCGGAAGACGTCGTCTTTTATGAATAGGGAGGGTTTCGAGACGCGTGTTTTTGTTGCGGCCGATAGAACGACGGCGCGATCGATCCCTTTCCCCCCCTTGCGACAGCGATTTTTCCGGACCTGTTTTTTTGCCTTCTCAGATGGCCTTTATCTGCCAACTTAGCTTCCTGAGCGACATAGCGTCAAATTAATTTTGGCGGTTGTTAATTTTATATGTGAATTTACTAAGATAATTGCAATTATAGATAATATGGAAAAGCTAGGCTGTTCTCGAATTCTCTCCCTCACGGGGATGAATCCCCAAAAACCGTCACCGCCATAATTTACTTTACAATCCATTTGAACACCAACTAGGATCCAAGGCGCTTGTACAGAGAACGGTCCAATCAATCACCCTCCAAAAATCGCTGTCGCAAGGGGGGGAAAGGGTTCGGTCGCTCGCGCCGTCGTTCGATCGCGCGCAACAAAAACACACGTCTCGAAACCGTCACTCCAGTACGGACAACACCAACTTTTCACCGGACCAGGGTGGCTCATCCCGCGCCAGCAGGGCGGCGATACCTCCGTGGCGGACCAATGTGGCGGAGGGATGCACCGGGTGCACCCAGACATCATGGCGTACCGCGAACGCCAGGATCTCTTGCCAGAGGTTCACCGTCCGACACGGTTCGTGGCAGTTGGGGCAGACGGTGTGGAGCGTGGCGAAGAGGGCATGGCAACCAGTACAGTGCCACCCGGCGGTTCCCGCGTCAGGGCCCAGGATCAGCGCCGAGACCTGACCATCCCTCAGCGCGTTGATCACCTCCTGTTGCCCGGCGGCCACGGCCGTCGCCTCGTGGAGGCGGCGGTCGAGTTCCTCGAGCACACGGCTCTCCTCGTTTGTTCTCGCCGTCTCGATCACGGCTCCGACTTCCTCGTCGATCTCGGCCTGGTTTCCGGTCCAGGCGTGCGGGGCCTCGTGCACGACCCGCGCCGCCAGGCGGGCCGGCAGGTGGTTGCGGAACTGCTCCAGGACCTCGTGTTCGCCCAGGAGGATGATCCCTTTGTAAGAGTACTCGCTCCATGCTTCCTTCACCTTCTGCGCCAGCTCTTTCTGGAAGTGGAGGATCTGCTCCTTTCGGTGCCGCTCGATGGTCGCCTGCTGCTTCCCCGAGCGCTCGCCCGCCGAGCGCTGCTTCCTCGGGACGGCCTCGTCAATCTCACCCAAGGTCCGCGTCCCGCCGGGACCCGCCGCGTACCAGACGGCACGGTGCATGTCGGTCAGCACCACCAAGTAGGCCCGCTCGCGAAAGTCAGCCTCGAGCAAGGGAACCACGTAAGGATCCTCATCGACGACCAGCCGGTTGTCGTACGGCACGCTCGCAGGTAGCGCCAGAAAAAACCCTCGGGACGCCGCGCTGAAGACGGCCATGCCTCTTGCCTGGCGGGCGCCGGACGATTCCAGGGCCCGGCGGATCGCCTCGATGTTCCGCTCGAATTCCAGCCGCGCCTGATGATCGCCGGCCAGACGCTGTCGGACCCGGCTGACTTCGGTCTTCAACGGTTGGAGCCAGTGGGGTTCGAACCCTTCGGACACGGAGGTGTCGGCATAGCAGGTCACCGTCATTCCCTGGTTTTTGGGTTGATCCAGCAGGACCTGAACATCATTCGAGACAAACGCGGCCATCATCTCTACCCCTCTCGGTGGAAGACTCGATTGATCAAGAATCGATTGTGTGACTATGCCGTCTGCGGGGCGGGTAGGGTGGCGCGAAGGAGTTCCAGCGCCTCGGCGTCCTCGACGGGTGCGAAGTCCTGATAGAACTGGCCGATGGCCCAGAAGGTGGACGGCGCGCGCATGCAGATCACCTCGTCGCAGCGCCGGCGGATCTCCTGGAGCCGATCGGGGGAGGCAACGGGCACCGCGACGATCAGCTCAAATGGGTCTTTCGCTCGGGCCACCTGGAGGGCGGCGATCATCGTGGCACCGGTGGCGATCCCGTCGTCGGTGACGATCACCGACCGGCCCTCGATCGTTGCCTGAGGACGGATGGCGCGGAAGAGGGCCTTGCGACGCGCGATCTCGCCGAGCTGGTATGCCTGTTCGCCGGCGATGTACTCGTTTGCCAGGTCGAGAAACGCTTTGGCGGAGGGATTGAGGTAGACCTTGCCGTCTTCGGAGACGGCGCCGATGGCCAGCTCCGGCTGCCCCGGCGCGCGGAGCTTGCGGGAGAAGACGACATCGAGCTCGGCGCAGAGTTCCCGCGCAAGCACGGCGCCGGTGACCACTCCACCGCGGGGGATCGCCAGGACCAGCGGATCATGCAGCTCCCGGCCCTTGAACCGTCGCGCCAGCAAGTGGGCGGCTTCCGCGCGGTTGCGAAACATGATGAATCTCCTTCAGTTCGGCGATGTCATCCGCCACCAGTCGGGCAGCGATGGTCTTGCGGCCGCTGCGCAACGCGTCTTCCCATTCCGGCCTTGTTTTCAGATTCTTCGTGGCCACAGTATTTCCTCCCGATCATGGGTGTTCCACGACAGCCTGCTTTCGGGCGTCCGGCAGGTCGCTCGGGGCCGGTGTCTCGCCGCCCAGGAGGATTCCCTCCTCTCCCTCGATCCCCGGGTCTTGCCGGCAAGCGAAGGTGCAAGGGGACGAGGAGTGCTCCGGCTCGGTGAAGAATTCCACCCGCGGTTTCACCAGCGAGAGCCAATCCTGGAAACTCAGGCGGATCGCGTCCTCATGGGTGCCGGCCTGAAACACCAACTGCCGCGCGTTCGACAGCGAGGCGTCCATCAACACCGCGACGTCCCTCCAATGGCGCAGCGGGGGGATCGCCCCGGGCTCGCAGTCGGAGAAGATTCGCTCCATCTCGGCCTCGGACGCGAGACGGACCTCTCGGGCGCCGAGCAGCTTGCCCACTCGTTCGAGCAGGACACGACGGCTGGCCGGGAGGATCAGCTCGACGGGCCGGCCGTCCGCCAGGACGATCACCACCTTGGCCAGGCAGTGGCCGCTGACGTGTTCGCTCTGGGCCACCTCCTGGGCCGTGAAGGCAACGCGGTGCCGCAGTTCCTCGTAGGCCACGCCTCGCCTTTCCAACATGCTCTTGATCCAAGCGGCTGATGCCATGGTACCACCTCCTGAATCCACCGATGCTTACAAGGTATGACGAAACGCGCCTTCCGGCCAGAGCGAGCGGATCTGCGCGGGCAGCACCGACTTGACGTCCCCGATCTCACCCGCCGACACGTGCCTCTCGAGGACCTTGAAGACGGCCCAGGCGACACCTTCCGGGAAAATCTCCGGGTGGCCGCGCAACCCGGCGGCAATGTGGGCCAGGAAATCCTCCTTCTTGCGCTCCTTGACGGGCTTCCCGTTGGGGGTCCAGCCCTCGTAGTACAGGCCGCGGATCAGCATGGGAAGCTGGGCCCCCAGGTCGGCGGTTTCCGCCACCGTCAGCCGGTCGCGCAAAGCGTGGAGGACCGCCCCCAACGCATGGTAGGCCCGCTGGCGATCCTCCCAGCCCAGCTCCTCCATCAACTCTTTGAGCCAGGTGTTGGTCGTATGGATGGTGTTCTCGATCGGAGCAATCGCAGTGAGGGTCATCGCCATGTCCTCCTCTGGAGGTTCGGCTTTCCGCGAATTCGGAAGCGTGGTTGTCAAAAGACGGTCACCATTTTTTGAGTTGGTCGGTCCGAGGTCGGCGCCGACACTCGCGGGGAAGCCTTCACGATCATCACGGGGCAGTTCGCCTCGGGCAGGACAGACTCGGCCGTGTTGCCCATCACGAGGCGGCCCAGTCCCGTCCGACCGTGGGTCCCCATCACAATCAGGTCGCACCCGACCTCCTCGGCCACGCGGACAATTTCCTCCGGCGCCATCCCCCGGCTGAACCAGGTCTCGACCGGGTATTTCAGGTCCGGCCCATCGGTTCGCTCGCGTGCTGATTCCAGCGCATCATGGGAGTATCCCTGGTCAAGCTCCGCCGGCATCGCACCTTTCATGAAGGCATGGGAAGGGGCGACGTGGAGGAGGATCAGCCGGGCCCCGCGATCGCGGGCAAGCAAACGAGCCACGCGGAGGGCGGCCTCGGAACCGTCCGAGAAGTCCGTGGGGTGGAGGATGACCCGAATCCCCTCGGCCTTCTTCGGGCGGACATGAGGGCGAAGGGCCAGGACCGGGCAATGGGCCCCGCGCAAGACGGCGGTGGCCACGCTCCCGGCCAGCAGCCGGCGGAGCCCCGTGCTCCCGTGCGTCCCCATGACGATCACGTCGCTCCCGATCTCGTCGGCCATGCGGAGGACCTCCGCCGGCGCGTCCCCCTCCCTCGTGTGGTACTGGATGTCGATCGGATGGCTCGGCGTGAAGACCTCGCCCAATTTCCGCTTCAAGGCTTCGTGACGGCGTTCGTCGCTTGTGGCAAAGTACTGAACGATCGGCTGGCCGAAGTAAACCGGGTCCTCCGGCACCCAGTCCGGCTCCACGACGTGGAGGACGATCAGCCGGGTCTGGCCCTCGACGGCGAGTGAGCAGGCCGCGCGGAAGGCTTCCTGCGAATTCTCCGAGAAGTCCGCCGCGAACAAGATTGTTCGGAAGGGTTGCATGGGAGTTCTCCTCACCGACTGGAAGTTCTGGGAACGGAAGACATCGCCTCGACGACTCGGCGCCTCGGTCTCCGCGTTCCACCGTCTTGTGAATGCCGTTGGGTCAGCTCCGGTGGCTCGCAAATGAGACGAAGGGACTGCCGTGGGCCCAGCCGCGTGATTCACCGAGTTCGATTTGGACGTCTCGGAGGTCCGTCTGCGCGTCGCCCTCCTCGAACGGTGTCTCATCGATGTATTCCCACCGCGTCGAGTCGGGTTCAAGCACCGCCCGGCGCCCTCCCCTCTCATTCGCTCGCTGGCAGTCGATACAGCGATTGGTGTAAGGCAGCGCATTGAGACGAGCCGCGGAAATCTTGCCGCCGCACGACTCACAACGGCCATAGACTCCAACGGCGATCCGATGCAGAGCATGCTGCACCTGGCCGAGCTCCCTGCTCTCAAGCTCGACAAGCTGAGAGCAGATCTCATCGGTCGCGGAGTCGACCGCCGCGTCGATGTTGTCCCCTACCCCGCTCACTTCCGACGAATCCCTTCGGAAACTATCGAGGTCGTCGTCGAGCATTCTACGCACGGCGTCACGTCGCGCGATCAACCGAGCGGTCAATCGTCGCAAGGCATGTTTATGGTCCATTCTACACCTCCTCATGTACATCATCGCGGCTAAAAGGTGGTCGGGATGGGGCCGACGGTGTTGGTTCGCGACGGATCACGATGGGCACGGGAGTCGGCGCTCAGGTGCCGCAGGAACCAGTGCTCCGCGAGGCGCGCGACCTCCTCGAGGGCTCCCGCCTCGGGAAAGAGATGGGTGGCCCCGGGGATGACAACCAGCTCCTTCGCGCAACGCAGCAGCGTCAGTGCCTGCCGGTTCAGCTCGAGGACGTCCTCGTCGCGGCTGCCGACGATCAGCAGGGTGGGGGCGACGACGTCCTGCAAGGCGTCCCGCGCCAGGTCGGGCCGGCCGCCTCGAGAGACGACCGCGCCGACTGGTTCCGGATGACGAGCCGCGGCCACCAAGGCCGCCGCGGCGCCGGTGCTGGCGCCGAAGTAGCCCAGCCGGAGGCCGCGCGTCTCAGGGTCCAGCCCCAGCCAATCCGCCGCGGCACCGAGCCTGTTCGCCAGGAGCTCGATATCGAAGACCTTCCGCCTGTCGTCGGCCTCATCCTCCTCGAGCAGGTCGATCAGCAGCGTCCCGAGCCCGGCGTCTTCCAGCGCCTGAGCGACGAACTGGTTGCGGGGGCTGAACCGGCCGCTTCCGCTGCCATGGGCGAACGCGACGATCCCTTGGGGCTCGCGCGCGATCCTCAGGATCCCCCTCACCATCCGTGTCCCGGCCGGGATCTCCACCGACCGCTCGCGCGATCCAGAGTTTGTATTGTGCGTCGTCATCGGATGTACCGCTCCGCTAATGGAAACATGCCCGTATCTCCAGGAAACCCGAGGGAAATCAAACCCTCAAGACGCCCTGAATTGCGGCAGCCATTACCGCGGGTTTGAGATCATCCGTCGCGAGATGGTCCCTGGTGCCCGACCGTGAGACGGCTAGGGGCAAAAAAAAACCCCACCCGTACAGTAATGCACGGCGGGGCCGCCATAGCCGGAAAGTCGAATTGCCGTTCATGAGCAACTTGACACGTGCAGATTACTCCCGTCGCACTCTGATGTCAAGGACTTTTTTTTTTCGAGATTTGAAAATGGGTCCGAGCCGACTTTTCCATCGCTCGAGGTCGGCGATCCTCTTCTCAAGAACGGTCTCGCTCCGCAAAGGCCCGCACGTCCGCGATCGCCTGCTGAATGATCTGCCGGCGATAGTCGCTGGGCGCATTGTCAAGGGTCGACGACAGGAGCTCGGCCAGACGCACGGCGGCATCCTTGGGCGAGCTCCCCTCACCATGAACCTCGGGAAAATCCCGATGGTGGGCACACAAACCATGGGCCGAGGCGTGCTTGTATTCCTCGGGAACGACGATGACTTGACTCGGGTTGGACGTCATGGCGAGGCTCCTTCTCTCTTGGCCGGTTGTCCATTCCGGCCGGCGCGCGCAAAAAAAAACCCATCCTTGCGAAACGAGTCACGCGGTGGGGCCACCATAGCCATCTTCTCATCGCCCGTCGCGAGCAATGACAGCTTCAAGGTATCGCGATAGACCACCAGAGTCAAGCATCGCTGGTTGGAATACGCGCGAGCCAGCGGGAAAAGAACAGGGGCCCTGTTGTCGGTGAATCTCGATGGACGGGCCTGACGATGACATTTCCGTGCCTCAAGATGGAGGGGATTGACGGGCTGGCGCGTTGTCCGTAGGCTGCAGGTATCCTTCCTCATGGCGGGGACGTGGATTCTGCCCAGCGTGGTCCCGTCCTGCGAATCACCGCACGACGGTTCTTTCTGCGCTTCGCGCTGCTGGTGTCCGATGACCGGACCTCCGAGACCTATCCGTCTCGGCCCGTGTTCGCGCGGTGATGGCTGCCGCGTCCCAGGCACCGCTGATGGCCTTGCCGTCACGAGACCAAGAGGTCTCCATCCCATGAGAAACCGATGGACGTTCCGGGCCGACCTGGACGACTGCATACTGGAAGACCGTCTGCTGCCGGTCGTGTCCAATCTGGGGTTGATCGTCTTGACCACGGGTGGGTATGTCATGGTGATCCCCTATCCGGGTGCTTACGTCTCTACTTCCGTCGCTCAGATGTTCGGCAACGGTGGCCCGAGTACGGCCCCTGGCGTGAGCGGTACCCTCGTGTCCACGTCGTTCTTCATGACCGGCACAAGCGGCATTTCCAGTGTCCAGCCCGGCAACATCACCGGTTTCCCCAGCCCGGGTGTCTCGGGGGTTACCAGCTCGACCGGAGGTGGGAGTCCGACGATTCTCGTCGGCTCGGGCGCGAACGAGGCGACAGGCCCGAGCATCCCGGTCGTCAGCCGCGCCACGATCACCAACGGCGCGCTCAACCCACCCCCCGTCATCGGGGTCCAGTCGACCGGGCAGAGCTCTCCCATCCTCCCCGCGGGCCAGAGCTATCGTAGCCCTGCTCCCATGCCCCCTTTCGGGGTCGGGCTCCCAAACGGACAGACCAGCCCTCCTCCGAGCATCAGTCCTGGCACTCCTTACTCGCCGAACCCTCAGAACGTCGGACCGCCAGTCTTGCCGTTTGTCCCCAAAGGGAGATGACATGGGTTGGGTCGCACTCAAGATGATGACCGGGGATAAAGCTAAGTTTTCCGGCATCGTGCTTGGTCTGACCTTCGCCGCCCTCTTGATCACCCAGCAGGGTTCGATCTTCTGCGGCCTGATGCTGCGCACCGCCGCACAGATTTCCGACATCAGCGGGGCGGACTTCTGGGTCATGGACGCCAACGTCAACTATGTTGATGACGTCAAGCCGATGATCGAGGACAACCTGTACCGAGTGCGCGGGGTCGAGGGAGTCCATTGGGCCGTGCCGCTTTACAAGGGTTCGGCGCGGGCCAAGCTGACCTTCCGCGATCGGGTGACGGACAAGCCCCGCGAGGTCATCGAGCAGGTGATCCTGCTCGGCCTGGATGACGTATCGTTGGTGGGGATCCCCAGACATCTCCACGTCGGCCACCCCGCAGATCTCTGGAAATCCGACGCCGTCATCGTCGACAAGGTTGGGCTGCGCAAGCTCTTCCCCGGCCAGGGAGGAGAGTTTGCCACGACCGATCAAGAGCTCAAGTGGTTCCTCGGCCGCGAGCTGGAGATGAACGACCGCCGCGCCGTCATCGTCGGGATCTGCGAGACGACCCGGACCTTCCAGTCCAATGCCGTGGTCTACACAACCTATTCCCGCGCCAAGCAATTCGCTCCTCAAGAGCGGAAAATCCTATCCTACATCCTCGCCAAGGCCGAGCCGGGCTGGAATCCGTCCGACGTCGAGCGGAAGATCACTCTGCGCACCGGCCTGAAGGCCAAGACAAGCGCGGAGTTCAAGTGGATGACGATGGAGTACTACTTGAGATATACGGGGATACCCATCAATGTCGGTATCACGACGCTCTTGGGATTCTTGGTCGGCACCGCCATCGCGGGGCAGACCTTCTATAACTTCACGCTCGAGAACCTCCGGCAGTTTGGCACGCTCAAGGCGATGGGCCTGACGAACGAGCGCGTCGCCATGATGATCGTGCTCCAGGCCACGGTCGTCGGCCTGCTCGGCTACGGCCTGGGAGTCGGCCTGGCCGGAGTTTTTGGACTCCTGGTCCGTGGCACGGAGCTGGCCTTCTTCACACCCTGGCAACTCTTGCCGATCACGGGTGGAGCGGTCATTCTGATCTGCATCCTGTCCAGCATCTGGAGCTTGCAGCGCGTGATCCAGCTTGAGCCCGCAGTCGTATTCCGGAACTGACGGCGACTCGATAAGGGACCCTCTCAACGACTTGGTTTGAAAGGGTCTGAGCCCACATGATCAAAAAAACCACGTATCTCTTACCGTTTATCGCGGCGGTCCTGTTCATGTTTGAAGTGGGCTACGTGGTGTGGTCACGGCAGACCCCGCCGCCTGCGGAGTCGGTCGTCACGCCGCCGACCGTGCCCCGGGGGCTTCGCGCGATCGCCGGCGCCGGGCTGATCGAGGCGAAACGGGAGAACATTCCGATCGGCACTCTGGTGGCGGGCGTCGTCACCGAGGTGTACGTCAAACGGGGAGACATGGTCAAGAAGGGAGACGCGTTGTTCCGGCTTGACGACCGCGATTTGCAGGCCCAGCGCAAGGTTGCGGTGGCCAACCTCGGGGCCGCTGACGCCCAGCTCGAGCGTCTCCTGGCCGCTCCGCAGCAAGGTGACATCCCGACTTCCGAGGCGGCCGTGGAGGAAGCGAAGGCCCACTACAGCGACTCCGAGGTTGCCTACCGCCGGTCGGAGACGCTTTTCGAGCGGAATGCCGAGGCGGCTCAGGATCGAGACCGCGACCGGTACACATTTCTTGCCAACAAGGCCACGCTGGCGCGGATGGAGGCCGATCTCAAGCGACTCAAGACCACCTGGGAGAAAGACAAGTTGGTGTACCGCGCGGCAGTCGAGCAGGCGCGAAGCCAGCTCGAGAGCATCAAGATCAACATCGAGCGGCTGGTCGTGCGGGCCCTGGTCGATGGTGAGGCCCTCCAGGTTCATGTGCGCCCGGGCCAGTACGCCGGCCTGGTCTGGAACGAGCCTTTGATCGTTCTGGGCGACATCCGCGAACTTCACGTGCGGGTGGACATCGATGAGCAGGATCTTCCCTACTTCGCGCGGGGCTCGAGTGCCATTGCGACTTTGAAGGGGCGCCCGCAGGTGAGATTCGCGCTCACCTATTTCGACACCGAGCCGTACGTAATTCCCAAGCAGAACCTCACCGGCTCGAACTCCGAGCGCGTCGACACGAGGGTCCTCCAGGTCCTGTATTCCTTACCCGAGAAGACATCGATTTCCTTGCATATCGGCCAGCAGATGGACGTCTACATCGAAGCGGTCAGGCCCCCCGAGGGGATCGTGCTCGATGTTGACCCCATGAAGGTCAGGAAACCGTTCGAAGACGAGCCTCGCGAAGCGGGTGGGGGAACGGACCCAGGCTCGCCGCGTTGAGTGTGAACAATTCGCGTCGCCCTGTGTGGAGCGGCCAGAGAGGTGACCGGGTGAACGGGCCGTTGGGCCGTCGAGCGCCGTCGCGGCCGAGGTCGACGCCGCAAGGGCCTCGACGTGGTTCTGATCGGCCAGCCGGCCGCGAGCCGTGCCGCGGGCGTGGCACAGGCTCAACTCTTCGGTGAAGGCGTGAGCTAGGCTTTCTTGTTCCACTGGGATTCGAGACTGCATTGATCGAGCCCAGCCGTTGGACAAGACGGGGGTGTCTGGTTGGGCCGACTTGACGGCGAGATCTTCTTGTTGGAGGCGCCGGCGAGTTTTCAACTCCGTCAGCCGAGGCGGTCGCATTTGTCTTGCGGCTGGCCTCGGCATTCTTTCGCCTCGGCCGTTCGCCTCGACCACTCCGTCGTGCTCGTCGCGCGGAGTTGCCCGGTCCGGCCGAGCGCGCGGTCCGAGCCCCGGATCTCGACGTGACCTCCCGAAACGATTTCGTGGAGCTTCTCTTATCGCTCGTCAACGCCTGCGATCGATCCGATAAGGCTGGTCACGGTCCAGCGATTGGAGCGATCGCCTATACTCGAAAGCAAATGGCGCTGCTGATTGAAGTCGTGGGTGGCGAGCATGCTGGCATCCCTCCCGCGATCGAGAGTGTCGCAGAGTCGTTTGAGCGTCATGCAAGCGATCCGAAGCCCGTCATCGACTGGTGTCGGTCGGCGGCCTTGTTCTTCCCTGCCGGCCAGTTCCCGAAGGTCACTGACCGCTCGCTGGAGGCGTTCGGTGAGCTGGCCGCCGCCGGGATCATGGAGCCGCTGCCTGGCGCGGATGGCAACACAGAGGCCGATTACCGCTTCACCGAGGATGGCTGGGCGCGGCGGCAGGAACTGCTCAGCGAGGCGGAGGAACGGATCGAGCGGGAGCGGTTCGAGCCGCCCGACGCGAGCAATCTGTCGGAGGCGGCTATGGAGCTGCTGCGCCGTCGGCTGGCTGGTGATCGGGAGGTGACGGACGCCAACCGGCCACTCTATCGCGAGCTGGTGGCGGCGCGGATCATGGATCCGGTCTCGACGTGGGTGGGCGGCCCGGAGTCGGTGTTCCGTTTCAGCCGCGCGGGCTGGGAGCGTCGGGAGGAATGGTAGCTCAAAAGCTCGGTATACCGCTCGGCGAAATCCCTGGCGTGCGCCGCCGGATCGTGCCACATAGGCCTGGCCGACGGTGGCGTGCCGATCATGGCCGGCGGCCGGAAGCCGGCGGCCAGCTTCGTAGGGGATTGGGTGACGATTTACACGGTTGACGAGCTGTGGCGACGGGTAGACGGGGCCGCGTTCCTGTCCCGTAGACACGACGAATTCACGGAGGCGGTGGAAAAACGGCCAAGACACCGTTTGGCAAAAGACATTCCACGTCTCGCCACCCTGCTGTAAGATGCCGCCGGAGGTACCCGTGCAGACCATCGCCCTATCCGAAACTGCCGTCGCCGTCCTTCGCTTCCGCGTCAAGGGCTGGCGTTTCCCGGTCAGGGAGCGCGACCGCGATGCCTACGACGAACTGGTCGAGGCCGGCATCATGGAGCCGGATGGCAAGGATTTCCGGTTCACCGAGCGAGGCTGGGCGCGGCGAGACGAGCTGCTCGCCGGCGCCGAGGCGCACCTCCGCAGCCTGGAGCCGCGACTGACGGATCGGCTCGAGCTCTCGCGCGCGGCCAGAAGAACGCTGGCGCGGCACCTCGCGGGCGATCATGAGGTCACCGACGCCAATCGCGAGGACTACCGTGAATTGGCGCGGGCGGGGATCATGGAATCGGTCGGGACGTTCACAAAGGGAGATGATTGCGTCTTCCAGCTTACCCGGCAGGGTTGGGATCGCCGCGAAGAGTCTCAGCGCCCCTTGCGTCGCCTTTCTGCCTCCGCCATCTCCCGGAGCCTTTCCCGGGCCTTCTCACGGATCGTCAGGGGTGTTTCCGCCGCGCGCTGAACCGCTTCCGCATGGCTGATGCCGGATGCCTCGGCGTGCTCGTGCGCGATGATCTGGTCGAGCCGGTCCCGCAGGCGATCCATCGCCCATTTCTCGCCGATCTTCGGGCCGTATATCCTGGTCATCAAATCGGTGTCGAACAATCCGGCATCGGCGTTGATCTTATTCCCAACCACGCCGCCGGTTCCCTGGTGAGGAAAGAACGCGCGCCATTGACCCCGATGATCGGGGTCGGGACGACCGATCTGATGATTCGGGATGCCCAATTCCATCATGCGATCGGCGACGGCCAGGTCGATGTCCTCGGCGTAACGATGGGCGAAGTCCCTCGCGTGCGCCGCCGGATCGTGCCATATAGGCCGCTGGGTTGGCGGCGTGCCGATCATGCCGGGCTTGCGGCGGAAGAAATCGGCGATGCGGCGGAAGGGGTTCATGCCGCCAGCCTATCGCATCGGAGATCGTCGCGCAACCAGGCCGACGCGCGCGGCGCTCAAGCCGCGGCAGTGCGCCTTGGCCGACGGGCCGGAGCGCCGAACTGCGAGGGATTCGTGTTGCCACCAGGCCTCGGCTGTCGCCATGACGTCTTCCCGATAGAGTCTGTCAGCACCCCCAAAGAAAGCGACATTCGCGCCCACCGCTCACGGGAAGAGCGCGCCGTCCGCTTCACGGTCGTCGACTTGATCGACATTTTCTCACAGTGCAGACTCTGCCAGGGCAGACCCCGCATTCGGCGTGGTAATGAGCCATTCGGCGCCCCCCACTCGCTCCAGTGCGACAGAAGGTGTCAGACCAACCGCTTGCGCGGCGGTAACGAGGCCGTAGGGATGGAACTTGACTCGCGCGAGCGCATTCTGCTGTAACAGAACGGCGATCTCCTCGGCCGGCCGCGGACACAATTGCCGGCAGAGATCCAACGCCTTGATGAGGGTCGGCGTCCACGAACTTGCCAGAGCGAGCCTTCGCTTCACGCGTTGAACGAGCTGCCGGGCCCGTTCCCCCGTCACGCCACTGGCGGCCCCGGCCATTTCCAATGTTCGAGGGCCATGACCGTCCCACCCGAGGAATTCAAATGCGAGTTTTTTATGGGCGAGGCTTGCTGAGGCGGCAAGCTCCGACAACTCGTCCTCCAGCGCCATCGAGACGCAGCGAATGCCAAACGCACGCACCCGAGCAATTCGATCGGCCAGCGGTTCGGGGAACCAGCAGTCGCGCACGCGGTTGACGACCGCTTCACAGAGGTCCGAGAGAGCCGGCTCATGGCCAACCGGCGGCGCTGCGGGCGTGAAGTAGCGGAAGATGTCGAGCAGTACCAGCAGGTCCGACACGGATCGTTCTCCCAACCCGTTTGTTCTCAGCAAGTCGCGCGGCGTTAAGTACATGAGCGCGGTCAGCTTTGTTAGCCGTGCTTGGCGCAGCCAGCGCGCCGTTTGATACGAGAGCGGGCACCTTAGCAGATCGATATCGTAGCGCGGTGGCTCGGCAAGCAGGGGATGTTCCAGCGCAAGCCGCCCGGCGGCGAACGCATCCTGCATTTCCCTGCGCGGATCGTCGCTCGTCAGGAGACGGGGTGCCAGTCGCGCGTCATAGACGCCGACGTCCTTCGACCAGGGCTCCTCGGCGAGCAATCGGGCCTCGCATGTCAGTCGGGGCGCGAGCGTCAGAGGCCCTAGCTCATACAGCTCGGTCGTTTGCGGGCATGCTCCCTCGGTCTCGATCGGCTGGTGGGCTCCGTCCACGGCAGTGAGCAGGTCCACCATGCACTTCAGACCGAAGCCGGGGATTGCGAGCAGTTCCCGCAGGGATCGGCGCTCCAGTTCCTCGGCAAAGACCAGCCTTTCTCGCATCAGGCAGTTCCACGTCCGAGTGTGGATGGGAAGGCGAGACAGGTCGATGGTGGATGCGACCCCGTCGGGAAAGGCCGGCCCCGAGAGATCGAGCCATCCCGCGGTGATCGCGCGGCTCAAGAGCTCTGCCAGCCAATTCAAGAGCTGACGATCCGCGGCGCGCTCGCCGACCAGAACTCGCCCGCGCGCGACAGACTCGAACGAAGTGCCCGGAGCCAGCTTCAGGGCTTGCACGAGCGGGGCCGGCACGGTTCCTCTGAATACCGATTCCAGTGCACCGGGCACGAGGCACCGCCGGCCATACCCGCCGATTGCTCTGGGACCCCGATGATGCGTGACTCCGTGCCATTGCGCTTCTAGCTCAGTGGGCGGCCCCGCAGCAAGACCCTTGACGTGAGCGGCGTCAGTATCCGTCGCCTGCGTTGCTCCCTCGACCGCCGTCAAGAGGTCGACCAGACACCTGACGCCGAACCCGGGAATCTCCAGCAATCGCCCGAGCGACTTTCCGCGGAGCGCTTCGGTCGAGCTCAGCGATGCCCTCTTCAGGCAATTCCGTGTTCGCGTCGATACGGGAAGGCGCTTCAGGTCCACACTGGGGGGTACGCCGTCAGGAAAGGCCAGGCCCGTCATGTCCAACCTGCGGGATTTGATCGCGGGATTCACGAGTGCTGTCAATTGATTCAGAAGGTGTCGATCCAGGCTGCCGCGCGGCACGTCGACCCAGACTGGATCGAGACTCTCGAACGACGAGTTTCGAGGGAGCTTGAGGGCACGCACGAGCCGAGCGGGGATCAGGCCGACCACTACCCCTC
>JBIOJM010000175.1:0-19873 GCA_044450785.1 Isosphaerales bacterium
CCGCCTGCTATGGGGGCGGCCCGGGGCGGGGGGTCGCCCTGGCAATGTTTTTGCACATGGTCTGTGTGGTGGGCCTGGGGGCGGGGGTCGAGACGACCCGCGCCTTCCCATCCTCTTTGAAAACTCTGTGATTGCTTGTGCCGAGGCCACCCCCCCTGGCCCCCCCTTCGCAAGGGGGGGAAAAGAAGAGGGGTGCTCGTCGGGGAAAGCGCGCAACGAAACCGCGATGAACGCGGCACCTCCGCGAGACGATTCGTGAACCAGACTTGTCAACTGAGTCGATGAGTCCCCGGCATGCGGGTCCTCCGCCATGCAACATCCGCGAGTGCGGCGCACGGCTCCTCTCCCGACCATCCTGGACGCGATTGTTCTTGTCGCCGCCATGGCGATCGCCCTCGCCATGGCTCGCGGGTGGCCGTCCCCAAGATGGTGCGCGATGCCCGCTTTCGCCGTCTACAATGGGCGGCCACCCAGCACTGCCCGATCCCTCCACTACTTCTTCGCGACCCGCATCTCGTGGACGATCCCGTTCGCGATCACCTTCACCGCGGCCTTGTTGATCCTGCGGTTCCGCTCACCGCGCCCCCGATTCATCCGGATCGCCCGGCAGCCCGGCGCGGTCGCTTGCGCGGCGGCGTTGGTCGCCATGGCGGCGCGCATGGGGCAGGAGGCCTTGGGCTATGCCTTGGCCTATCTGACTCGCCCGTCCTCGGCGGTACGGCTCCCGTCCCCGCCCTTCCTCCGGTACGACAACGCCGGCTGGCATCTCCCATTGGGACAGGTCCTCCACAACATCGTCCTCGAGACATTTCCCCTCCTCGTATCTCCGAGTGTAGGCATCGCGGTGGTCGTGGCTTGGGGCGTCCAGTGGGCGAGCGGGCGGTGGCGTCCCGAGCCGAGTTGGCTTGATCGCGCGGGTCGTCTCGCGGGGGCCTACTGGATCGCCCAGGCGGTGACGATCGTCGCACTGACGGAGCTTTGGAAATTCCTGATGTGAATTCGTCTTGCCCGCTCTCCGAGTAGTGATGATCGGCGGAGCCCGACGAGCCAACGAGGCGAAGGTGGTTGAGGCCGAGAGGATCATCGTACGTGACAGCGCATCAGGCCGAGAGTTGCCCAGGCGCTGCCAAAGTAGTTGGGTCGAGCCGCGACACGTCGCGGTGAGGCCCACCCGGAGAGCCGTGGCGATCTACGACCTCTTGCGGATCAGCCGCTTTGGGCAGTAGTCGGTAGGCAGCAGGCAGCAGGCAGAGCGATAATCACCTCGTCGATTCCTCGTCTCGCCGTTCCCAGTTCGGGGAAGGAGATCATGATGTCGGACTCTCAGGTCGCAACAGTCGTCGTCGCTCGACCGGCTCACCTGCGAAATCGTGATTCGTGGTCGCGGCCTCTCCAGGGCGTGGGCGCCGCCGTCGGTGCCTTCATGCTGCTGGCTGTTGCGTGCATCAGCGCTCCGCCAACGGTGGTCCGGGCCGTTGATGAACCACGACCCGGCCAGAAGGTGCAGGTCGCGGACCCTGCCAACCAGTCCGGTGTCGTCACGGAGCTCAAGCGGGCCCTGACAAGGCAGCACGATCGAATGATCGACCTCGCGAACCAACTGATCGGACGGTCTCACGGGCTCGACAATCTCAACGACCAGCTCGTGAACCAGCAAATCAAAACCGAAGCTGCCAAGGCGAACTTCTCGAACGGCGAGCTCACCCGAGAGGTCGCTGAGATCGCGGTCGTCGAGTACGAACAGGGGATCTTTCTGCAGGACCGTGCCACCGTGGAAGGAGAGCTCAGACTGGCCAAGAGTGACCTGGAACGGGCTCGGGATTCGATCGAGATCGCCAAGGATCGACTCGCCAAGATCAAGCAGGCATCGACTGGCTCGACCTCCGACATTGCCAATGAGTTCACGTTCGCTGACATCCTGGCGAACGCGGAACGCCGGCTGCCCAGATCCGAGCTTGCGATCAGACAGGCCGAGTCGAAGCTGAAGCTGCTTGTCGAATACACCAAGCCCAAGCGCGTCATGGAACTGCGATCCGAGGTCGAGCAGGCCCGGTCGGATGAGCTGGCGAAGCGAGTGGGCCAGGAGCTCGAAAAGTCCAGGCTCAAGGGGCTGCAGGCAGCGATCAAGGAGCGTGATCGCTCCGCGCGCGGACGAAAAGCATGGGAGTTGCTCGATCGCCAGGCACTGGCCGCGCTCGACCGCGCGATTCCGATCGAGGAGCACGTCCGGACCAAGCTCGAGCAGCTCATCAAAAATGGAAAACCCGATGATCCGCTTCGCAAGGAAATCCAGGACCTGACGAATCAACTCCAGGCTCTCGTCGATCAGGCCGAATCCGATCGATCCGCGGCTCGATTCGACGAGTTGAAGACAGGAATCCATAAAGCGGTAAACTGATATCCCAGCTTCATCTCGAATCGAGGTCGTGATCGTGAAGCGAAGAACCACGAGGGCCCCCGCATGATCCGGATTCGCGACCTGCGGGTCGATTATGACAATGTCTGTGCCGTCCGCGACCTGTCGCTCCAGATCGAGCCGGGTGAAGTCTGCGGCCTGATTGGTCCCAACGGAGCGGGCAAGACGACCACGATGCGGGCCATGCTCGGCCTGATCGAACCGACGTACGGTGAGATCGAGGTCATGGGCGTCGACGTCCGCGAGCGTCCCGAGGACGTCTACCGCGTCGTGGGTTTCATGCCGGATTTTCCGCCGCTCTACGAAGACCTCTTGGTCTGGGAGTTCCTCGACTTGTTCGCGGCCAGCTACGGAATTCCTCGCGCGAGCCGGCGGGCCGAGGTTGGGCGTTATCTCGAGATGGTGGGGCTCACCGATCGGCGGAAAACGGCCGTCGTCGAGCTATCGCGCGGCATGCGCCAGCGCTTGATGCTGGCGAAGACGTTGATCCCGGCTCCCCGCGTCCTGCTGCTCGATGAGCCGGCCAGCGGAGTCGATCCCCAGGGTCGAATCGACCTCAAGAACATCCTCCGCCGGCTGGCCGAGGAGCGGACGACCATCTTGATCTCGTCGCACATCCTGGCCGAGATGAACGAGTTCTGCACGTCGGTCGCGATCATGGAGCGCGGCTCGCTCGTGGTCAGCGGCCGGATCGAGGAGGTCAACCGGCGCGTGATGGGCCACTCGCTGGTCTCGGTCGAGGTGCTGGGTGATCCCCTCCTGTTCCTGTCGATCATCGGCCCTGACCATCGGGCCGGTCCGGTCGAGCACAAGAACAATTCCTACGAGTTCCGGTTCGAGGGTGATTCCGAGGCAGCCAGCGACTTGCTGACGACCCTGGTGCAGAGAGGCGTTCGCGTCGCCTCGTTCGAGCGGCGCAAGGATAACCTGGAAGAGCTATTCCTCAAGGTAGGCTCGAAGGAGCTGGCGTGATGGACTGGGAACGAATTCTTGACTGGCTCGACAATCCGATCCTGGTCAAGCATGTGCGGTCGCGGCTGCGGATCCAGCCTCTGATCACGATGATCGTGGTGGTGCAGGTGCTCTGCCTGTGCATCGCCTGGGCCGGATATCAGCTTGGCACGTTCGCGTCGGGCGGTGCGTTCGGTCTGCTGATGAGCCTGCAGGCGATCATCCTGGTCATCATGGGGGCGGCCCAGGTCGGAACGGCCGTGGGCGGCGCGCGAGGCTCGGGCATCCTCGATTTCCATCGAGTCTCGCCCGTTTCACCAGCCGCGCTGACGCTCGGCTTCTTCTTGGGCGCTCCGATCCGCGAGTATGTCCTCTTCGCGACCACGCTCCCGTTCTCGGCGCTCTGCCTGGCGTTCGGCAGTCCCACCGTGTACGGGTTCGTTCAGTTGATGATTGTCTTGATCGCGGCCGCCTGGTTGCTCCATGGCCTGGCAATCTTGAACGCGCTGCTCTCCAAGCCGAGGACCAGCTCGCGAGGCGTGGTCGGAGTCATTGTCTTCGTGCTCTTTTTTGGGGGATACCTAGCCCTGGGCCTGAGTCGTTCCGCCGCGCTGGTTGATTACGGCCTCCGTCTGAGCTTCTTTGGCATTTCCCTGCCTTGGCTCGCGGTCGTGCTCATCTACGTGAGCGCTCTCTTGTTTTTCATCTACCTGGCGTGTGTCCGCAGGATGACCTCGGATCGGATCCACCCCTTGACGAAACCGCAGGCGATCGCCGCCATGGCAACGCTCGCGGTCCTCTTGCTGGGAGGAATCTGGAAGCGGGAAGAATACGCGGTACTGAATATCGTCACGCTTTACGTCTTGGTCATCGCGTCGATCGTGTTGCTCGCCATGGTCACGCCTTCGCAGGCCGAGTATTACAAGGGCCTGTGGCGAGCACGCAAGCAGGGCCGGAGCCACTTACCTCCCTGGGACGACCTGTCGCTCAACCGGGTTTTCCTGGTGATCGCCTGCACGATCGTGCTGGTGGCCGCGACGATCGCCTGGCAGGCGAGCCCCGTTCCCGATCTCGTCGTGGCCGGCCCGGTCATGTCCGCGTTTCCACTGGCGATCGCGAGCGGCGTCCTGGTTGTGGCGTACTTCGGCCTGGCCTTGCAGTTCTTCCAGCTCAGGTTCGGTCCGCGAGGCCTGATGTACTTCGGCCTCTTTCTCTTCCTGGCCTGGATCCTTCCCATGGTCGCCGGGACGATCACCCTGATGGCGTCGATCCCCATGAACAGCAATCACCCGAGCCAGATCGTCTACGGTCTCAGCCCGGTTGCGGGACTCGGGCTGACGGCGGCCGGGGCGCCCCAGGCAAACGTTGCCAGGGGCATCCAGGCCGCCGCGATCACGCCGCCCCTGCTCTTCACCTTCGTTTTCAACAGCCTCCTGGTCGCGGCTCGCCGCCGCGTTTACAAGGCGTTTGTCATCGCCGCCGAAGCCCAAAAGCCTCGGTGACTCGAGAGGTCGACCATGCACCATCCAAATCGCTTGCTGGCAAGATTCGCCTCGATCTCGCTGGTTTGGGTCTGGGCCTGGGCTGCCTTGCTCGCACCCGGCGCCAGTGCGGGCGGGGCTCCAGAGCCCGAGCCGGTCAAGCACCGGCTTTACGTCGCGGTACCCGGCATCCGCGATTATTTAGAGTATGGCGGTCACGGGCTCCTGGTCTACGACATCGACAACGAGCACCGCTTGCAGAAGCGGATCGCGACCGCCGGCCTCGATGCGAACGGCAAGCCGCTCAACGTCAAGGGGATCTGCGCGAGCGCTCATACGAAGAAGCTTTATATCAGCACGACGAAGCAGTTGATGTGCATCGACCTGGTGAGTGAGAAGCTGCTCTGGGAGAGGTCGTACGAGCTGGGCTGCGACCGGATGGCGATCACGCCCGACGGGGCGACCATCTTCCTGCCGTCCTTGGAGGGTCCGCTCTGGTACGTGGTGCGGGCCGAGGATGGCGAGGTGCTCGCGCGGATCACTCCTCATTCGGGCGCGCACAACACGATCGCCGGCTTGAACGGCAAGGAAGCTTACCTTGCCGGATTGAAGTCACCATTCTTGGCGGTCGCCGGCACGGGCAGTCATGAGGTCATCCGCACGGTCGGTCCCTTCAGCTCGAGCATCCGGCCATTCACGATCAACGGTCGACAGACTCTTTGCTTTGTGAATGTCAACGGGTTGCTGGGATTCGAGGTGGGCGACCTGACATCGGGACGAAAGCGGTTCCGGGTCGAGGTGCGGGGGTACGAGGTAGGCCCGACCAAGCGGCACGGCTGTCCCAGCCATGGGATCGGACTGACGCCCGACGACAAGGAGCTCTGGCTGACCGACGCGGCCAACAGCCGGATGCACATCTTCGACGCGACCGTCATGCCCCCGAAGCAGGTGGCATCGATCAAGCTCCACGACCAGCCGGGCTGGATCACCTTCAGCATCGACGGCCGGTACGCCTATCCCTCGACGGGTGACGTGATCGACACACGATCGCGCAAGATCGTGAGCACGCTCAAGGATGAGGCCGGCGGCGACGTCCAGAGCGAAAAAATGGTCGAGGTCGACTTCCAGGGAACCGAGCCGGTCCGGGCCGGTGACCAGTTCGGGCTCGGTCGGGTGGGAGTCGGTCCCAAAGCCGGCGGATCGGTGGGACGTTGATCCCGACTGGTGGTCTGTCAATCTCCGATTGACGGGTTCACCGGCGGCTAGCGCCGTGCCGCTCACAGGAGCATCTCACTATCGAATGGACCGTGGAATATGGGGTTCACCGGCGGCTAGTGCCATTCGTGCCAGAACCCAGAGCGACTATCGAATTCAACCCCGTTGAACATCCCGGAGGGATCAGTGAACGAAAACTGGCCGAACGACCCACGCCCCATGACGGCCAGCGCGAGGTTGAGCGCTAACGAGCCCGCGAATGTGAATGCCAACCGAATGGACATGGTCTGACGGCACATGAGGCCAATCTCAACCGAACGGCCCGCTGAGCGTCGATTCTACCAGACAGCTCCTTACCGGACAGTCACGCCACTCGCCCGCCGCTTGATCAACCGGGCCAGCGTCTCGTCGAGGTTCTTGCCGCGCAGGTCGAGGCGGACGATTGTCCCCTCCGGGTCGACGAGGTAAGCCGCGGGGATCGAGATCACGCCGAACGCCTCGACGAGGTCCGCCGAGCTGCTGGCGTTGTGAAGCTGCGGCCAGGGTAGGTTGCGGACCTTGGCGAAATCGGCGACGGCCGATTTGTTCTCGTCCAGGCTGACGCCGATGATCTCGAAGCCGTCGTCGTGATACGCGCGATAGGCAGCCTGGAGCCGCGGCAGCTCGGCAGCGCACGGCGCGCACCAGGTCGCCCAGAAATCGACCAGGACGTACTTGCCACGGTAGGCCGCGAGTCGAATCGGCTGCCCCTTGATGTCCTCGGCCGCGAAGGTCGGCGCCGGCTTGCCGACCTTGTCGAGGCGCTTGAGCTCGGCCTGGACCTTCTGGCGCAGGTTGGGGCTGTCGCTGAATCGGGAGAGGAGCGTCGTGTAGACCTCACGGGCGGCGGCGAACTCGCCCGCCGTGATGGCCGCGGCGGCGAGGTTCTCGGAAAAACTCGCGGCGAACTCTTCCTGCTCGTTCTGGTTCACCCCTTGCATCAGCTCGCGAAATCGTGCCAGGGCCTGGTCATACTGCCCGGCCTGCGCGCGCGCCATGGTCAGGATGATCTGGGCCAGTGCCTTGACGGGCCCGTCCGGATCGGACTTGAGATACTGCCGCCCCAGCTCCTCGGCTTCGTTGAACCAGTCGTGCTCGATCGCCTTGTTGAAGAGCGCGGCGTAGGCCTGGTCGCGATCCTCGGCCCTGGGGTTCTTCTGGAGGTATTCCGTCAGCTCGTGAATGAACGCCCGGTCATGCTTGGCCTGGATTTCGGCAACGCCGGCGGGCGCCGGCTCGGCGCAGAGAGCCCTGGCCCCGATTGCGCTGGCTCCGATCGCCGCGGCGAACAACCATGTCCTGGATATGGATATCACGGTCTTGCTCCTCGGTGGGGGTGGGTGGAACTGGGCCGGTGAAAAGTCCGTCTTGCGCAACCTACGCGTTCGTGCCGCCTTCGTTTGCGCCGTTCTTCCCCCCCCTTGCGAAGGGGGGGCCAGGGGGGGTGGACCCGGCACGATCAGTCACAAGGTCTTTTCAGGCTCTCTCCGTTATGTTCCGATCGTCACGCCGGGGACGACCCCGGCGCGATGGCCCTGCCAGTGCGCAGGCTCTCCTACGTGCGCTCGCCGGCGCGGCGAATTCACGCCCGGCTTTTCACTGTGCGGCGGTGCGACGAGCTCGCGAATCAGCTCGAACCAATGGTTGCAGCAGAGCCTTTGTTCGTGGTGCGCGATCAAGGTGGATCGTCCCCGCTCGCCCATGCGCCGGCCGACGGTCGGGTCGGCGGCCAGCAGCTCCAGGGCCGCGATCACGCCGTCAACGTCGCCCGGCTTGACGGCGAATCCGCAGCCCGCGCTCCGGATCGTATCGGCCGACTCGCAATGCTCGGGGCCGACAAAGACGGCCGGCCGGCTCGCCGCCATCACTCCGTACAGTTTGCCGGGCACGACGATCCCCGTCATCTCCGGCCGCATCGAGATCAAGTGGACGTCGGCCAGCGAGAGCGACGTGTGCAACTGGTCGCGCGCCACGTAGTCGAGCAGGCGGACGTTCGTCAATAAGTCGCGCTCCCGGGCAGCCCTGATTTCGCCCAGGCGCGGGCCGCCTCCGACGAACATGAACACGATGTCCGTACGGTCACGCAGCCGGCGGGCCGCTTCCAGGAACTCGTCGAAGGAATGGGCCAGACCCAGGTTCCCCGAATACATCGCCACGAACGCATCGCCCAACCCGAGCGACTTGCGGAGCGGGTTGGCCGCTCGCGGGGTCGGGTAGATCTCGTCGCGCCGGCTCCAGACCGGGATCGTCACGATTCGTTCGGGCGGCACCTGCTTCTGCGCGATCCGGTCGGCCATGTATGGTCCGAGCACGACGACCCTGTCGGCACGGCGATAAACGAAACCAGAGAGCCGGTGCAGGAACCGGCCGAAGAGACTGTGCGGCGACATCCGGCGGAGTGCCAGGCTGGCGTCGGGGTGGAGGTCCATGCTCCAGTAGACGTGTCGCGTCCCTCGGATCCGCTTCAAGAGGCTGCCGATCAGGCCGATGAGCGGAGGGGTCGTGAGCGTGACCACCACGTCGAAGCGGGGCAGGGAAACGGCCTTGAGGACGGCGCCGGCGTAGAAACTCAGATAATCGGTCATCCTGGCCCAGGTGCCGCGGCGGCCCAGTGACGTCGCGGGCACGCGGTGGACGTGCACGCCCTCGTGAATTTCGTGACGGGGAGGCCTGGGCGCTCCCGGCTGGTAGCGGCTCCGAGACGACAGGACGTGACACTCGAATCCACGCACCGCCATCGATTCGGCAAGGTCGGTCAAGTGCTGGGCGGTGGAAGCGCAGTCGGGCCAGTAATACTGGTTGATGAAGAGAATTCGCTTGCCCTTCACCATTTCGCATCCGCCTGGGCCTTGTTGGCCCGATACCAGGAGATCGTCTTGTCTAGGCCCGGCCCGAGAGCCGTCGGCGGCGCCCAGCCGTCGAGCACTTGCTTCATCCGGCTGACGTCGAGCACTTTCAACATGGCGCCGTCGGGTTTATCGGTGTTCCAGGCGATTTTTCCCCGAAAACCGGTCACCTTGTTGATCGTCTCGACCAGCTCCCGGATCGAGGTGCCGATTCCTGTCCCGATGTTCAAGGGGGTCGTGACGTCGTTGTACTTCTCGGCCGCCAGCACGATCGCGTCCGCGCAGTCCTCGACGTAGATGAACTCGCGGACCGGGTTGCCGGTGCCCCAGACCTCGATGCTCTTGGCCTTCGCGAGATCGGCCTCGACCCATTTCCGGATCAGGGCCGCCACCACGTGCGAACGCTCGGTATTGTAGGAGTCGCCGGGCCCGTACAGGTTGGTGAGGATCAGGTGGATCGAGTCGAGCCCGTATTGCTTCTTGTACGCCTCGCCCTGCACGGCCAGCATCTTCTTGGTCAATCCGTAGTTCACGACGCTGGCATGGCAGGGGCCTGCCCAGAGGTCCGGCTCCTTCAAGTGCCCCTCGAGGTACCCCGGATAGCTGCACGCCGTGCCGATGTTGACGACCTTGGAGACCTTCGCCAGCCGGGCGGCCTCCATCAGGTTGGCGCCCATCACGAGATTGGAGTAATAAAGCTTTGCCGGCTCATTCTGGTTGATGCCGATGCCGCCGTAGTACGCCGCAGTGTGGAACAGCAGGTCGCAGGGATGCTCGAGCAGGCAGCGGAGGCATGCATCGAGCGAGACGAGGTTATAGTCGCGCTGCCTCGGCACGAACACGTTGGCCCCGTAGCTCTGCAGCCGCTTGACCACGTGCTGGCCCAAAAACCCGGCCCCGCCGGTCACGGTGACGTGCTTGAAGGACCAGTAGCTTTTCATGAAGTGGCTCCAAGAAGTCGTGTTCAAGATCAGACATTGGCGAACGGATTTTGAAATTCGATCAGCCTGGCGGCTCGAACCAGCTCGGAGATGCCGCGGTCGAGGTCGACCGTGGTCTCGAAGCCCTTCTTGCGGATCTTCTCGTAGGAGACTTCGTAGTTGCGCTGATCGGCGTCGCTGCCGACCTCGGCGAAGTGAAGGTAGTAATCGACGTGCTCGAGGATCTTGCGGGCGACGTCCTCCTTGGTGAAGTTCATCGTCTCATGCCCGACGTTGTAGACGTCGTCCTTGATTTCGGACCAGCGTTCCAAGGCGAAAATGAACGATCGCGCCATGTCGCGGACGTGGACGAAGGTCCGCTTGAAGCCCCCCTCGTAGACGATCAGGTTGCGGTTGTGGACGGCCTGGTACGTGAAGTCGTTGGGCATGAGATCGAGCCGCATCCGGTTGCTGACGCCGAACGCGGTGGCGAAGCGGTAGGCGACGCTGTTGCCGGCGTCGAGCACCAGTTGTTCGGCCGCGGCCTTGGTCTCGCCGTAGAGGGTGATCGGCGCGCGGGGGGTTTCCTCGTTGCAGACGTAGTCGGGGATCGAGCCGTAGATGCTGCCCGTGGAAGCGAACAGGAACTTCTGATCGGGCTTGCGATGGCGGAGCAGGTTGGCGGTCCCATCGACGTTGACCGCCTGGGCGAGCTGGGGCTCTTTCTTGCAGGCCGGGTAGCCGACGATGGCCGCCAAGTGAACGACCGCGTCCACGCCGTCCAAGGCCGACCGGGCGGTCGCGGGATCGCAGACGTCCCCCTTCAACAGCTCGAAGAAGCGGTTCGAGCAGCAGGGCAGCAGGCCGTGACCGCCGAACTTGAGCGTGTCGACGACCCGGACGCGGTGTCCCTGGTCGAGGAGCATCGGGACCATGGTCGAGCCGACGTAACCGGCTCCGCCGGTGACGAGTACGCGCATCGCAGGCTCCATCCTGGGTGACTCGAGTCGCGCCTGGAACGTCGAGGGTGTCCGCAAAGGGAAATGAGCGGCAAGGCGAGACGGGCAGAACGATCAACACCCCAGGCCCTCGTCCTTGCGGCCTTCATCCGTTGGGTTGCTCTTCGCGACAGGCGATCATCCGTTCTTCCGGGCGGGCGTTTCGGCCCTCACCGGAACCGTCCTGTCGGGGCGACACTATCGCCGAGTCAAGACGACATGTCAACGCCACTTAGAAGGAAAGTTGATAGCCGATGAAAAAGATGGCGGCGTCGGCGCAGAGATGACTGATCCACGGGCCGTACAGCGAGCGGGTATGGTGATAGAGCCACGCCCACGCGGCTCCCCCGATTGCCACGAATAGCGGGAGCGCATAGGTGAGGAATGAGGACCATCCGAAGAATCCGGCCACGATGAGCACGTGATGGGCCATGAAGCCCACACTCGACCAGAGGATTGCGGCGCTCACGGAGGTGCGACGCTTCAGCCTTCCGAAAACAAACCAGCGCCAGTAGTATTCCTCCAAGCCTGAATGCCCCAGTGCATAAAACGTGCTGAGTGCGATATAGCGAGAAGGCGAGTCCACTCCCAGCCCCTTGAGCTTGGCGTGAATGCCATCCACGGCTGTGGCGAAATAACCCGCGGGCAAGAGCCAAAGGTGAACGACGAGCAACGTCGCGGCGACAATGATGACCCCCGATCCGATGCCCCAAACGAAATCCGTCATCGACGGGCGGTGTACATCGATCTTTTCTTTGAGTATCGACGCGGTCCACACCGCGGGGAGTCCGAACTGCAGGACTTTCCCCAGAGCGTAAACTCCCTGCTGTACGACCGTCGGCGCGTTGGCGAGAAGGTCGAAATAGAGAAACGTCAACGCCGTCGGGTAGACGATCGCGACCACGATACTCAGCATGCGGGGATGACCATGGTGGCCGACCGCGTATCCGCCCACGATCAGGCAGCGAACTTCATTGGTCTGGGACTTGGGCGGCCGGGGCAATTGCCTTTTCTCGCGGTTGTCTTCGTCGGATAGGAGAAAACGGGTTTGCAATGAATGGACAGGCTTGGGCAGGAGCGGGAAGCGGAGCTCATCCCAGATGCTCGAGATCGGCCAGATCCTGAAACCGGCCGACGGCCCGTTTATTCTGCTTGAGATGATCGAGAGCGATGAAGCGAACGGTCAAGCCCGCGAGATCCACTTCGACCTTCGAAGCAAAGCTCGTCTCGAAATCGAGAGCGAGCACACTCGTCAGCAGATCGATTCGATTCGGAGGCACTCCGAGTTGAATCGTGTATCCGGGCCGGAGAAAGTCCTCCGCCTCCAAGCCCAACGAGGAAAAACCAAACTCGGCCAGCGACTGGATCAACCTCGCCGCATTCTCGGGCGTGGACTCGATCCAGACATCGATATCCTTCGTATAGCGGGGATGCCCATGGTAGCCGACCGCGTATCCGCCCACGATCAGGTAGCGGACGTTATTTCTGTTTAACGATTCGAAGAACTCTCTGAAATCCTGGTTGAGTTCCATGCTTCCAAAGGTGGTACTCCCTCCGGATGTCCTCGAGCGCTTCCAGGCGCTCCTGAGGAGTGCGTGACTGCCAGAACGCGAAGTCGCTTTCCTGCTCGTCTGTTTTTACTTTGCGGACCTGGGTTTTGTCCATCCGTTCCATGAATTGCCTCGCTCCCTGAAAGCAGACTCCCATGACCTGGAACATTCTACCAGGAAATCAGGTAGTCCGTACGTGATGGATTCGAGGTATAATCCTGACACGGACTCCAGGCGATGTCCGTGGAACGAACCTCCGGATCAAGAGGCGGATCGATGAGCACCGTAGATCAAAAAACGTATACTCCGGAAGACCTCCTGGCGATGCCCAACCGGAAGGATTACGAGTTGGTCGACGGCCACCTTGTGGAGCGTGAAATGAGCCGCCTATCAAGCTGGGTGGGGGGACAAGTGTATTATGCGCTCAATGCTTTTCTGCGCGAGCAACCGCTCGGCTGGGCCTGGCCGGCCGACCAAGGATATGCCTGTTTCCCCGACGCCCCCGGGAAAGTGCGAAAGCCCGACGTCTCGTTCATCCGCAAGGATCGTCTGCCGGATGCCCTCACGTCGGAGGGATACACGTACATTCCTCCCGACCTCGCGGTCGAGGTCCTCTCACCCAACGAGTCGGCCTATGACGTCGAGAACAAGGTCCTTGAATATCTGAGTGCAGGTGTGGCTCTCGTCTGGGTGATCAACCCCGAGGCTCGCACCGTTCACATCCATCGTGAAGACGGCTCGGTGGGCTGGCTCCGTGAAGACGGTGAGTTATCGGGCGAACACGTGGTCCCGGGATTCCGTTGTCGCGTGGCCGCCATCTTTCCCCCGATGCCCGCCGGGTCACCCGCGGCTGGCTGAGCAGGACTCGAATAGACGAGGATGGTGTGCATGTGCGGGATCGTCGGATACACCGGGGGGCACGAGGCCGCTCCGATCCTGGTCGCGGGGCTGCGGCGTCTCGAATATCGCGGCTATGACAGTGCCGGAATTGCCACGATTGACCGGAATCAACTGATCGTGCGGAAGCGGGCCGGTCGAGTCCGGGTCCTCGAGGAATTGCTCGAACGCGAATCGGCCCCGGGTGTCTGTGGGATCAGCCACACGCGGTGGGCGACGCATGGGCCGGCGACCGACCGCAACGCCCACCCGCACCTGGGAGGGCGCGCGGGAGCGGCCACGGTCGCCCTGGTGCACAACGGCGTGATCGAGAACCATGCTTCGCTGCGCCACGAGCTCGAGTCGCAGGGGTTCGCGTTCGTCAGCCAGACCGACACGGAGGTCGTTGCTCACTTGATTGCGCGCGAGCTGGAAACCAGCGACGATCTGTTCGGGGCCGTCCAGCGTGCGTTGCCGCGCCTCGAAGGGACGTATGGGCTGGCGGTTGTCAGTCCGAAGCGGCCCGGCGAGGTCGTCGGCGCTCGATTTGGAAGTCCGCTGGTGGTCGGTTTGGGCGAGGGCGAGCACCTGCTGGCCAGCGACCCGATCGCCATTGCTCCTCACACGGCGCGGGTCGCGTTCTTGCAAGACGGCGAGGTCGTCCGTCTGACCGACCATGACTTCGAGATTCGCCACCTCGAGCACGGATCGATCACGCCGCGAATCGACCGGATCGACTGGAAGCCAGACGCGGTCGAGCTCGGCGGCCACGCCCACTACATGCTCAAGGAGATTCGCGAGCAGCCCGAGACGGTGATCAACGCCTGCCGTGGCCGGCTGCGCCGGGCTGAGGCGACCGCGCAGTTCGGCGGTCTGAACCTCTCGGTCCGCCAGCTCCGCCGCGTGCGGCGGGTCGTCTTGGCGGCGTGCGGGACGAGCTGGCATGCGGCGCTGGTGGGCGAGTACTTGATCGAGCGGCTCGCTCATCTGCCCGTTGAGGTCGAATACGCCAGCGAGTTCCGCTACCGCAACGCACCGCTCGACGATCGCACGCTGGTCTTCGTGCTCAGCCAGTCGGGCGAGACGGCCGACACCCTGGGTGCGTTGCGCGAGGCGAAGCGGCGCGGCCATCCGACGCTGGCGATCGTCAACACGGTCGGCAGCACGATCGCCCGCGAGGCGGACGGTGGAATCTATCTCCATGCCGGGCTCGAGGTCGGAGTCGCCAGTACCAAGGCGTTCTCGGCCCAGGTCACCGTATTGCTGCTGCTGGCCCTTCATCTCGGCCGGTTGAGACACCTTTCCTTTCCGGACGGACTGGCCGTGGTCGACGCAATCGAATCGGTTCCCGGCTCAGTCGGAGAAATTCTCAAAACGGAGCCGAAGATCGAGCAGGCGGCCGAAGTCGTCGCCACGGCCCGAAGCGCGCTCTATCTCGGCCGTGATCTCCACTATCCCGTCGCGCTGGAAGGGGCCCTCAAGCTCAAGGAGATCAGCTACATCCATGCCGAAGGCTATCCGACGGCCGAGATGAAGCACGGTCCGATCGCGCTGGTCGACGACCAGACTCCGTGCCTGTTCGTCGCGCCGCGAGGCTCGTTGCATGCGAAGACCCTCAGCAACGTGGAGGAGGTCCGGGCGCGCAACGGACTGGTGATCGCCGTCGGGACCGAGGGCGACCGCTCGCTCGCTGCCTTGTCGGATGTCTTTCTGGCGATCCCGGATGCGCCCGAGATCGTGCAGCCGCTCCTGGCCGTCGTGCCCCTTCAGCTCCTGGCTTACCATGTCGCGCGGCGCCGAGGCTGTGACATCGACAAGCCCCGCAACCTGGCCAAGAGCGTGACAGTGGAGTGAGCCTGCGAACCGGGATCGTGAAGCGATCTTCGCGCGGTCCACGAATGCAAAACGAGATCCCGGATGACACGACACCGGGACCTCGTCGGCTTGGTTGCGGCCGTCGCTTTCGGGCGGCTTCCCTGAAACGAACCCGAAAGATCGGCGATCTCAGTTTTGGGGGCGCGGAGGGTACTTGATCTCGAACGGAGAACCGATCAACTCTTTCCAGGTCTTCTGCTGCTCGTCGTTGAGCTTGCCGGTCACCTTGGTGAGGGTTTCCTTGCGGAGCTCGGCGACTTTCTTCATGTTCCCTTCGCGGTCGTCCTGGTTCGAGGTGAAAATCTCGCGGATCGCCGCAGTGGAGTCATCGACGATCGTCTTGATCTCGCTCTTCTGGCCGTCGGTGAGGCTCAGCTTCTTGGCGACCTCGGGGTCGCTGAAGGCCATTGCCCCCCGCGTCTGATAGGAGATCTGATGGAGCCGGGTGATCTGCTCTGGCTTGAGGAACTCGCCAACCGCCTTGAGGGTCGACTCGTTCATTTCCTTGCCGAGGGTCTGCATCTTCGTTCGGCGCTCTTCCTGATCCAGGTTTTGGAACTCTTCCCGCGCCGCCCTCATCTTCTCGCCGTTCTTCCCGGCGACCTCCTTCGCCTTCTCGACCTGCTTGTCGTCGAGCTTCAGCTCTTTTTGCACGCTCTCGTTGCCGATCAGCATGCCAATGCCGCCACCGCCGAACATGCCGAACCCTCGCCCCTGACCCTGGGCAAGCGCCGGACCGGCGAGCAGCGCGACCAGTCCGACTCCGACCATCCCTCGTAGAATCGTTCTCATCGTGGCTAACTCCTGCGTGTTGAACATTCGAAGTAATACACGTCTCCAAGCGTGCCTGTGCCCATGAGTGGGCGGACATTCCCGGAGCGCGTGTCACGTTGCGACGAACGTGACTGACTATAAAAGCGTCAAAAGAATGCTTCTCGGACCGGTCTTTTGTGTGGAAGGCAGCGATTATTCCGGCTTCTTGACGTCGTCTTCGATCAACTTGAGGAAGTCGTCGTCGGTCGGTTTTTTGTTGGGTTTTGGCGCGGTTTTGAAATGATCGGGAACCACGTCGTCGAATTCCGCTAGATCTGCGGACAGACGCTCGATCACGGTGGGGGCGCGTTTGGGACGCGTGGTCCGGGTTTCATCGGTGTCGAGCCCGGCAAGATCCATGAGGGAGTGCCGGGCACGCTCTTGAACGACGTCCTCATCCAGGTCTTTGTGGGAGGTGAGAAAGGCCTCGGGTCCGGCGGGTTCGTACTCGATGGTGTACATGTGCCCGGCAATCCCAAGCTCCTCGTCGGGCATGAGGCTCTGCTCGCTCGCAATCAAGGAGCCGTTGACCGTGGTTCCGTTGGTGCTCCCGAGGTCTCGCACCATCCAGATGCCGTTCAAGAACCTGAGCGTGCAGTGCTTGCCCGAGATGTTTTCATAATCGAGACGGATGTCGCAGCCGGGACGGCGGCCGAGCACCATCTCAGTCTTCGTCAGCGGAATCGGGTCGCCGCCGCCAACGGGCTGCATGACCCCAAGAATCTCATCGGAAACGGGCCGCATGGCTTTACCCTCAAGGCCTCGCCCCGTCGATGCGGCGCGACATCAAGACGACTCAAGATCAGGTCCCGAGACATCTTACCAAACGGCGAACCGGACTCTCAAGAGTCGACCGGCCGTCCATCAAACTTTCTCGATTTTCCCGGCCGGGGGCTGGCATCGCCCTCGAGGTTGGGCTAGCTTCTGAACAGGAGCGAGGACGACAGGCCGGACACCTCGCGTTTTTTCGATGGTTGTTCAGGGGTTCATGGAACGGAGGACCACCATGTCATTGCATCACGAAGATCGAAATTGGAATCGGCGGGAGGTGCTCACCGCCGGATGCGCGCTGGCCGGATCACTCGGACTTGGCCGGATGTCGCGCGGGGGCAACACGGGCTCCGAGGACCCGGAAGGGCCGTACAGTCCCTTCAAGATGGGGCTGCAGAGCTACTCGCTCCGTGGCTACACCCAGGACGGCCGGCCCTCGTTGGGGAAAGCGTTGGCTGCAACCAAGGAGCTGGGGCTTCATTACTGGGAGGCGTTCCCGGCCCACGTGCCGATGGCGACCGATGCGAACGGTCGAGAGGCCCTCAAACGCGAGCTGGAGGCTGCGGGCGTGACGCTGGCCGGTTATGGCGTTGTCCACCTGGGCGGAAACGCCGCTGCCAACCGCCGGACCTTCGAGTTCGCCAAGAGTCTGGGGCTCGAATACCTCTCGGCCGATCCCGATCCGGGTTCCTTTGACGAGCTGGACAAGCTGGTCGAGATGTTCGATATCGCGGTCGGCATCCACAATCACGGACCGGGCAACCGCTACGCCAAGATCGAGACGATCAGCAAGGCGATCAAGGACCATCATCCCAAGGTCGGCTGTTGCATCGACACCGGCCACTTCCTCCGCTCGAAGGAAGACCCGGTCCACGCGGTCGAGGCGTTCGGCAACCGTGTTTTCGGGGTCCACTTGAAGGACGTCAAGGACGCCAAGACCTTCACCATTCTCGGCCAGGGCGATCTGCGGACGGTCGATCTCTTGAAGGCGCTGGCTCGGAACAAGTATCGTTATTGCCTGGCGATTGAATACGAGGAGAAGCCGGAGGATCCCCAGGACGACATCAAGGCGTGCCTGGCCGAGGCCGCCAGGGCGATCGCCGAGGTGAGGAAGGCCTGAAAGGGGGCCCGCCCGGTAGATTCCGCGCCGCTCGTGGACGATTTCGGCGACCGCGCATCGGAAGCAGTCATCTCGAACACGATCGTCCACCACGCCCTCAATCGTCGATTGACGGACCACCAGCGTTCGATTATTGATGTCGAACGGGGCGAGGACCGGGTGTCTCTCGCGAGCAGTGGAGAGGACGATGATCCCGAGAGACGGGATGGCGACGGCAAGGGCACGCGTTGGCGAGATCGAGGTTCGCGCGGCGGACGGCAAGCTGCTGCGCGGGCGTTGGTGGCGCCGGCCGGCGCCCCGAGGGGTCATCATCGTCTCGCACGGTTTCGGCGAGCACGGCGGCGGCTACCAGCACGTGGCCGAGACGCTGGGCGCGAGGCTCGAGCTCGATGTGATTGCCGTCGACTACCGCGGGCACGGACGCAGCCCCGGGCGCCGGGGCGTGGTAGGGCGCTATCACGAATTGACCGAGGACCTCTTGAAGGTCCTCGACTGGGCGGCGCACCACGTGCCCGATCTGGATCGATTCGTGCTGGGCCATTCCAATGGAGGGCAGGTCGCCTTGCACGTTGCGCTCCGGGAACAAGGTTTATTCGGCGGTCTGGTCGTCTCGAACCCGGCCCTGCGGGTCGCCGTGCCCGTCTCGCCCCGCAAGCTGATGATGGCCCGATTGCTCGCCAGATGCGCCCCCTGGATCACGCTCTCGGGTGAGATTCGCGCCGACCTGCTGACTCGCGACCCGGACGTTCGAGAGGAACATCGCGCCGACCCGCTGCGGCACGGCCGCATCAGCGCTCCGTTGTACTTCGGGATGATCGAGGGGGGTGAGATGCTCCTGGCCAACGCCGGTGAGATTCGAACTCCGATCTTGATGCTCCTGGGTGGCCAGGACCCCGTGATCGACCCGGCGGCGTCACGCGAGTTTTTCGACCGGCTGGCGAGCGTGGACAAGACGCTCTTGATCTACCCCAAGATGCTCCACGAGCCGTTCAACGAGCTGGGCCGGGAGCAAGTCGTCGACGACACGGTTCGCTGGCTGGAACCGCGGCTGTGATGTGCCTTGCGCCGCATCCAGGCCGTCCTCCCCGTTTCGTCGTCGAGATCAGAAAATGAGTCCCCGACCGCGGGGTGCGACGCCCGAGACGCAACTGGGATGTCAAGCAACAAATCATCAGTGCTCATCGCTATCGTTACGGTTTTGCTTTTGACCGAGTGCGCGGCAATCTATGGCGCAAGCTGCTTACGGAACGAGTTGAGGGTGCGGCAAGTGGCGGCGTACTTGACCAGCTCTCTCAAGCGTGCTTCGTCACCGACGGTCTTGAGCTCGATCTCCAACCTCTCGGCCTTGGGGCCGAAGCGAGCGACCAGGACATCAATGACAGATTTAATCATCGTTTCATGCGTCCATTCGGCTTTGAGTTCCTCGATCAATGGGGATTCGATCATGGCTTTGCGTCCTCCCAAGATTTGGAACCGATGGGGAAGAGCGAGAGGGCGGACCCTGGCGTGCTCGCCGTTTCGCTTCGGCAAAGCGGGTGGTGATTAGAGGAAGTCTCGAAAGTGGCGGGGTCGCGGAAGGCAGTCAAGCAAGGACCGAGCTTCATGCGGCACGAACCATGTCGAAAGGTCGTGATTCCGCCTCACGGCGCAAGTTGTTTGCGGAACGAGCTGAGGGTGCGGCATGTGGCTGCGTGCTTGACCAGCGCCTGCAAGCGTGCTTCGTCATCGATGGTCTTTAGTTCTGTCTCCAACGCTTGGGCCTTGGAGCCGAAGCGGGCGACCAGGAAATCGATCACAGCCTTTATCAACGTTTTGCGCGTGCGCTCGGCGATGAGTTCCTGAAACAACTCCTGAACCAAAGGGGATTCGATCATGGCTTTGCGTCCTCCCAAGATTTGGAACAACTTCTGGTTATTGTACCGCAAACGGGCCAGAAACTGGGTCACGGCGAGCAGGTTTTCGTGCTCGTTGCGGGGTGCGTCTCGATCGATGCGGGCACGGC
>JBIOJM010000176.1:0-19870 GCA_044450785.1 Isosphaerales bacterium
CTGGCGGGGAGCGCGATAGGAACTACCCCCAGTACTGCGTATTTCGCCAGAATCAACTCGACGATGACAAATTCCGGCAGAGCGGGGTAAGGGATGCCCGTGAGGTCGATAAAATCCATGAGCGCCGTCAGGTCCAGTCCCGTAATCGAAAGCGTCGATTTTCCCGCCGCGCTACTCGGTGTCATGTCCTGCTTGGTGATGATGCCGTCCATCAGCACCTCGGTCGAGCCGTTCACCGTGACGGCAATCACCACGCGCGTGCGCGGATCGAATTTCCCTGAGTTCAGCATCTGCTGGACAACTGAGTTCTTTCCCAGGGTGAAATTCAGTTGAAAGCCGCCCTGAGCGCCTACCGTGGAACTCACCGTTACCTCGGTGAGCGCATCGATGACCGCCTGCGACACGGGGCTGGCATTAAACCCTCCCATCATCAAGGTCAGGTAAAAACCGCGGTTCATAGCGAGCTTCCGTTAATGCCTTCGGGGAGGGTGATGCGCAGCACCCGCCCCGCGGTTTCGGTCAATTCCTCCGGACGCATGGCACGGTTGGCATCCGCCAACCGCCAGAAGAGCGTCGGGTCGCCCAGGTACTCGCCCGCGAGGTTGTCCAGCCGGTCGCCCTGGACGACGGTGTGTTCCTGCAGGAGTTGAAAATTCTCCGGCGGCGGAACAAACCGGCGCAGGACGTAGACGATCGTCTTTCCCCCGGGCAGCGCGAGCGTGTCCGTGTCGAGGCCGTAATAGCGGCTCGTCGAGGAGAAGAGCGTGTTCGACAGAGACGTCTGCGCCAGCAGCGCCTGCACCGGATCGTTCTGTATGCCGTTGCTCATGGGACCCCGCTGATGCCGAGTGCGCTCAATGTGCCGCCTTGGGATTTGCCGGCAAGAGTTTCCTTTTGCCGTTGATAGGCCATATACAGGCTGCCGCTCTTATCCGAGAAGGTCAGATCATCGATGGTCAGGACGCGCAGGCCCAGGCTGACCTTGGCGCGGATGGGATTGAGTGTCGGATCGAAGGCCTCTTCCGTGATACTCAGGTCCGTGATGCGCACCGGCGCGATGCGGTTCGCGCTCCATACGAACAGCACAAACGGAGACAGCATGGGCATGATTTCGAGTACGCCCTGCTGCGACAGATTGAAGTTGTTTTGGAGAGTGGCGCTCGGGGGGTAGACGGTGGTTTCAATCGCCGCGAGCTGGGGAGAGATCCCGTACTGCAACGTGTTCTGATCACCTACCTCCAACTGGTCGGTGGCGTCGATCTCCGCGTCGAGCTTGATGGTCTCGACGGGGGGCCCGGTCAGCCGCAACGCCTCGGTCCGATCGCCCCCTTCTTCGATGCCCTTGACCTTGAGCGAGCGCGTCAGCGTGTCTGGGTTGTACTGGAGCACGATGATGCCGTTCGGCAGGACCGTGAACCGATCGGGATCGAGCAGCACGAGACCGCCCTTCAACACACGCGGAGAACCGGGAAAGCCGCTCATGAGCCCTTCTCATACTTCTTGACGGTCGGGTGGTACTTCTCGGGCAGACTGATGGTGACGAGTGCATCCTTTTCGCCGTCGCCTACTTTTCCTGCGTCCCTCAATCGTGGGTCGACAATAGGCGGTCTTTTCTTTGCTTCGACCTTAGGGTCGGCAGACTTGCCATCGGGGTTGGCATCGAATGTGATTGAACCGCCGAAGCGCTGAACTCCATAATTCTTGTTCACCTCGGGGCCCTGACCTCCGAAGAACGAACTCCCCTGGAGGGTCTTTCTTGGGGGAGTGTTGGTCCCGCCTATGAGCAGCTTCACCGTTGCCGATCCGTCCGGATTGTGCGCGCCGGGTCTTGCCTTGAAGTTGACGGACGCGTTGCTTTCCGATGAACCTCCGAGATAACCCGTGGAGTTAGGCGGCTCGGTTCCTCCGTCCTTGATGTCGTCTGTATTGGATCGTATCGAAACGTAAAAATCGGCACTGTCGCTCGGGCCCTGATTAATATTCAAGACCTTGTAGGTTTTCAGTACGTCGGGCTTGTCTGCTGGTGGCTTGAAAACCTTGGACGTCGACTTTCTTGTGGTTGTTGTTCCTGCTTTGTCGGTGGTTGTTGTCTCATTTTTCGCGGTGATTTTTTTGGCATTTTTGCCTTTTCCTTCCGTAGTCTCGGTGTCGGACCCCGTGGTCTTTGCGACGTCTTGCGACTTCTGAGTTTCATCCGTGCCCGTCGTTACTGTCATGGAGTCGGGGTCTTTGTCTGCGGCATCGATCGCTTTGGTGTCGAGAGCTTTGATTTCGGGAATGTCGGCATCGGTGACCGTGATGCCACCAGTCGTCGGCTCGGCAGTCGGCGGATCCTCGGCCGCTTGCGCGGAACGTTCAGCAAAGTTGGCCGCGCGCACCGCGGCGAAGGCGCCGACCAATCCCGTGAACCCGCCCACAATCGCACTACCGAGTCCTGTAAAAGCGCTCAGTTGAGCGGCACCGGCGCTGGATTGGGCGGCCGATGCGCTGCCCTGGGCGGCGGCAACTTGGAGCGGAGAATCCGCATCGCTGCGCTGCAGGTGATCTCGGTAAGTGTGAGGCCGAGGACTGTTCAGAGGCTCATGCGACTCTGCGCCCCGGTCTGTCTGGAGGTTGGGTCCGCTGGCTGCAGCAGGGGCCGTTGCGCGCGCAGTTTGCTCGAAGGTATCGCTGGGATCGCTCACGGATAATCCGCCGCCGATCGGCGTTCCCGGTACGGGCCCAGATGCCTGCTGGACGACGTGCGTCAGCTCATGCGCCAGTAAGTGTTGACCGTCGGACGTGCGGGGCGCGTACGTTCCTGCTCCGAAGACTACGTGGTTTCCCGCAGTGTAGGCGTTGGCATTGACGGCTCGCGCGGACTCTGCCGCATGATCGTCGCTATGGACGCGCACCTGGCTGAAGTCGTAGCCGAAACGAGGCTCCATGTCGGAGCGAGTCGCCGCGTCCAGTGGGCGACCGGGGGAATCGACGACTCCCCGCACGAGCGACGGCGCTGCCGGATGGACTGCGGGGCCCTCGGCCTCCCGCTGGACACACACGTGCGGACCCAGCGTACGCCGGCGCTCCAAGAGACTCGGACTGGAACGGGTCAATCCGCGTGAACTCGTCGACTTCGCCTGAACACTGGTTTGCTTGCTCATCTTGAATTCTCCGTCTTCGAACGGCCGATCCCCTCATGAACCGCTTGCGCAATACTCTGCCCGAGCCTCGCGGGCTGACTCTCCTTGCCAATGTGGATGGCTCCGGCCCTCACGCGCGGTAAGGCGACGCCTCCTCGAAGCTCAAGCGACAACCCATGAGCCGCGAGCAGGCGTGCCAGTTCATTCTCGATCGCCGCCCGAACCTGCGGCCCCTGCAAGCTCGTGACCGGCAGGCCTTCGAGAATGAGCCGCTCGATGTGCAGGTTGATTCTCATGCTGCTCCAGCCTTTCCCTGCCGGCGAAACTCGAGCTCGTTGACCACTCGCCCGAGCTTTCGCAACTCAGTGCGAGCCGCGTCCATCAGCATCTGCTGGGTCACGCCACCCCCGGCCTGCGCGGCAAGGAACGCGGCATTGAGGGCAATGCTCTGAATGTTGCCGCCGGTCAGGTTGAGACGCGCCAGGGCGTCGAAATCGAGCGCGGCCGTGGGAGTCTTGGGCGGAAACACTTTTTGCCACATCACCTTCCGCTCCGCCACGCCCGGGAACGGAAAGTTCACGACGAAGCGCAGCCTGCGCATGAACGCCTGGTCGAGTGCGCTCTTCATGTTGGTCGCCAGGATCGCGAGACCTCCGTACGCCTCCATCCGCTGCAGCAAGTAATTGATCTCGATGTTGGCGTAACGGTCATGACTGTCCTTGACTTCACTGCGCTTACCGAACAGCGCGTCGGCTTCGTCGAAAAAGAGAATCGCGCCGCCGTCCTCGGCGGCGTCAAAGAGCCGCCGCAGGTTCTTCTCTGTTTCGCCGATGTACTTGCTCACGACGGCCGAGAGGTCGATGCGGTAAAGGTTCAGTCGTAGTTGGTCCGCGATGACCTCGGCGGCCATCGTCTTGCCGGTGCCCGGGTCACCGGCGAACAGCGCGCTGATACCAAACCCGCGGCTCATCTTGTTGCCGAATCCCCAGGTTCGGTAGACCTGGGTCCGCCCACCAACCTGGGCGGCGATCTGGCGGAGCAGGTTGCTCTCGGCCGCGGGCAACACCAGGTCATCCCAGGTGGCCTTGGGCTGCAATCGCTGCGCCAGCGAGTCCAATCGCGGACGGGTGCCCGCCAGGCAAGCGTCCCAGAGCCGGTCGTGCACGGAACGGTCGGAGGCAGCCGGCTCGGAAAGCGTCTGGCTGCCAATTTGCCGGATGGCGGTGAGGCCCAGGTTGAACTGCCCCGCCAGCAGAGCCGGACTTTCACCGGCGGCGTCGCCCAGGGCTTCCTTCCAGGCTGTCTCTTGCTCCTCGGGAGCCGGCTTGGCGACGTCAAGCGGCAAGCTGTTTTGAGTCAAGCCGGGCCACACGTCACGAGTGTCGAGAAAGGTGACGCCACCCGTGCGTGCGAGTAGCCGGCTGACCGGGGAACCCTGCGTTACCTGAGAAACGTCGAGCTCGGAGCCCAGCGCGTCGACGTAAAGCGCCATCGGGAACAGGAGGCTTTCCCGTTCCCACAACCTGGTCATGGTCTCGAGGTCGGCCGGCTGGGATGGAAGCAGCATGGCCGGCAACCGGTAGAGCCGAAGGCCCAGTGTGCTCGCCGCATGCACCGCCACGAGCTGTTTGCTGGGCGAGTCGGGTCCCAGCAACTGAATCACCGGTAGATCCTGGCCGGTTGACGTTTGCTTCAGGTGGCGCACGATCGTTTCCACGGCGCTCTGGTACGACGGAGGCAGGGCCGTTTCACCACTGGGAAGATCAACAGGCGAAAGCAGCGGGCTGAGCCGGTCATCCAGATAGTTGAGCCCCTTGATGCAATTCACGATCCGTTCATCCGCGCGGAGGGAGCTGGTGGTCAGCGGCTGGCCGCCCGCCTGGTTGATCTCGATCAGACGCCAGTAACGCAGCGGGTGCTCTGGTGAGAGCGCGTCCCAGGAAGGCTCGTCGAAAAGTGTAAACGCGAGCGCGAAGGTTGGATACGGCCGGTTCGGATCGCCCTGGGCGCGGCTACAGAGTGAGGCGATGCCCGTGTCCAGCTCCATGGCAACGCAAAGCAGCAACACCTCCCGCTCAAACCGCGAGAGGCCGAACACCTGGCTCAGCCGGATCAGGACGGGTGCGGGATTCGACTGCGATTCGGCCGCGGCGAGGTCGGCTGCCGCCTTGGCCAGACTCTCGTCGAACCCGGCTCCCGGCGTGGGCGGCAACAACGCCAACGGTGTTTTCGAGGCGAGTTGCGGCGGCTCACCCTGCCTGAATCCCCACCACGGAGACCTGGATTCTTCGGGATGCAGGGTTTGAGGAGTTGGCTGAGGCTCCCGCGCGAAGGGCGCCGTCAGCTTCTGTTCCTGCCTGGCGCGCTGCTCGAGCCGTGCTCGCAGCCAGACGAGCGCGGCAGAGAGATACCGAGCGTTGACGTCCTGCCAGGTTGGAGTCGTCATGTAATCGTCACCATTTGCGTTGGGTCGAACACGGGCGGCGTCACGGAGCGGTCCACGAGCAGGCTGTCGACCCCGTCCACTCGCAGGCGAACAAAGTAAGCGCCCGCAGTCAGGCTCACAGTGAAGTTCAAGGTCGCGGTCTGCACTGCGACATCCGGCGCCGGGATATCCTGGTCGCTCACCAACAGGGAAACGTGCTGCCCTGGTCGGATCTGTGGGCTGCACGTTACCGCAAACGCGATACTGCCCGCTGGCGCCGTTGTCGGCGCGATCGTGATCGAGGGCGCGATCGAAACGGAGAGTTGGTTGGTCGACCGGCGAAAGGTCTCTGTCGGCCGCTGAACCAGCACGGCGATTGCATAAGTACCCGCCGGCCACGTCACCGGCTGATTGGGAATCGTCACGGTGAGCTGCGTGGACGTGCCTCCCGGTTGGGGCGCAACTTCTACCGGCGCCGTCCATAACGCATGGTTGAAGACCACTCCGATGTTCGTGCCGTCCAGGTTGAAACCGGTCAGCGTGATGGTGTCGCCGAGCCGGGCGCTTGGCTGCTGGTTCGGAGGCGTCACGGTGTCCAGGGTCGGGAACGGAGGAATCAGGTCCCCCTGCGAAGTGGGTCCTTTGTCCTGCGGTCCACGGGTCAGCACCGGCAGAGGCGACCGCGTGGGTTGGGTGCTGTCAATCAAGGCGACGGAGATTTCATAGCCAACGGAAAGGCGATAATTCGTCATGAAGCCAGTCCACAGTTTGGAAATCTCCTCCACTGACAGCGGTTGGAGCGTGATGCGAATCCGCTCGACTTGACGTTCGAGGTCGCTGCCGGGAAAGGCCAGCTTGATCTCGTCGGGGCCGAGCAGTGCGTGATCGTAAAGGATGCTCATGGCCTTGCCCAGCAAATGATGATCAAACGGCTGGCTGGTGTCGTTCTCCCTGCCGAAGGCCGTCATCAGGTAATGCAGGTTCAGTGCAAGCGGTGGTATGGCTGTTTCCCCGGGTTTCACCAACTGAGGGACGTCCATATTGCGCCAGGCGGCATTGGGCAGGATCTGGTACAGGAACAGGTTGAGCTGGTTGCTTGTGATGGTGCCGCGCGCCTTGTCGAGAGGCAGCGTCGTGAGCGCCGTGTCGTTCAGGTCGGGGTCGGCGTGCACGCCGTTGCCCAAGATCGCATCGAGCGTCGCAGTCACGGCGGCAATGGCCAGGGCGTTGCTCATTCTCCAACTCGTTTTTGGCGCCTACGCAAGTATTCGTCGAGGCTCAACACCGGCGAAACGGCACGTTCCCGGGGCGCCGACTGCTGCTCGGGCGTGGCTCGGACTTCGATGCGGCCGATGGTTACCTGGATCGCCGGCTCGGGCTGGTTCGAGCGTGAAGGAGGAATGCCATGTTTCGGGTCTTCGGAACGGGAAGCGACGCGGGACTGGACGATCGTTTTCACCAGTTGCGAGATCTGATCCGCTTGAAGGTAAGGGGACACGATGCGCGAGCTTGCCGGTCCCTCGGAGGGCACTTGGCCGGTGGACAAACTCTTCTGAGTCTCGACGACAGGGGTAGGCCAGCCGGCTGGAGCCGCCGGTTGCGAACGATCTCCCCCATTTCTTGCCGTTTGGGTCGGCATGGTTGCAGCAAGGGATTCACGGACCGGAGTCTGAGTCGATGATTCACGGACCGGAGTCTGAGTCGATGATTCACGGACCGGAGTCTGAGTCGATGATTCACGGACCGGAGTTTGGGACGAATTCGGCGGCGATTCGACAGCTTGATGTGCAGGGCGGATCTGAGGACGAACGGGGTCTGGCCCGATCTCACTGGACCGAGACAGCGAAGTCTGGACCGGTCCGGGAATATCCGGTGCCCGCGGCGGGACGACCAGCCTCGACTCCACTTGATGCCGCGCCGGCCGCGCGGCGGCCGGCGACAGCCCGCTCGCCGGCTCCGTCGGCGCCTCACTCGGCTCGGTCGTTTCTTCAAACGTCTCCTGATTCTCTTCCCACGCAACGAATTTGGCCGTGGTAGGCAACCCAGCAGCGAGCCGGGGCGGCTCGAAGATGGACGGCAACCGCGGCCGGATCACCTCGGCCGAACGAGAAGTCCGGACAGCAAGGTTCGTCAGGAAATCGCTCATGCCTCCACCATTTCGAGATAAAACTGCCGCCGCGCGGCAGTGAGCGCCAGGATGTCTCGCTCACACCACCCATAGGCGGAAGCCAGGATATGCACCTCGCGCAGGACTCGGCAGGCCCAGGCTTCGATTTCACTCCAGAAGAATGTAACGATGTCGAAAACAGCCCGCCAACCATGGCCGCAGAACGGGCAGGCGATATCGAGCTGCACATCGGCCTGAGGGTCGGCCTCGGCCAGGCGCTCGGCCACCGCGTCGATCGTTTCATCCGGCAGGTCGCAGGCCGCGGCAGGCTGGCCGGCGCGGCGCGCCGTGACCAGGCAGCGCTCGAACAGCCGCCGCCGTCTTTGATCCACGCCGGCTTCGGCAGCAATTGCGGCGAGATCCAGGCTGTTCGGCGGCCGAACTTGCAGCTCGAAATCCGCAAATGCCATTTCGAGTGCCGGGGCCGGCTCCCGCTTGGGGCTTACACGCACGGCTGAGACGTCGAACGAAATCTCGACCTTATTGCCGCATTGAGGGCACACAACCACGCTGGACATGTCCGGACCGAAGGTCCACTCGCGAAGGGTTAACAAATTGGCGTCCCGACGGCCGATACTGAGCGAGGCCAGAGCATCCCGAGGCGTGTCCGGGCAAGCCGCCTCCAGGAGTGTCAGAGCACGATCAACGGCTGCTTGAGCCAGCCCGTTCTCCCAAACTCGCAAGAGTTCGGGAACCGACAGAGCGCGCATGATTCCATTACCCGGTGGCCGGAATGCTGAAGGTGGGCTCCGTGGGTTCAGGAACCGACTGATCCCGTTCCCAGCCCTCGTTTTCTAACTTGATATGCTGGATCGCCACGGCGTTGGCGTTGGCGTCGAAGTCGGGCAGAGCCTGGAATTCAGAAACCCAACAGCGATACACCTTGTACGTCAGAGCTAACTGGCCGGCTTCGTTATAGACTTCGATGGTTATATCCTTGCGGAAGTCCTGCAACGAGACTTCCGCCCCCAAGCCGGCGCCCACTGACCACACCTTGTTGGCCCATTGTTCGAAAGCAACATCGTGGGTGACACCCCGCTCCAAGGTGATGGCATCGTATTCCGTCCGGCCGGGGGACTTGCGGCTGCTCGAGGGGTCGCCGCCTTCCCGATGCTTCACGACTTCCGTCGTTCGCTTCAGTGTGCCGACCTTGCTGACGCCGGCGACATAGCGGCCGTCCCACCGGACGCGGAACTTGAAATTCTTATAAGGATCGAACCGTTGAGCGTTGACCGTAAATTGAGCCATGACCTTCTCCTCAGGTTGCGATCTGTCCAGCCATCTGCTGGATTTGAATGACGACAAACTCCGCCGGCTTCAACGGAGCGAAACCGACGACGATGTTGACGATTCCCAGGTTGATATCATTCTGGGTCGTGGTTTCCTTATCGCACTTGACGAAGTAAGCGTCCGTGGGCGTCTGCCCTTGAAACGCGCCTTGACGGAACAGGTTTTGCATGAAGGCGCCAACGTTCAATCGGATCTGCGACCAGAGAGGCTCGTCGTTGGGCTCGAAGACGACCCATTTGAGCGCACGGAACAAACTTTCCTCGATGAAGAGCGCAGTCCGGCGCACGGGAATATATTTCCATTCGGAACCGAGCTGGTCGTTGCCTTGGAGGGTGCGCGCGCCCCAGACGATGGTGCCGTACACGTTGAAGTTACGGATGCAGTTCACCGCAAACGGATTGAGAACGCCGTTCTCGCGGTCGTTCAGCGGCACGTACACGCCAATCGCCCCCGTCAGGCTGGCTGCCGTGCCCGCCGGGGCCTTCCACACTCCGCGCGTGCCATCCGTCTGCGCCCAGATGCCGGCCACGAAACCGCAGGGCGGAAACGTATTCGGGAGATTACTCAGTAAAGGATCCTGTGCGGAAATCCAGGGGAAGTAGAAGGCCGCGTTGGCGGGAGGGTCGCCTTGCGTGAGCGCCGAGTTCGGACCGCTGCCGCTCAATGAGTTGAACGTGGCGTCCTGATAGCAATCCGCGATCAGCATCGCACGATGACCTTGGCAGAACGCTTCGAGCTTGCCCAGAGTTCCCGGATCCGCTTCGCCGGGAACGCAAAGTATATTGAACAGATCCACGTGTTCAAGCAAGTCTACGCCGACGCCACTGCCGGGGAGAACCGCTGTCTCGAAGGCGCCCGCCGCGGAAGCGCTGGTCGAGGCAGGCTGAAGCAACGTGCCGTCCAGGCCGCCGGTCAAAGGGGTCGGCGTTGTGTTATTCGCCGGTGGACTCGGGTTGTTGCCGATGACCGTGGCCGTGATGAAACTGGACTGATTGCTGACGATGTTCTGAACGTAACGGCTATCGGAGCTGGACATGGATAGATTCTCAAACGACTCCACAAGCACGGCCGGCGCATTGTTGGGCGGCAGGTTAAAGGTTTGCAAGCGGAATCTTCCCGGAGTAGCAAGATTCGTCACGGTGACGCCGTAGCTGTTGCCCCATAGCCCGGGACTTTGAGCGGTCAGCGTGAGGACTCCGCCCAGCGTCACAGTCGCGGCAAGGTTGCCGGGCCCTACGATCCGGATAATGTAGGCCTGCGTACCACCATTCGAGAAGAACTGGTACACCGCGTATCCAAGGTAGCTGCGGGTGTCCAAACCACCGAACTGCCGGGTAAAGTCCGGCCAGCTCAGTACCAGCACGGCACTGCCGACGGCTCCCTGCGGGGCCCACCCTACGAAGGCCGCTATGGAAGTGGCGACACCCGTAATGGTGCGTACGCCACTGGGAATCTCCTCAATGTAAACGCCAGGATAACTGACAGTGATTGCCATGGGTCCTCTCCTTCATCAGCGCCCTTCGATCTATTGCGAGCACGCCTGCAAAGACGTGAATCGGCCGAGGCAGCGGCCTGATCTGGTGCGCCTTCTCCCTCTCACCCCCGCCGGCAGTCCGATTTGGGACAGATTATTGACCGCCGCCCACCCTGGAGGTCAAGAAAAAAATAGCTTGATCGGCGTGAATTTCCGAATAATCTCCGCCACGATCAAATCTTCATCTTTACGCAGCCATGCATGCCCGACTGCCCGCGCGCGCCAGCTCCGGGTGCCGTCGAAGCCATTATCACCGGATTGTTGCACATACCGAAATGGGTCAAGCCAGGATCGCCTTGACGACCTCTCCATGGACGTTGGTCAGCCGGCGCTGGATTCCATTGTGATAGTAGGTCAGTCGTTTGTGATCGATCCCCAGCAGGTGCAGCACCGTGGCGTGAAAATCGGGCCATGTGACGGGATTCTCGGCCGCTTTCCAGCCGATCTCGTCGGTCGTGCCATGTGCGATCCCGTGTTTGAGGCCGGCGCCCGCAAGCCAGACAGTGAACCCATACTGGTTATGATCGCGCCCCGCGCCGACGACGTCCGCGGCCGACTGGGCAAAGGGGGTGCGGCCGAATTCGGTCGTGAAGAGGATCAAGGTGTCGTCGAGCATCCCGCGGCGGCGGAGGTCGCGGAGCAACCCCGCGACGGGGCGATCGATCCGCCGGGCTTCCTGGCCGTGATTGGCCTTCATGTCCTCGTGCCCGTCCCAGTTGCGCCGGGGGTAGCCGAACGTGCCTCCGGAGAGGAGCTGCACGAACCGCACGCCCCGCTCGAGGAGCCGGCGGGCGAGCAGGCAGGCTCGCCCGAAATCGGCCGTCGGGGCGCGATCGACACCGTAGAGCGAACGCGTCTCGGCGTGCTCGCCGTTCAGGTCGGTGACCAGTGGGACAGACGTCTGCATCCGGGCGGCCAGCTCGTAGCCGCGGATGCGGGCGGCCAGCGCGTCGTCGCCGCGGTGGTGCTCGAGGTGCCGGCGGTTCATGGCCGCGATCAGCTCGCGCGCGGCCGATTCCGCCCCGGCGGGGATCGGGCGAGCCGGGAACAGGTCGTCGATCGGCTCCCCCTTGGGCCGGATCACCACCCCTTGGTGGCGGGCGGGCAGGAATCCGTTGGTCCAGTTGATCGAGCCGCCGGCCGGGAACTCGCGGGCGTCCGGGATCACGACGAACGCCGGCAGGTCGTCGGACTCGCTTCCCAGGCCGTAGCTCAGCCAGGCGCCCGTCACCGGGAACCCGTTGAGCCGGAAGCCGCTGTTCTCCTGAAACGTCGCCGGCGTGTGGTTCGAGGTCTCGGCGACCATCGACCGGATCACGGTCAGCTCGTCGACGACCTCGGCCAGGTCGGGAAAAAGGTCCGAGACCCAAAGACCGGACTCGCCCCTCGGTCGAAACGCCCAGTCGGGTTTGCGCAGACGGCCGACCTGGCCGAAGAAGACGTCGGGCTTGACGGCCGACTTGAGAGACTGCCCGTGGGCGGCGATCAGACCCGGCTTGTAGTCGAACGTGTCGACCTGGCTCATCGCCCCACAGAGACAAATATGAAGAGCGCGGCTGGCCCTCGGGGCGAAGTGCGGGCAGGCGGGGCTTGCCTCACCTGGTACGCCGGCCCGGAGCGTGCCGTCGCGCAGCAGCAGCGAGGCCGCCGCCGCGCCGGCCAGTCCATTTCTCACCCACGAGAAGAAATCGCGACGGTCCACGCACACCTCCCGGACGGGCCGGTCAATCGAGATAGAGAAACTCGTTGCTATTGAAGATCGCACGCGCCAGCGTGGACAGCCCGAAGTTCTCCACGGCCTGGACGGCCCGCCCTTGTTCGTCGGGCTCGGGACCGCGGCCGAAGGCGAGGCGATATGCTCGCTCGACCTGGCGGCGGGCATCCGGGCCCGCCTCGCGAGCCAGCCGGGCGGCGAGAGCGTCCGAGAGGTAGAGGACCAGCGCGTTGTTCATGAGCGCCAGCGCCTGCAGTGGTGTGGTCGTGACGGCGCGCCGGGGGGCCGAGGTTGAAGGATCCGGGCAATCGAAGGCGTCGAGCAAGCTGCTCCGCCCACCCCTGGCCCAAAGCCGGAAAAGCGTGCGTCCATTGAGGCCGGGGGTCCGCGGATCGACCGCGGAGTAAAGGATCGAGGGTGTTCCCGGTGCCTGAGTGATCTGCTCGTCCCGGAAGCTTGGGCCGCCTAGCTTCGTGTCGAGCATGCCCGAGACGGCGAGCATGGCGTCGCGCACCATCTCGGCCTCCAGCCGCATCGGGGCCTTGCGCCACAGCAGGCGGTCGCCCGCGTCTTTCCTCATCGCCTGAGCGTCGGAGCTCGACGATTGCCGGTAGGCCGCTGACGAGACGATGATCCGGTGCATCGCCTTGATACTCCACTTCTGCGCAATCAGCTCGGAGGCCAGCCAGTCGAGTAGTTCGGGGTGCGACGGCCTGCCGCCGTTCCAGCCAAGGTCGCTGGGCGTCTCGACCAGTCCCACACCGAAGTGCGCCTGCCAGAGCCGATTGACGATCACGCGGGTGAACAGGGGGTTGCGCGAATTGCAGACCCAGTCCGCCAGTTCGAGCCGCCGCCGGGCCTCCGGGGCGTCCGGGGCCAGCCCGAAGTTTGCGCCGGGCGCAACCAAGGCCGACACGCCGCCGGGTTTCACCACCTGCCCAAGCTGGTTGGGATTACCGCGGATATGGACACGCATGGCCCCGGCTTCCCGCGGCGTCACGACGTAAGCCTTCGATCGAGGAGCTTTCGGATCGATCTTCGACAGGTCGCGCTCGCCGTGGCGAACCCCGCTCAGGGCCGAGGCCAGACCATAGTATTCCACCTGCCGCACCGGGTCGAACTTGTGGTCATGACAGCGCGCGCAGTTCACGGTCAGGCCCAGGAAGGTCTGGCCGACCGTGCCGATGACGTCTTCCAGTTCGTCGCCCCGCACGACCGCCTTCATGGTTTGGGACTGCTGGCCCTGACCGGCAGTGTCATAGGGTCCGGCGACGAGGAAGCCGGTCGCCTTGACGGCAGCGGCGTCGTTGGGCCGCAGCACGTCACCCGCAAGCTGAAGCCTGGCGAACTCGTCGTAAGGCATGTCGCGGTTGAGGGCGTCGACCACCCAATCGCGATACCGCCAGGCACCCGGGCGGAACTCGTCGAACTCGAAGCCGTTGCTCTCGCCGTAGCGCGCCAGGTCGAGCCACCACCGCGCCCATCGGACGCCGTACTGGGGCGAGGCAAGGTAGTGATCCACCAACCGCTGGTAAGCGCCGGGCGACGTGTCGCTCAGAAACGCGTCGACCTCCTCCGGCGCCGGCGGAAGGCCCAGCAGGTCGAAACTGAGCCGGCGGGCGAGCGACCTTTTCTCGGCTTCTCCCGCCGGCGACAGCCCGTTCGCCTCCAGCCTGTCGAGGACGAACCCGTCGATCGGGCCGCGAACCCAGTCCACGCGACCGACCACGGGCGGCCTGGGCCGCTTCACCGGCTGCAGCGACCACCAGTCGCGGCCGGCGCGGCGGGCCGTCGTGACCTGAAAAGGATCGAGCGGGTCAGTGCCCCATCGAGCGCCGGCGGCGATCCAGCCCCGGAGGACGGCCTTCTCCGTCGCGGGCAGCGGCGACTTGGGTGGCATCTCACCCGAGGAGACCCGCTCCCAAAGGGGGCTTTCGTTGGGTTTTCCCGGAACGATCGCCAATCCATCTTGACCGCCTGCCAGCGCCGTAGCGCGGCTCGAGAGGTCGAGCTTCCCCTTGGGTTCCGGTCCGGAATGGCAGTCCAGGCACCGGCGGACCAGGATCGGTGCGACCTGGGCGTCGAAATCGCCCCCCCACCCCGGCTGCTCGCCGGCCCACGCCATGATTCCCGTCAACACCAACGAAGCCAGGGTGGGAATCATCGAAGTTCTCATGAGAGGCGGCCGCGTCCTGAAGAGCCGGTTGCGGGTCAAAATGGGCGGTTCCAATCCGCGTCGATTCGCGCGAGTTTCGCATTCAGCGTAATCCGTGGATGCTGTCGATGCCAGACGTGTGCCGGAGCCGGTTCGTGGGCGCGAACGAGGATCACCGGTCCGCCGCCCTGGCCGCGAAGCCGGCAAGGGGTTTGGGTATGGGATCGCCCTCGCGGAGCCGGTAGCCGGCGTCGGCCGCGAGGCCTTGATAGCGGTCGCGCCCGCCCGAGGGCCATGTGACCTCGACGCGGTCGACCATCCGCGCCGCTCCCAGGCCGAAATGAAGACGGTGATCGTTCGCCGACAGATAGCTTCCTCCGCCGAACCGCGCCGCGACCTGGGTCCGTCCCGAGACGGTGACGGCCACCCGCGCGCCGACGCCGTCTCGGTTCGACGCGGTTCCCTCGACGGCGAGCGTCAGAAAATGGTCCAGCGAGGCGGCTTGATTGCGGAACAGGGCAAGCGGGGCGTTCTCGGAGACGATCAGGAGGTCGGTGCGGCCGTCGTTGTCCAGGTCGCCGGTGGCCAGTCCGCGCCCCAGCCGGAGCTGTTGCCAGGGAGGGCCGGCGCGGCTTGAAACGTCGAAGAGCTTACCCGCGCCATCGCCCAGAAAGAGCTGCGCGGGCATGGCGTAGGGGGTCGTGGGGCGATAGTCGTTCGTGTGCCCGTTGGCCTGCACCAGGTCGAGGTGGCCGTCGTTGTTGGCGTCGATCGCGGCGAGTCCGAAGCCGAGCACGAAACGGGTGGGGGCGACCAGTCCGGCCGCGGACGTCCGATCGCTGAACAGGCCGCCGCCCAAGTTGTGGTAGAGCGTGGTCGACTCGCCGTAGAAATTGGTGACGGCCAGGTCGAGCCGTCCGTCGCCGTCGAAGTCGCCGCACGCCACTCCCATCCCTGCCAGGTAGCCGCCGCTCGCGTTGGTCGCCAGGCCCGACTCGTGTCCCTCCTCGGTGAACCGGAATCCACCCTGGTTGCGAAAGAAATAGTTGGCCGTCGTATCGTTGGCCACGAACAGGTCGGTCTTGCCGTCGCCGTCCAGGTCGGCCGCGAGCACCCCCAGGCCACGTCCGTCGAGGTCGACAATGCCGGCCTGCTCGGTCACGTCGACGAACCGGCCGCCGTCGTTGCGGAAGACGTGATCCGGCAGCGCGGGAAAGTGGCGCGGATCGCAGTAGGTGTATCCCGGGCGTGGCGGATCCTCGCAGGGCGGCGCGGTCGCCGGATCCCATTTCAGATAATGGCAGACGTACAGGTCGAGGTCGCCGTCGTTATCCAGATCGGCCCACGCCGCCGATGTCGGCCAGTCGCGTACACCGGAGAGCGCCGCCCGGTCGGTCACGTCCTCGAATCGTCCCTGACCGAGATTGTGATAGAGGGCGTACGATCCCCATCGGGTGACGAAAAGGTCGGGCCGGCCGTCGTTGTCGTAGTCGCCGACGGCGACTCCGTGTCCGTAGCCACCGGCCAGCGTAGCCAGCCCCGAGGCGGCCGTCACATCCTCGAACCGCCCGTCGCCCCGGTTGCGGAAGAGCCGGTCGCCGAACGGCGGGGGATTCGTCCGCGGAGGGAACGGTCCTCCTTGAACGGCATAGATGTCGAGCCGTCCATCACCGTCGAAGTCGAGGACGGCCACCCCGCCGCTCATGGTTTCGGGGAGCTGGCGGCGGTCAGTGCGTCCGTTGTCGAAGACCAAGGTCAGGCCCGATTGCTCGGCGTCGTCGATGAATGACGGGACTCCCAAAGCGCTCGCGACCGCGGCCTTCCCTTCCCACCGCGGCGCGGGCGGCGTCACGAGGTCAGCGAGTGACCGGCCGTCGGAGTCGGGCGCTGGCTCGGCCGGTGTGAGGAGCGCGATCGCGGCCTGAGCCTCGGTCGCGGCGGCCGGGTCTTGCCGTGCGACGAGCCCCCACCATGCCCTGGCGTCGAACCGCCGGCCGAGCGCAAGAGCGGCCGTGGCGAGCTCGGCCGCGTGCGGGGCCAGGTCGGGCAAGCTCGCAAGCGTCCGGTACCGCTCGCTCGCGACGTCGACCGCCGCCTTGCGGCGCCTCAGCCCGGCGACGCGATTCGTCTCGCCGGCCTGCGCCGCCAGGTCCGCCAGCCGCTCGAGGGCCGACGAATCCTCCGGCTCCAGGGCGAGGACCTCCTCGATGGCCGATCGCTCGGCGCGGCGGTCGCCGTTCCGCGCCGCCAGCCAGGCGCGAAGCCCGAGCACCCGCGCCTTGGAGAAGCTCGATGCGGGAAGGTGCGCCGACGCCCGCACGACCTCTTCGGGCCGGTCGGCCGCCCTGGCCCACTCGAGCCTGGCCCGCCAGACCGCGTGGTCGTCCGGCCGCGCCCGCTCGCACCGCGTGAGCCACTCGCCGGCCTCCTCGAAACGCCCGGAGCGGGTCGCCAGGTCAGCCAGGGCGAGCCAGACGCGGTCGTCGTCGGGGGCCGCCCGCCTGGCATTTTCGAGCGCCTCGCGCATCGCGTCGATCGGGTACGCAACGGTTTCGATGCTCCAGATCATGCGCAACGTTTCCGAGGGGTTTCTCTGGCGCTCGACTTCCCGGCGCAAGAACCGCTGGTAGTCGTCGTGCCGGCCGGTGATCCAGTGCAGCCGGCCGAGTAGCCGCCCGCCTTCGTCACCGGTTTCCCCCCCGGCGCGGTTCGCACGCTCCAGGCACGACTCGGCCAGCGCGTAGCGGCCGGTTTCAAGGGCAAGCCGGCCGCGCGCCAGGGCCGCCATCGGTCCTTCCCGGGCCAGGGCGGGCACGCGGCCCCAGGCCGCCATGGCGGCGTCGGTACGGCCCTCGATCTCTTCGCAGAGGCCCAGCCAGTACTCAACGTCGCCCCGCATGGGCCAGCGCTTTTCCACCCGCGCCAGACGCACCCTCGCCTCACCGAACCGCCGCGCGCCGATCAGGCGCCGGGCCTCCGCCAGCTCGGTTCGCAACCGCCACGCCCCGACCGCCTGGACCGCAATCCAACCGGCCAGGACGATTCCGAACCCGAGGACGAGAATGAGCACGCGACGTCGCATCGTCTCCTCACGACCCGACGACCAACGAAAAGACTCGGCCGAGTCGAGTCCTCCGCCGGGCCCTGCCCAGACCTTCAGCAACAATCAAACGAAGCCGGCGCCAGGTCAGTACTGGTCTTCCGCGATGAACTCGTTGCCGGCGCGAGTACCGAGGGCCCACCATATCGACGGGGTGATCGAATCCTTGATGAACCTGACGCTTCCGTCGCCAAGCAACACGTTCACGCCCCCCGGGTGGTTGCTCTGGGCATTCGAGTACGACGAGTCATCGGGGCCACATCCCGCGCAGGAAGATCGGCACGAGTTCCAAGGGTACTGCTTCGAATTGGGTGGGACGATCGTGTGGAACAGGGTCATCGTGGTCGCGCCCCAACCCCAGCGGTTGCCGTTCAGGTTGGACAGGTTGCTGTTCGACTGGTACGCCTGGGTGCATGCCTGGAGCGCCGCGGTCAACGTGGCGCCGGGAATTTTGGACACATCCTGCACGTCCGCCACCTGTGCGGCAGTGACACCCGTGACGGAGCCATTCCGTTTGGAGGGTGAGATGGCGTTGTCCCCGACCAGCGACTCTGAATAGGCGACGGTGCTCGATGTGCCGTCGGTGATGTCGCTGATGCCGCGGGACAACCAATAGCAGAAAATGCCTGTGGAGTAGGGTGTACAGCCGGGCTGGCCTCCGTTGATCTTGAACGGGTCGGGCTGGCAGCCCCCATACCCCGGCACGGTGGTGTAGCCGGCGAGGCTGGTGGTCCCGACGCTGCCCCGATAGCTGTTGATGTTGGGCGTACCGGTGCCCCAATTCGGCCGATTCCCCTGCGCGGCGTTGGGGTCGGACGGACAGGTGAACGAGTTGATGACCGACGTCCAGGCCGAACCGTTGCAGTTCTGCCCGTAGTCGAACCCGCCGCAGAACGCGAAGTTGATCGCGTTGTAGGTGGTGCCTTGCTCCAAGTAGGGGAGCATCTCCGCCAGGGCGCTCCATTCGGTCCACGCCGCATAGCTCTTGCTTCCTCCATTTGAGCCGCCAGCGTAGAAGAGCTGGTTGGCCGCTTGCGAATGACCCTGCGGGAATCGATCGGCGCTCGAGTGATAGTTATGCATCGCCAGGCCGATCTGCTTCAGGTTGTTCGAACACTGCACACGCCGGGCCGCCTCGCGCGCCGCCTGAACCGCCGGCAGCAACAAAGCGATGAGCACTGCAATGATGGCGATGACCACGAGGAGCTCGATCAGCGTGAACGCACGTCGCGTTCTCGGACTCATACAGGACCTCCCATCGAATCGGAAGAAAAGGAAGAATTCCGTACGGCTAACGCACTGCCGCGCGAACGAAGAGTGATCCAGGTCCTTCTGATGAAACCGGCGCTTTCGATCGGCTGTCCCCACCAGTCACCTTGCCGAACCGCAAGAACTCTGATGAACGATGGTGGCATGTTGGTGTGGAACCGGCGACCGGCCAGGCAGTGGACGTCCAAGGTGTGGTCGGAAGGGTCAATCGACGTGGAGGAGACGAAAACCGAGACAACGCTTTCGAACGGGGGCGTCACGGGGAAACCTCGAGCTCTCGAAACACCCGACTCGCGGCGCACGAACCGTCGATCTCGGATCGCGCGGCATCGGTTTATTCCACTCGGGTGATTTCGTCTTATCGCGTCGGCTGGCCTTTGGTCTGAATGGTCTTGCCGCCATACGCCGCCTTGCGGGCCGCGCTCTCTTCAGCCTGTTTCGCCTCGTTGTCGGGTGCTGGCCCTCCTGCCGTGTTCGAAGCCCCGCCACCGCATCCGCTCGCCAAGGCGAGCAGGCCGAGCAGGCTCAATTCGTGCACCATCCGCTTTGCTCGGAAAGCCTTCACCTTGCGCATCAGCGATTCCCTTTCCAGCGGTCTTCGCGCACCGCACGCTTTGCCGCCGGGCTGTCGGACGCTTATATAATGGAGGAGAGCCGCGAACGAAAGTGACACGATTCTGGCGCGAGCCCCTGAAAAAACGACCCGTTTCGCAGGCCGCTCCGATCGCCTGCGTCCGCTCGCAAACCCTGACCTGGCGTTCGCTCGAAGGACACGACGGTCCTCGGCTTTTTGAACGGTAGCCCACGATCTCCGCCTGCTCGAGGCAATCGTAAACCTGGCATGCGGACCAAGGATACAACCACACAACCATATTAATTTATTAGGTCCAAGGGATGAAGTCAACAAGATACCACTCTCCCGCCTACCGAACCGGACCATGATCCGCAGTCTCTGAGAGGGTGTTTGGAAACCTACGCAGCCTGGGCAACGGCGAGTCGCCTGGTCATAATGTTGATCATGGCCAGATAGATCATTGCCTCAGATTTACTTGTGTTGAATTCATAGTCCTTGCTCATCCGCCGAAACCTTCCTA
>JBIOJM010000177.1:0-19780 GCA_044450785.1 Isosphaerales bacterium
CATTTTGCCCATGCATTTTTTCTGGAACGCGTAGTCACCGACGGACAGGATCTCGTCAACGATGAGGATTTGCGGCTCAAGATGAGCGGCAACGGCGAAGGCCAACCGTACGTACATACCCGACGAATAGCGCTTCACCGGCGTATCCAGGAATTTTTCGATCTCCGAGAAGGCGATGATCTCATCGAGCTTGCGAGTGATCTCGGCCTTTCTCATACCCAGCATTGCTCCGTTCAGGTAGATGTTCTCACGCCCTGTGAGCTCGGGATGAAACCCCGTGCCCACTTCCAGCAGTGAGGCGACCCGCCCGCGCAGCCGTGCGATCCCCTCAGTCGGCTCGACGATCCGGCTCAGGATTTTCAGCAGTGTTGATTTGCCCGCGCCGTTACGGCCGACGATGCCGATAACCTCACCCCGCTCCACCTCAAAAGTGACATCCCGCAATGCCCAGAACAAGGTGCCTTGGTGACTCGGGTTCCACTTACCCTCCTTGAAAAACTGTGTGGCGGAGTGAATCGCATTGGAAACGGTTTCGCGCAAGGTGAAGGCAGTCCCGAGCCGGACGTTGGTCTGCTGCTTGGTACCCAGGCGATAGCTCTTGCTGATTTTGTCGCAGGTGATAATGGGTCGGCTCATCGTGGGTGATCGAGTCCTGGATTAGGAGGTGCTCGCGAAATGGGACAGGCACCTTGATACGCCGCGGAGCCAGGCCCTTGTTGCTCGCGTTTCTAGAGGAAAACCATGAGGGTGCGGCGGTATTGAACGAATCGAGATCAAGCGAAGTCGGCGAAGCGACGCTCGGTCCGACGGAAATAGTAGACGGCAACCAGGAAAGATACCAGGGCGGATGCCGTGGAAATCGCCAGACTCTGAAAATGCCAGGGCCGTCCGTAAATAGCCGAGCGATACGCGGTAACAATCCCGAACATCGGATTGAGGGCCAGAAACCAGTGATACTTCTGTGGGATCACGCGTACCGGATAAATCACCGGGGTGACATACATAAAACTCTGCACGAGGAAAGGAACCAAGTGCTTGAAGTCGCGATAGAAGACCGTCAGCGCTGACAGCATCACGCCCAAGCTCAACGTGGCGATCAGTGTCACCACGATCAGTAGAGGCACGAAGATGACCGTCCAGCTCGGCGTGACCTGGTAATAGAGCAACACGAATGCGTAGATCCCCAGAGAATAAGCCAAGTCGACCAAGAATACGGAAGCGGCCGCGATCGGCACGAACAGGCGAGGGAAGTATACCTTGGTCAGTAGGTTTTGTTGGGTGGTCAAGCTTAGCGCGGCCGCCGCGAACCCTTGTGAGAACAGCGTCCAGGGGATCAATGCGGCGAAGATGAACACGGGTAGGGGACACCTTCAACTCGGACTGACAGGGTGTAACCGACGATTGATGTTACCGCGGCGATGACCCGGTCCTTCTCGGAACGACTCAGCTCGTGGGGGGGCCGCAAGCTGTCGAGTTGCTTCTTGAGATCTGCGATCGGCCCGGCTTTTGTCGTCAGACGTGTTCCATCCGTGTCCACGACGACCTTGCCATCGGCGTCGAAGATGTGAAAGTGGAGCACACCCTTCACGTCGGCGACGATGACCAGATTCTGGCCCAACGTCGGGATTCGACTGACGTCGCTTTCCGAAGACATCAATCGTAGATCAAACCCGACTGACACCAACCGCCCGAAGAAGAACGTGAAGATCAGCATCAGCATTAAGGGGTGCAAGATCGCCCACGCGCTGCCCAGGACTGTCTGCTTGTACCGCACCGAGATGTCGCGCCAGATCAAAAAGGTCAGCAGTTCGCGGTACTCGAACATTTCCTTCCAGTCGATCGCAACCCATCCAGGCTGCGGCTGGATCACGATCTCCGGGGAATCAGCGTCATCCTCGGCCAGAGAAGCTAAATCGGTGCGGACGGCCGCCGAATCAGAACGGTGCCTTTGCGGCGGCGAAATCAGCGAATCTCCAGTTTCGATCATGGCGACAAAACGAAGTTGGTAGAGGTAAAATGGGCCTGAATTGCGATCATGACTATATCTTTGAGGAAATCGCCAAGGAAGCCGAGGGCTAGGCGCGCATCAACCCGAGCCGCTTGAGCACGCCGGCAAACGTTTGGACGAAGGAGTCGGTGCGGTAGGAGTCGGCCAGCACCCGGTACGCGTTGTCGGCGATGCGGGCTCGCTCCGTTTCCCGTTCCAGGTAATGGGCACACGTCTCGGCCAGGTCCGCATAGTCCCAGCGCACGGGGATGTAGGTCTCGCCGGGGACGAAGATGTGCGGATAAGTGCGGAGGTGGCCCATATCGGGCTTGATCAGAAGGCAGCCGTAGATGATCGCCTCAACATCACGCCCGCAAGCTTCGCCATAACCGAATGGACTAACACAGATGCGGCTGCGGTGCAATTCCTCGTAGTACTGTCGGCGCGGGACTCGGCTCGTCGGCAACGACAAGATGATACGATAGCGGGCGCGCAGCGGCTCCAGCTTCGCGATGACAGGGTTGCGGAGGGAGAAGCTCCAATCTTGCGGGAGAGAGCCGCGGCAGAGAATATCCATGTCCTTTGTCGATGGTGAGGGTGGCTTCGCCTGCTTGAACAGATGGGCGTGCTTGTCATCCAGTGCGGTGCTCCAGCCCAAGTGGAGCTTGCCGAGGTCAGCAGGCTCGAGTACGCCCGAGCGCGGGATCTCTCCGATTGGGACGCCGTACACCTTCCACACGTAGTCGGTCACGTTGCTCTTACCGATGAACGGCCGGAGGTAGTTGTCGTCGGAGGCGAAGACCCCTTTCTTAACATAGAGGTCAACCGACTGTAAAACCTCCGGCCACTGGACACACACGTCGTCGTCGCCGTCGAAGTACACTAAGCTTGTGCCGGTTCCGGAAATCCGCTCGCGGAATTGGAAGACGATCCGGCCCGCCTCCCGTGCCCGGAAATTGAGCTTTAACCCCACAGCGTGGAACCGAGAAAGGGCAGCGCGGTTGAGTCGCATGCCGTCGGAAAGACGCATGTAATAGAACACGACCCCCAGCCTACTTCGCAGCAGGCCTGCGTAGCGGCGCAACGGGGCGAACTGCTGCTCGCTCGCGTAAGCTACGCCATCACTGACGATCAGAAAACGGATGGGGACGGCTTTCGAGTTCAACATCCGCCGGAACCCGGCCTTCACTAAACCCAGCCGGTATGCGCCGGGGTACTGCAGGCGGTATTGGAGCTCGGTACGCAACTGCCTCAACATCGCCTTGGTAATGGCTTGGCTCCCTGGTACCCGTACGGACCGGCGTCGCAAGCTACCGGTTCCAACCGGCAACGCTTCTCAATTGGCCGTGAGGTTGAACCGGTCAGCGAGTGCAATCGCTCGCCGCATGCACTCATCGGAGTTGATGTAGTCGAACTGGGCGAACCGGCCGCACAGGTCAACGTTGATCGAGGCAAAATAGTCGTGGAGGATTTTGGTGTTCTTGTAGTAGTCTAGGTCGTAGACTGGGTAGCCGTACTTGCAACGGGTCACGTCGGTGACGATAATGCGCCGCTTATCGAGCAAGCCCTCGCGGTTGAGGTCCTCGATCACGCGTTCGGTCAGCGCCGCGTCGGACATTTCGTGGATGCCGTCGCCGGGGTTCGTCGTGATCTCGGCGATGAGCGACGAGGTTCCCGGTTTGACGAGTTCCTTGCTGAAGAAACCCATATAACACAAGCGATGGGTGACGACGTTCGGGTCGGGTATGTATAAGGCGCTGTGCTGTAACAGCGACTCGTCATTGAGAGCGATGAAGACGACGTTGATCGTGTTGTATCGAAGGCTGGCGACAGCCTTTTCGACTTCGTCGGGGACTCCCTCGAAGCAGGCGATCGCTTCATGGATCGGGAAGGTGACGACAATCTGGTCGTAGGACCGGCCGCCGCTGCTGCCGGCGACAGCCCAGCCACTGCCCTGTCGGCGGATGCTCTCGACGCGAAAGCCACAAGTGACCACCCCATCTGGCTTGAGGGTCGCATCGACCAGCGCCTGGACTCCTCCCTTCTTGGGATACTTGAAGTAGAGCTGGTGCAAGTATCCCTCGGTCTCGTGCCCCAGAGCCGACTTGACGATGTCTTCCAACGGGGGGCTGGGGATACGGTCGACCCACTCGAGACTCATCTGGTCGGTGGCGATGTTCCAAATTTTTTCGTTATATGGGATGAGGTACATCTCGGCGAGGCCCTTACCGAAGCGGTGGTAACACCACTCCCGCAGGTTGGTCGGCCTGGGATACTCGCCTCGCTTTAAGTAGCCAATGAGGCACTCGTAGATGTCCTCCTTGTCGAGCACTCCCAGCCCGTTCTCAAACGGGTACTTGACGAACCGATTCTTGAAGTAAATCTTGTTCGCCCGCTTTGCGTAGCCACAGTTATCCCCCAGGAGTTCCTCGACAAGCTGGTTGATCTGCTGGCTCTTCGAAAAGAGGATGTGGCCTCCGATGTCGTAGCCGAAACCGTCCTTGAAGATAGTGCTGCAAAGTCCGCCGGGATGGCCAGAGGCCTCAAGCACCTCGCTGGGGTGCCGCAGGTAGCGCTGAAGAGTGATCCCGCTGATGCCTCCTCCGAGGATCCCGACGTTCATGGATGAGTCGCTCCCGAGGAGAATCGAACGCCGAGAATTGGTTTCGGTCCTGGTCTCCAACCCGTGAGATCAACATCGCGGTCATGGGACCCTCGGAAAACGCAGGAGACCTTTGGTCGAACCGAGACGATCCGGGTCAAGAGAGGACTCATCGACAATACCTCTGGCTGGCGGCGTGTCGAACGCGGTTGGTGAAGGTCCATTGGCCGCCCATTGTGGTCGGTCGCGGCACGTTCAGGTTGGTTTTTTATCGAACATCCCCGCCTGGGCGCTGCCGATCATCGAGTCGATTGCCGGATGGCGGATCACCACTCTCGGCTCGACTGCTTCCACAGGCCCAACAACAGCATCACCACGTTCTGGACGAACCGGACCGGTCAACAGGTCGTAGGGATGGATTCGGGAGTGTGCCTTGATGGTTCGGCCAAGGCTGGCTCAAGCCGGGCCGCCGGCTTGTCGGCAAGGGCATTGTCGATATACGACTGCATCCGCTCGGCCAGGATCGATACGTGGGGCTGCTGGAGCATGCTGGAGTGGCCGCCAGGGGCATCGTAGACGCGGACTCCTCGCGTTGCGCGCCGGCCCCAGCCGAGTAGTGGATCGTCGTAGCGCTCGATGTAGGGCTCGTCGGGGCCTTCGCCGCACGTGGCCCGGAACAGCACAAGCTCCCCGTCGAATAACCCGTCGGGCTGGTAGCCCTTCTCAGCAAATAGATAGATAGTCCGCACCGGAATCTGTTCCAGGACGCGGGGTAAGTGCAGACGTCGATCAACGTGGTAGCGGAGCCATCTCACCCGAATCCCGTCTCGCAACTCCTTGAGGCGCTGCCCGACCAGGTATGTCGTCAGGTTCTTGGCCTTGTACAGGGCCTTGGCAAGGACCGCCAGTACCATGCGGTCGAATCGGACCGATTCATCCTGGCGGAACGCCGTGGAAAAGCTGCGGATTCGCTGGCTGGCGAAGTACCAGGTTTTGAGCGGTGCAGCAACGTCAGCCGCATCGAGCAGGGCGACCATGGCTACTTTTTCTTGCTGGCTCTGCAATTGCCGCGCGATCTCAAAGGCAATCACGCCGCCGGCGCACATCCCACCCACCAAGTAGGGACCATGGGGTTGGATTGAACGGATCCGGTCGATGTGATGGGCCGCCATCTCGGTGATTCGAGTGTGCACAATGGGGGCGTTCTCCCGTGAGCAGGGCTGAAGGCCGTAGACCGGATGCTCCGACTTCAGAAGGAGGGCCAAGTTGCGATAGAGCATGGTCTCGCCTTCGCCGTCGTGGACGAGGAACAGCGGTGGTTTGTCCCCCCCGTCGCGGATCGGCACTAGAGAATCCCGGCTCGAGACACCCGCGACCAAGCGGGCGAGCTCCTCGACGGTTGGAGCTTCGATCAAGACGGTGAGAGGCAGGCGTTTGTCGAACTGCCGCTCGATCTGGGCGAAGAGGTCGACGGCCAAAAGAGAGGTCCCACCCAAGTCGAAGAAATCGTCCTTGATCCCCACCGGGCTAAACCGCAGCAGGCCGGCCCAGAGCTTGGTCAGCGCCGTCTCGATTTCGGTTCGCGGCGCGATGTAAGGCCGGTCCAGTGCAGAGCTTCCCCGCTGGCGGTTGGAGTGGACGCCGAGGATCTCAAACACCTGCTCGGGCAAAAATAGCTCGGTGGCAATCCGCTCGAACCGTTGCGACCTGCCCTTTGAATCAACCAACGGGTTGCCCGTTGAAGTTGCTTCTTCGCCGGTGACCGTTTCGCCATTGAGCCTCGCCACCTCAGGGGTATGTGCGATGGTCGTGGCCGTCTCCACGGGAATGTCGTATCGCCAGCCTCCCTCGATCTCCTGCCGGAAGCCGGCAGCTACACTTTGGAGGAAGTTGTGCGCCGGTAGATTCTTTCGGGTGGGGATCAAGGTCGCGTTGACCAGGGATAACTGCCGCTGCCGGGCGATTTTCCCGAGATCGTTGAGCATTCGGTGCTCGACCTCTCGGCCCAGCGCCCGGCAGCTCAGCAGGAAGGTGTCAATCTCCAAGGTGTTGCCTTCTACGGCGAAGATCATCACGCCGACAAGGCCGTAGTCGCCGAACCGGTCGCTGACTTCTACCACCCGGCATTCCAGACGCGACTTCGAAAGCCGCTGGATTTCAGCGTCGGTGCGGCGGATGGTGGTGAAGTTGAACTGGTTGGTCCGTTGCGTGAGCTGGGCAACACGAGATAGTTGCAGCAGTGCAAACTCGGAAATCTTGACCCGAAGATCCAATCCGGCGAGGAACTCCTCAATGGTCAAAGCTTGCTTCTGAAATCGGCTACGCTCGATCTCCTGTTTGTACATCGTTGTCCGCTGCTGGTCCTCGGAGGTCACATTCAGGCAGTCGAACGGCCAGACATGCTCGAGGAACCTGGCGATATCCCCCTCGATCGGCAACCGCAGCGTCAGAACCTCCGGGCAGCCGGCCTGGACCTCGGCACACTCGATGGGGTTATCATCGAGGAAGATGAAGCTGTCCAGCCCGAGGTTCAGCTCTTGCGCCAGCGACTCGATGTTTTCGGACTTGGGCTTCCAGTTGATCCGCCAGGAGACCAGGTGATCCCGCTTCAGGACCATGTCCCGACGCTGCTCGAACACGTCGAGCACGTCGGACTCGTCGTTCTTGCTGCACAGGCAGAGCAAGAACCCTTTACCCGCCAGTTCCACCATGAACTGCTGCAGCCGTCTCCAAGCTGGCGGGATCGCGATGCCAGCGGTCCCCTCTTCGCCAACCACGCCTTTCCACAGAGTGTTGTCGCAGTCCAAGACGACGACCTTGTGAGAGGAGCTCGTCAGCGCGTGGGTCTTGCGGGCCAGGATTGTCCCCAAGGCGGTGTAGAACAAGGGAGTGTAGGGGATGTGCCCGAGCTGGTCCCGCTGCGGATCGTAGTAGACGCCGACCGGATAGCGGTCGAAATCATCGGAACGGATTAGACAGACACCGGAAACCCCAGACAGGGCCGCGATGACCCGCTTCTCGACGTGCTCGAACAGGATCCGAGTCTCTTGATCGGCCGTCGTCGCCGGTGAGGCCGGGCAGAGGCCGAGAATCAGCGGCGTCGATGAGCGGGCCGCCATCGTTCGCACCGCGTCGATGAGGTCGTCTGCATTTCGCGACAGGTGTTCCTCGATCTTCTGCCGGCTCGTTGATTCACTGTGGGCTCTCTGCCAGTCCTCCACCCGGATCAAGACAAGATTGACCCCCTTGCGGTTCCGCCCCACCAGGCTGCCCGGATCGAGTAACTGTTGAAATACTTGGTTGTAGGGGGCGAATTCGATCGAGCCGGGCAGGTTCAGCTCTTCCATCCAGAAGGCCAGCGCATCCTGGACCGGCTCGGCCGTGAACGTCGCCGCGATAACGATGTTCCGGGCATGATCGTAGGGGTTCCGGAATGGCTGCTGCGATTCGATATGCATAGCTACAAGTTACTACACGTTGTGATCGATGGTAACTTATGCCTTGGTGCTCCTCTTATACTCGATGAGCGCCTGCCGCCGAGAAGCAGCCGATCAGCAGTTCCCATCGCAAACCCTGGAGCCGACGTCTCGCTGCGGGGCGGACGAGCCGGCCCCTTTGTATTCGATGATCTGCTTTGGCCGGCGGGCAGCCCGGCGGAACCAGTAGAGGATCAGGCCAACGGTCATGGGAGCCTTGGACAGGATACACCACCGAGCGTAAAGCCGGGCATCTGGCGCCGACCACCCGCAGTGCAACCCGTACCGCCGAATTCGCCAGTACAGGAGAAAATAGCCGCCCAGGAGACCGAGGCTCGCGCCGCGAGTGGGCCAGGTCAGTCCCAGGATGATCAGCGGCAGTGCGATCCCCCAGAACACGATGCTGCGGACTTGGTGAACCCAGTGCCGCTCGGGTGACCGGCCGTACAGAGCCGCCCCCTCGGCGAAGGCGAAGCCGTTCCGGATGCATCGCCGCCACCATTGCCAGAACCGCGTCATCGCCATATCGTGAAGGACCATTTCCGCGTCGATCCGGAGCACGGTCCATCCCCGTTGCCGAAGACGCACGCACAGCTCGGGCTCCTCACCGGCGATCACGGCGGGGTTAAACCCGCCGACCTGACGGAATGCCACGGCCCGCACCATGGCGTTGCCGCCGAAGGCCTTGGTCTCGCCCACCGGCGTGTCAAACTCCAGGTCCGCCAGACGATTGTAGATCGACCGGTCCCGAAAACGCTCGCGACACCGGCCACACACGCCAGCGACCTCTGGCCGGTCCTCGAGCTCCCGGCGGGCACGCTCCAGCCAGCCCTCGACCACCTCGCAATCGCCGTCGACGAACTGGACGAAGCGAACGTCAGGGTCGATCTCCTCAAGCCTCGCGAATCCGGCGTTGCGCGCCCGGGCCGCGGTGAACGGGCGCGACAGGTCCAGCTCGACCACCTCTACCCCAAGACAGATCGCGCGATCGACGCTGCCATCAGTCGAGCCTGAATCCACGTAGACGACGTTGTAGCCCCGACCGACGACCGAGTCGAGGCAACAGGAGAGTCGTTCCCCTTCGTTCCGACCGATCAGAACAGTTCCCAGTTGGCTCATAACTGGTTAACACCCGGTAATTTCGACTGCCGTTCCACCCGAATCACCGCTCGAACGAGAGGAAGTTGTCGTAGGAGCCGCCTCGGTTGCATCTGTTGGGGTTCCACGATCGCGCGGATGTTCTCCGCCCTCGACCGTGTCGCGTCCCCAGCCAAGAAGAGGTCCCTGAGTTTCTCGACCGCGGTTTCGGGGTTGTGCTGCTCGGCGACCCGCGCCGCGCCGGCTCGGCCCATCTGCTCAAGCTCGGCCGGCTCGGCCGTCAGGGCCTCCGCCATGGCCTCGGCGAGGGGCTCAACGGCGCCGGCGGGGATAAGCCAGCCATTGATGCCTGGCTCAATCAACTCGGAATGAGCGGCGATGGAAGTGGTGATGACCGGGCGACCCAGCGCCATCGCCTCGAGGAGCACGCTCGGCAACCCTTCGGCAAAGCTGGGTAGGACCAGCGCTCGGGCGGCCAGAATCTCTCCGAAGACTCCCTGGTCATCCAGGTAGCCAGTGAGTCGCACGTGCTCTCGCAGGCCGAGCTGGTCGACGAGCCGCTCGATCTCACCACGCATCGGGCCATCGCTCACGATGACCAGCTCGAAGTCATAGCCCCGCTCCAACAGGCGGGCCGCCGCATGGATTAGAATTACCTGGCCCTTCTGCTCGACGATTCGGCCGATATTCACCAGTCGAGGCGCCTTCGGGATCGGCGCCGGTCCGTGCCCCAAGTGCATGGGACTGACTCCGGCGTACACGACCTGAATCTTGGACCAGTCACGGTAGTCTGCCCATCGGAGGAGCTGGCTGCGAGTGAATTGGCTGATGGTGACGACGAAGGCCGCACGCCGGATCTTCTCATCCAGCGCCAGCAGGGTCGGCCGGTCGAATTCGCCTGGGCCGTGAATGGTCAGGCTGTACGGGATGCCTCGGAACATCGCAGCGAGCATGGATACCAAGGCCGAATTCTCACCGATGTGGTTGTGCAGGTGTTGCACGTTCTTCGCCGCGAGGCGCTCGGCTAGATAGGCCCCTTCGAGCAAGTAGACGATCCGCCGGATCCATCGTTTCTCGATCCCCGGCGGGACGAAGCGAATTACCAGCCCGACGGCGGTTAGGAACTTCCTGGGCGCGAAGACCGCTAGCCTGAGCCCGGCAAGGGCGAGCGTACCGGCGCCGGCCTCGAGTATATACTCCGTCCCCGCGTATTCCCGGCGGATTTCTTCAGTGACCAGCTCACCCGGGTCGGGCTTGCGAATCGAGAACGTGTGCACGGTGTGTCCCAACCGGCGCAGTTGCTCGACCTCGCGCCGGATGAAGGTATCCCCCACGCGTGCGTAGACGCTGGTCAGGTATCCGATTGTGAGTGCTTCAGACATTATGAAGCTCGCGGAGGCGTTTCGGCGGTGAGGTCAACACACGGAGCGGATCCGGCCCTCCGTAAGCGCGCTCGAGACAACGGGCGAAAACCAAAGGCGGGCGCCATCCCAGGACCTCCCGCAGCTTGCGGGTGCTGAATCGCACCGGCTTGAATCGGGCCTGGAACCGGCATGGGATCAAGAGGCCCGGGAGTTTCGCCTTCCCCTGGCAGAGTTGCCGGTTGATCCAATCGGCCAGCCGGACCGACGTCAGCGCTAGCCCGTAGGGGACCGGGATTCGATACTCACCGGCCCCGGTGCGGTCCAGGTATTCGCCGAGGTAATGCCAGATGCTGATCTCGTGGCCGTCGACGATGTTGAACGTCTCGCTAGCCGCCCGGGGGTTCTCTACCGCCTTGGCGAAGCAGTCAGCGCAGTTCTCGACGTAGGTCAGCGGGAGTTGAGTCGAGGGCCCGAAGACCAAGTGCCACCGCCCAAGCTTTTGGCCAAGCCCCGCCAGGTACTCATGATCTCGCCCCCAAATGAACCCAGGCCGGAGGACCGTCAGGTCCCAGTTGTGCTCCTGGCTCAGGCGTCGGGTGACCCGTTCTTGCCAGGTCTTGGCGATGGCATAGCCGTCGCGGCGGTAGAGGTCGGCCTCCAGGGGCGATTCTTCGGTCAAGGTGCCGCGGACGTCGCTCCAGCCGTAAACCGAGAAGCTGCTGGCTAGCACCAGCCTTCGGGTCGCCGAGCTGGCCATGGCCTCCAGGAGCCGCTCGGTGCCCGCGACGGTATCGGCCATCTGGGCACCGTCGCTTCCCCCGACCCGAGCCGCCAGGTGAACCAGGACGTCAATGTCGTCGAAGGCTGGCGCCAAGGGAGTGGACGAGCGCAGGTCGCCCCGATAGACGTCCACTTGATCGGCCCAGGCGAGACCGTTGATCCGGGTCGTCGGTCGGATCACAACTCGGACCTGGTACCCGCGCTGCAACAGCGCCGAGACAACGTGGCGACCAAGGAATCCCCCCGCTCCCGTCACGAGAACTTTCAAAACCGGAACTCCTCCGCCGTCAAGGCGGCCACCAGGTCGTTGACTTCCGCGATCTGACTCGCCAAAACGGGCAGTTCGGTCCCGGATCGCAGCGCCTCGTAAGTCCTCGCGAGCAGGGTCCACAACCCGTCGTAAGTGCCCGGACCCCTGCTGAGCTTCTTGAAGAACGCGCGACGGGCGGTCCGACGGATGTCGCGCGCCTCCCGGAGGCGATCGCGCAGCCTCGCGATGGGCTTCGGGCCGGCGTCCAGGCGATTCACGACGATGTTCATGTCGTACAGGTCCGCCGAGGCGCGCATCCGGGTGCCATTGACCCGGACCCAGAGCATGTCGGGCTGCGCGTGGGCGCTGAAGCCGAGGAAGGCCGTCCCGCGCTCCGCGTCGACGATCGCCCGGAATTCGTCGTAGGGCAAGGGGGAGTCGGCGGTCTGCTTCGACCAGTGGGAGCGCACAGCCCGGTACGGCCCCACGAAGCAGTGGGCAAGCGACGCCAAATGCGGTAAGAAGTCGGCGATCGCACCGCCCGGCATGGACAGGCAGGGGTGAGGGATGTTGCGGTCGACAAAGGGATTCTCCCGGTCGAGGATATCCAGGCAGATCCTCACTTCCACGTCGACGATGGTCCCGAGCTCACCCGACCGCACCAGCCCCAGGATTTGCTGCACGGGGGCGTTGAAGAGGTAGTTGTAATCCTCGACCAGGGCTCGTTTCATTTCGGAGGCCGAGCGCAGCAGGACGGCGACTTGGTCGTGAACGGAAGTGATCGGCTTCTCGACGATCACATGGGCGCCGGCTGCCAAGGCGTCCATGGCGAGCTTGAAGTGGGATGTGGGCGGAGTCGTGATATGGACGACGTCCGGTCGAACCCGTTCCAGCATCGCGTGGTGATCGGTGAACCAGGCGTCGACGCCGAACCGTTCGGCCGCGGATTCGGCCATCGCACGCGACAGGTCGCAGACCCCTACCAAGGCGATCTCCGGGAGTGAGCGCAGGCAGCCCAGGTGCTGTTGGGCGATGAGACCGGCACCAATTAATGCAGCTTTCATTCGTGGGATTTTAGCTAGGATTCATGGGCAACTCTTCTCAACCGGACGGGTGGGTGTAACCCTGGGGATGGCGGCGATGCCAAACCCAGGCAGTCCGGACGATGTCGCGGATGTCGGCATGGCGCGGGGCCCAGTCCAATTCCTCGATGATCCTCTCCGAGCTGGCAATCAGCACGGCCGGGTCACCGAGCCGCCGGCCGAGAATCTCGTAAGCGATCGGTCGCCCGATGACTTCCTCGCAGGCTCGCAGCACCTCGAGCACGGTCACTCCGCTGCCCGAGCCCAGATTGTAGGCCCGTCCCGTGCCCGGCTCGAGAGCCTCGACGGCCCGCTGATGCGCCTGGGCTAGGTCCGCGGTGTGGACGTAGTCGCGCACGCAAGTCCCGTCCCGGGTCGGGTAGTCTTCCCCGTAGATCATGACCTTGGGCCGGCGGCCGACCGCCGCCTGGAAGATGAGCGGGATCAGGTGGCTCTCGTGGCGGCGGTCCTCGCCGAAGTCGCCGCCGGGATCAGCGCCCGAGGCGTTGAAGTACCGCAGCAGGGTATAACCCAGTCCGTAGGCCCGGGCATAGTCCTTGATGAGCCACTCGGCAGCGAGCTTGGTCGTGCCGTACGGTGTCTCGGGAATCTGGGGCGAGTCCTCGCAGAGCGGCATCGCGGCATGGAATCCGTAGGTCGCCGCCGTGCTGCTGAAGAGGATCAGGCGCACCCCGGCGGCGCGCATGGCGTCGAGCACGCTTTTGGTCCCACCGACGTTGACGCGGTAGTACGCCTCGGGGTTGGCGATCGAGTCGGGGACCGACGCCAGCGCCGCGAAATGCATCACCGCCTCGACGCCGCGTTGGCGCAGTACCTCGGCCAGACGGTCCGTCTCGGCGATGTCGCCGACGATCAGCCGGTTCGGGGCATCGGGGACCGCTTCGATGTTCCCCTCGGAGAGGTTATCGTAGGCGATCGGATCATGCCCGTGACCGAGCAGCCAGCGAAGGCAGGCACTGCCGACGTAGCTAGCGCCTCCAGTCAGGAGGATTTTCATCGTCATGCTCCTCGATCGCCAAGGATCAAGTCGGCAGCGGCGGAGAGGTCTGTGGCGATCAGAGACTGGCCTGCGAGTGCGCCAGCCCCCGCCGGCGAGGTCTGGCCTGACTGGACCAGAATGCTGCGGCACCCGGCGTTGAGACCGGCCAGCACATCGCTGATCAGGTCACCGACCATCCATGAGGCGCCCAAATCCAGCCTCAGATCGGCCGCCGCGCGAAGCAGCATACCGGGCCCCGGTTTCCGGTCTTGACACTCCACCACCGTCCGATCGTCGCCGCCGGGGGCATCCGGGCAGTAGTAAATGCCGTCGACCGTTGTGCCGGCAATGGCGAGCCGAAGGTGCAGCTCGGTATGAATCTGGTCAAGCCGCTCTTCGGTGAGCATCCCCCGGCCGATCGCCGACTGGTTGGTCACCAACACACACGCGAACCCGGCGCGGCGGAGCCGCTTCAGGGCCTCGGCGGCTCCGGGCAGGAGCCGGACCAGGGCCGGGTCGGAAAGGTAAGGAACGTGCTTGATCAGGGTGCCGTCGCGGTCGAGGAAGACCGCCGGTCGGGGCTCGCCGCGGCGGGGCTCAAGCCGATTGGGGAAGACCGCGGCCGCCTCGCGGCGGGCACGCTCAAGGACTTCGTGGGTCCCAATGTCAAGGTAGTATCCTCCCCACACCCAGCCCCGCATCCGGCCCACGAACCGTGGAAGCACCTCGAAGCCCAAGTCGAACGCCTCCATCGCGGCGATCTCGCGGTAGGCGACGGCGGAGACGACGTAGACGCCTGCGTTGGCCAAGTCGCTCGTCGGCCGCTCCGGCTTCTCGACGAACGAGACGATTCGTCCCTTCCCATCCAACTCGGCGATCCCGCAGGCGCGAGGGTTGGGCGCCCGGAACAGGACCATGGTCAACGGATCGCCGTGCTGGCGGTGAAACGCGATCAAGGGCCGTAAGTCGATGTCGCTGAGGTTGTCGGCGTAGATAATGACGACCTCGTCGGCGCCGTCGGCCAAATCGGCGTTGGCGGTGACTGTGCCGGCCGAGCCCAAAAGCACCGGCTCGTACGCCTCCGTCAGGCGGACGCGACCGTCGGTGTTCACTTGCTTGACGTAGGCACGGACCACTTCGGCCAAGGCGTGAGTGTTGATCCGGGCCTCCACGATGCCGGCCTCGGCCAGGCACTCGACCCAGACGTCGAGCAGGGGCCGGCCAGCGATCGGGACCAGACACTTGGGGACCTTGTCGGTCAGGGGGCGGAGCCGGGTACCTAGCCCGCCTGCCAGGAGCAGCGCCTTGACATGTCCTGAACTGTCCGACATCGCGCGGTTTCCCGCTTCGGCCTCAGTTGTGGATAAAGATGTTCCGGCTGCCGGGCCAGGCGATCCGGAACGACAGCTCGCGCGGCCGCCCCGGGACCTCGATGATCATTAGGGCGTCACCTCTTGGGGGCAGGACACGTTGGCGGGTGTGGCCGAATGTGGCGCCTGGCGCCGTCTGGCTGCCTGTCCCAGGTCGCGGGCAACCATACCGGCGATGAACCATGCGTTGCGGGCGTACCGCGTAAAAAAGCCGTGTGGGCACGAGCCGGAAGGCCCATTCCAGACCGGCCTTCTGCATCCAGCGCGCGGCGCGGCGGACTTGGCCGGCGGCAAAATCGAGGGAGGCCCCAACCTGGACACTGACCGGAACCCCGAGTTCCGCGAGGTGCCGATCCATCCACTTTTCACCCTTCGGTTGCGTGTACGCAAGGAAGAGAATATCGGGCCGGGTCGATCGAATGCGAGCAGCCAGCGCATCCTGCTCCTCTGCGGTCAGCTCACGAAACGGCGAGTACTCAGTGCCGACGACCTGAAGCCCAGGATAACGCTCGCACAGCCGTTGAGCTGCTTCCTCGGCCACTTCGATGAACGCCGCGCGCTTGTTGAACTCGCGGAGGCCGGCGTCCTTCTTGGTCAACATCGCGTAGTGAGTGTTGGCCGTGATGAAGTATGCGGGCCGGCCTATCTCGATCAGGTCGCCAACGGCGACGACGGTTTCGACCAGGGTCAATGGCGTGAGAGGAACACCCCAAACCCAGACTGGATCGTTCACCGTCACCTCGCGGTGAGCATGGGGAGGACTGACTTCACGTCTCCGCCGCCGAGCTCGTCTTCGTCGGGAACCAGCCACGACAAGATACCTAGCTCGAGTACCACCAAAAGCAGGGCCAGCGGCATCATCAGCCAACCGGACAGGTCGTGTGCCCACGCCTTGGCATTTGGCCCTGTGATCAGATAGTAGCACCACCCGGTGGTCACGATCCGGATCATGTTGCTGAGCAAGGCGATCGGCACGACACTGACCAGCAAGACGATTCGCTTCCAGGTCGGAAGGGGGATGAGGATGAGGATCGCTATGACCGTGGCAACCATGGTCATCAGCATCCTCAGGCCATTGCAGGCGAGGGCCACGTCGAGCGGCATCATGCCGTGGGGTGTATTGAGGTTGATGACGTTCCCTTCTTGAATCGCCCACAACCCTGAGAGCTGCAACAGAAAACAACTACACGACGTCGCGAGCCGTTGTAGCGGTAGCGCAATCAGGTTGTTGATGTCGGGCGGCAAGGGGAGCATGAACACGAGGTAGGCAATGGCCTGCCAGACCCTGTGCAGCAACGGCCAACCACCGAAGGTCCAGGTCAGACAAGCGATTGCGGGCAGCATGGTTGCGTTTTCCAACCACAGTCGGTTCCACTCATAGGCAATGGCACGCACCGCCAGGACTGCCATCAGGAAGACCCAACCCCACCATGGTGCCGGGACTGCGCCAGGCGTTGATTCCGGTTTCGCGCCCGCAAGACACTGCCAGAGGATCCAGACGGCGATCGGGATGACCAGGAATCCATGAGAATAGTTCGGATCCTCCTGCCATGTCGCGATCAGCACACGAAAGTTCGGGGCGTAGGCCAAGCCGAAAACCAGGCTCGCAGCCGCGAATGCCCAAAGCCTCGCCTTCGATTGCCGCTGGTCCCAAAGTGAGTAGAATGCGTTGGGCTCTGGTTCCGGTATCGATTGGCTTACGTCGGTTGCGATCATATTCACGCTCATCATCGGACACTCGGTTACGTCCAAGTCTCACGTGGCTCTGCGATCGGCGGAAGGCAAGCTGATCGCGTCTGTTAAGAGCGAACCACTCGATATCGAGCCGACGTCCTCCACCGGCCTTTCCATTATTCCACGGCGCAGACTCCGTCCCCATGGGTTGCAGATGCATCCCAGCGGGGCGTAACAATCCGTCCACTATCGGGGCCAGAGCCAAGTCGCGAGTCGTAGCAAGCTTGCCGGGGTAAGTCGTTATCTTAAGTGGCGGCGACGCCGTTGCGGCCGAGACCCATCATCCTCGGACCGAACCGCGATCGCCTCGACGATCTACCGTGATTCTAGATCGCGTTAGACGACTTGGGTTGAGAAGACCGCTGCCGGCTGTAGCGATAACGTCCATAGTACGATTCGGAGTGCCGCATGCCGTTGATCACCGTCCCCAGAATGGCAATTCCCGCACTGTCCAGTTGACGTCGAGCACGCTCGACCTGAGGGAACCGGCTGATATCGTACCGCGCGGCGAGCACTGCACCGTCGGCCCATCGGCCCACGATCAAGGCATCGGGAACAGGAAGAACTGGGGGAGAATCGATGATGATCAGATCGTAAAGCTGACGTACCTGAGTGATCAATAAAGCAAAGTTGCGCTTCTGGAGCACGCGGCTGGTGTCCTTGATAGCCGTGCCCGCGGGAAGTAGAAAAAACTTCCCATCTTGGACGGGAATCACCACCTCATCGATGGTGGCCTCTTCCTTGAGCACGTCGCTCAGGCCGGGGCCTTCGGGTACATCGAGCACCCGGCACAGAGCCGCCCGACGCAAGTCGGCGTCGATTAACAGGGTAGACATCCCCGCGTTGCCACACCGCAGTGCAAGCTGTGCGGCCAGCGTCGTCTTCCCTTCGCCGCCAATGGCGCTGGTTATCAGCACACACCGCCCCTTGCCTAGCTCGGCCGGATTGCCGCATATCCCAAACCGTAGATGGTCGAGTCGCTGGATGAACTGTTCGATCTGGTCATCAGCCTCTGGCACGCTCATCTTGCGGATCGATCGGGTCGTTGGCAACGGCGGTAGGGCGTAAACCTCGGACCGGACACAAGTCGAGAGAGCGTCGGGGTCGTCGACCCGCTCGGCCTTGATCTCCAGCAACAAAAACAGCCCGAGCACCACGAGCAAGATGCCGACCGGCGCGGCTGCCATGTACTTGTACAGCTTGCTGTTGGTGGGGGTTTTCGGAACCGAGGCGGAATCGATCAGGGCCACGAGGTCCGTCCCCTGGCTGGCCTCAAATTCTAACTGCTGGAGGTTTGCCTTGGCCTTTTCCTTGCTTGCCAGCAGGCTGTTGACCTCGTAATGCAGGAAGGTGGCCTCGAAGGTGTCGTTGTTGCCCATCTTCTTTTCGACTTTCATTTTCTCGAAAAGTTTGGCCTGTTCTTCCTTCTTCTTCTGCAGCGCCTCGAGTCGGATCTTCAACTCGTTGATGGCCTCGTCTGACTGCGATCTGCCAACCGCGACCTGCAGCCGCTTCTTGATTTCGTCGTATTTGTCATCCCAGAGTTCCGCGTATTCGTCCGTCAATTTTTTGTGTTTCTTCTCGGCCGCGCGCCGCGCTGGGTCGTTGGCCTGCCTCGCCTTCGCTTTGACACCATCCAGGTGCTCCTTCGTTTCGGCAATCTCCTCGATGAGGGCGACGACGGCGGGATCTTTCTTGAATTCCTCCCTGATGCGATCGTCAAGCTTGGTGTCGGCTTGCTGCGATCGTTGCGCGTTTTCTTCCTCATGTGCCCGGTTCGCCGCTTGTCTTACCTCAAGGATCGCCTGGGCCTCAATCAATGCGAGGTCGGTCCTGACCATTTCGTCGACCAACCTTTGGTGGTGCTCTTCCGTAATGGAGCTGATCGTCGGCTGGGTCGTATCGTCTTCGCTCTTCGAAACACTGAGCGTGAGCGAGGGCTTGGCGACCTCGACGGTGCCTTTCTTGTACAACGCCCTTAGCTCGCCAGTCATTTTCTTGATCTCGCTGTCAAGTATCACGAGCTGGGCAGTTAGGCTTGCCTTGTGTGTCGAGTTGGTACTGCGCTCGTATTCTTTGTTGAACTCCAAGTAGGACTGGACCACGGCGTTGACGATCGTGGCTGCGTGCTCCGGGACCGATAATTCCAGCGCAACGCGGATCAGGGAAGTACCATCGATGCTCTCGACGATGATTTTCTTGCGTAGGTCAGCCTTCGGATCTTTAGACTCCGTGATCACGGGGAGTTTGACGACCAAGGGGTTGGCAACAACCTGGCCGAGCACTCGGTCACTGGTGATCAGGTTGACCTGCGTCTGGAGGTAAGATCCGACGCTCCTGGAATCGGAGAAATCCTGTCGGCCCGGGGCGAAGATCGTGGGCTCCTTCGCCTCGACTCGCAACGTGCTGAATGCCACGTAGGTTGGCCCGACGAGCTGCGAGATCAAGTAAGCCACAGGCAAGGACACGCCCAACCAGAGCAAAAGGATGTGCCACCAGTGGCGGGTCAGTCCACGCAGGATGACCCGCTGATTGACGCGGAACGAGGGCGTGGTCGCCAGGTCCCTGGAGAAGGCTGGAACCAAGCCCGAAGGCAAAGACGAAGCTGCGGAAAAGGGAACCGGCAAGTTTGAGTCGAATCTGTCAATGGTGTCCATCGTGGATGTCTACCCAACAAAGTATTCAAGGAATCAAAGAATGATTTGACTGACGAACTCACGGCCCGAGGTGCCGAAACGATAGAATGCTCGGCAGCCACAGTGACGCTCTAGGGGTGAAACCGACATCCGCATCGACACGGATCAAGGGCATAAAACGAAACAATCGCTCTCCCCGAGTGAATGCATAGATGGCACTATCTGGCGCTCGATCGAAAATCTCCCCCTAAAACCGACGTTGTCTCTCCCACTTCGCGTCCTTTCTCGTTCTTGGACCGGGTTAGTCAAACTGTAATCAACCCCGTTCAGTCTAGTCAAATTAAAATTGCATGTGTTGGCAACCCACCTTCCCGAAGCGTTCTCGCGTTGATGAATCACAA
>JBIOJM010000178.1:0-19771 GCA_044450785.1 Isosphaerales bacterium
CGCGTCTGGGCCTACGTGGCCGGACGCGGGGCCGGCAAGACCAGGGCCGGTGCCTGCTGGGTCCAGCACCGCGTCCAGGCCGGCACCAATCCCCAGGCCTTGATCACCACCACGCCGCGCCGGGTCGCGGTCCTCCGACGCATCCTCACCGAGCCGTCCACGGTCCAGACGACCGAAACCACCTTCGCCAACCAGGCCCACCTGCCGCCGGAGTTCCTCACCCAGATCGTCGGCTTGTATGAAAACACCCGGCTGGGCCGGCAGGAGATCTACGCCGAGTTCCTCGAGACGACCGAGGGTGTCTGGTTCGCCATCTTCGACCCGGCCCGCCACGTCACCGTCGAGGCCGAGTACCACCCCAGGTACGCCGTCCACTGCGCCATCGACGCCGGCACGTCGCGCACCACCGCGGCGGTGTTCTTCCAGGTCCGCGGCAGTCCGGCCGGCGACCGGCCCCTTTTTACCGTGTTCGGCGAGTACCTCGCCGTCGGTCACTTCAGCCAGAAAAACGCCCGCGCCATCCAGGCGCTGGCCGATCAATTGCCCTGTCACGGCCACCTCAACCGCGTCCGCCTCGACCCGGCCGCGACGGCTCGAACCGGTACCGGCCCGGCCGCCTACGGCGAGTACGAGCGGGTGTTCGGCCCGCGAATCCTGGGCCGCTGGCCGTATCACTTGGTCATGGACGGGCTCGACACCATCGAGCTGCTCCTGGACTCCGGCAACTTGATCATCCACCCGCGGTGCCTGCACCTGAAGGACGCGTTCCGGAACTACTGCCACAAGCGGCGCCGCGGCGAATGGCTCGACGAGCCGGCCGACGGCCATCCCGAGGAAGACCTGATGGACGCACTCCGCGGCGGCATTCGCGAGGCTCTGCCTGATCGCGGCGCGGCTGCGCTTAACCTCACTCGCGTCCATGCGTCGAAGTTTATGTCATGATCGCCCATTCACCAGGAGCCCGAATCACCATGGTTAATCCGACATCGAACGGCGAGGCAATCGATAATCCCCTCGAGCGCGAGCGACCCGTCAAGGCGCTGCTGCGCCTCACCGAGACCGCGGCGTTCCTCCGGTCGACCGACGGTCGCTTTCACGCCCGGGTCCAGGTCCGTGGCCGTCCCGAGATCTATGCACTCGGGTCCGCGCCGTTCCGCGCCTGGCTCATCGATAGCCACTTCCGAAGTTGCGGGGAGGTCGCTTCCGACTGGTCGATCCGCCGCGCCCTCAGCAAGCTCGAGGCGACAGCGCGGTTCGAAGGCGGAACGCCGTCGATCTTCACTCGTGTCGGCCACGAGGGCGATGACTACGCCGGCGGCTCGGCCTGTTACCTCGACATGGCCGGCGCAATCGGGCGGGCCATCCGGATCAGCAGCGAGGGCTGGTCGGTTGTCGATAACCCGCCCGTCCACTTTCGGCGCCGCCACGGGCACTTGCCGCTCCCCATGCCCATCCGCGGCGGCTCGATCGAGCTGCTCCGACGTTACGTCAACGTCAGCGACGACGATTTCCGGCTCCTGATCACGTGGCTGGCCGCCACGCTCCGGCCGGTCGGCCCCTATCCCATCCTGGTCCTCTGCGCCGAGTACGGCGCGGCCAAGACCACCACGGCAAATGTCCTTCGCCTGCTGATCGATCCCCGGGCCGGGCGCTTGCCGGGCCAGCCCCGAAGCACCCGTGCCCTCATGGTCTCGGCCACCAACCGCTGGGTGCTGGCCTACGACAACATCACCGCGTTACCCGACTGGCTCTCCGATGGCCTGTGCCTGCTGGCCACCGGCGGGTCCTTCGAGGGCCATGCGTCGGCTGTCAGCGACGAGGAGAGCGTCATCCACGCCCAGCGCCCGTTGATCCTGACCGGGATTGAGGAATTCGTGGCGCGGGCTGACCTCGCCGACCGCTGCGTGTTCCTCAACCTGCTGCGGATCACTTCCAGCTCGCGCCGCGTCGAGAGTGAGTTCTGGGCGTCGTTCAAGCAGGACTATCCGGGGATACTCGGCGGCCTTCTGGACGCCGTCGCGGGCGGCTTGCGCGAGCTGCCGTCGGTCCGGCTGACCGAATTGCCGCGCATGGCCGACTTCGCCGTATTCGCCGAGGCCGTCGGCCGGGCGCTCGGCTGGCCCGCCCATTCGGTTCTCTCAGACTACAACGACAATCGCCGGGACGCGGCCTTGACCTATCTCGAAGACTCGCCGCTGACGGACATCCTGCTCGAGCTCGCCCCCCACAAGCTCGATTGGGTCCGGACTGCCTCCGACTTGCTCGCGGAGCTCAGCACGTGGGCCGGCAAAAGGGTTACTGCCTCGCCCGGTTGGCCGAAAACGCCGCGGTCGCTCTCGGTGGCGCTGCGCCGCATCGCCCCCCAATTGGGCATGCACGGCGTCTCCATTACGTTCCTCAAAACCCGCGAAAAGCGTTTCATCCAGATCATGAGCACAAAACCTCCGATACCGGAAGAGCCGCAGGTAAGTGTGGGTGAGATAGAGAGTTGCCCCCACGAGCAGATTCACGGAGACCCGGACGCAGCTCAAGTCCATGCGACCGCGTGACGCAAACGACGCAAGCGACGCAAATGACGCCGGAAAACGCGCTCGTGTGTAGTCTCTCTACGTCCTGGACGTTCGCGCCTCCATCAACCGACCCGCGCCACGGACCGACCTTCACGCACCACGCCCCCGTTTGGCGACCGCGAATTCGGTGCGCCGAAGCGGAGTGAACGGTTACGAATCGACCAGACAGTACCCCAGCCCGTGCCAGATCCGGTGCCGGGCAGCCTGGGGCCAAACTCGGTTGGTCAGCTCCTCGAGGTCGACGTCGAATTCCAGGACCATGGCCACGAACTCGCGGTCGAGCCCCAACTTTCTCAGCCACCAGGCATCGAAGGATGGCACGCCGATCAAGTGACCCAGGCCGGCGCGGTGAAGTCCGGGGACCTCGTCGGCGACGACCACCGGCCCGCCGGGCCTGGTCACCCGGCGCAGCTCGCGCAGGGCGGCCTCGTGATCGCTGTAATAGTTGAACCCGCCGATCGACCAGGAGGCGTCGAACGTCGCATCGGCAAAAGGCAGGTTCTCAGCCTCGGCCCAGGCCACGCGTCCCGTGAGCCGGGGATGACGGCGGAGCGAGGCCTCGAGCTGCGTCCGGGAGATGTCCACGCCGTAGATGGTCCAATCCGCCGGCAGAAACGCGAGGTTCTCTCCGGACCCGATCCCCACTTCGAGCCCGCGCGCCGGCGTTCCCTCCCTGCCGAGGAGATGGCGAAGGATCTCCATCCGTGCCTTGCGAACCCCGCCTTGGAGCATCAAGAAGCCCTGTTCCCACCGGCGGAACTTGATCCAGCCCGGACCGTCATAGAACGCTTCGACGATGCGGTTTCGACCGGACCGCGGGCCGATCGCCTCCAGGATCCCGTCCCGAACGGCGCAGGCTCGCCCACAGTGGGGGCAGCGCGGCTCCCCGTCGAGCGGCACGCCGCACGAGAGACAACGCGCCAGGTCCTGAATCGACGGCGCGGCTGCGGGCGATAGGGCAGGGGACGGATTCATCGCAATCATTCCAGCCAGTTCAGAATTCGACGTTCAAAAACTGAGGACCCGCCCAGCGCATCAGCCGGTCGAAGAATGAGTCCGGCATGTACTTCAAGATGGCCAGGCCGATCCTCATGTTCCAAGGAAAAACGCAATTGCGCTGCCGGCGTTCGACTGCGCGGACGAGGTGGCGGGCCGCGTCTTCGGGTTCGATCATCTTGACCGCACGCCGATAGGAAACGCTCGTCGATAATCGAGTTCGTACGAAGCCAGGGCAGACCGTGGTCACTGTCACGCCGCGCCGGCGCAGCCCCGGCCGAATCGCCTCGAGGTAGGCGATCAGCGCGGCCTTCGACGCGGAATAGGAGATCATCCAGGGGAAGCCGCGATAGCCAGCCAAGCTGGCTACACCGACCAGGTGCCCCCGTCCGCGCGCGATCATTCCCGGCAGCACGGCCTCGATCGACTGGGCCACGCCCACCAGATTCACATCGAGCGTTCGCCGCAAGGTCGACGTGTCGAGATCGGGGACGAGCGTCAGCGTGCCGATCCCGGCGCAGGCGACCAGGACCTCGATCGCTCCGAGAGCGGCCGTGATGCCGGCGACCGCTTGCAGCAAGGCGTCGCGGTCGGTCACGTCCACCGCGGCGCTGGCAACGGTCGCCCCCTCGTCCAAAAGCGACTGGGTGAGTGCGGCCAGGGCCGCAGCATCGCGATCGATCAGTCCCACCGGCGTCCCTCTCCGAACCAAGGCCACGGCCGTGGCATGGCCGATTCCGTGGGCAGCACCGGTGATCAACACAGTGGGTTTGGCGGTCATCCTACCGGCCTCACGAGTTGATCCACGGCTTGTTTGGTCGTCAGAAACCGATTCACGATCTCGACGAATTCCGCGGCGTTCTCCTCGGGAGCGCGATGCTTGGCGCCAGCGACGCGCTTGCTGACGCAATCAACCAGGTGCTCGGAAAGATAGTCCGCGGTGGCGAGGAAAGGCGAATGCTCACCGAAGATCCCAAGTACCGGTTTGGTCACACTCCGGATCAGTTCCTCGGTCAGGCCCGCGGGGACCTTGGCATCGTGGCCGCAGGTCGTGTCCGCCAGCCTCAGCAGGCGATGAAAGCCGGGCAAGCCGACAGCCTGCCGGAACCGCAAGAGCCGCTCGCCGTCGAGGTGGAGGACCTGGTCGAAAAACCGCCCAAGGTCATACCAGTGCTCATCCGAAAGAGTCACACCCGCCTGGGCGGCCTCCTCTCGGAAACTTTGCCAGTGACCCCAGCGGCTCACATCCTCCAGGTGTCGCAGCGCGGGGAAGCAAGGGTCGGAGAGGACGAGGGCATCGGTTCGGTCCGGATACAAGATCGCGGCGTGCATCGCGATCACTGCGCCGAAACTATGGCCCAAGAGCATGGCGCGATCGATATCCAGGGCGTCCATGATCGCCGTCACGTCGCGCGCCTGGTCGGCTGACGTATAACCGTCCGGGGGCACATCGCTGTAGCCGTGGCCCCGCAGGTCGTACGCGGTCACCCGGAAAGACCGGCCGAGCACCCCCATGGCCTCGCACAAGAACCAGATCGACAGGTCGCCCGTGACGCCGTGGATCAGCACGACGTCGGTCCCCTCCCCAGCCTGCTGGTAGTGAAAGTTGATTCCGTTGGCGATGAGTTTGGGCATGGCGGAAGGCTCTTTTCACAGATGCGTGGTGAGGAACGCGATCAGCTCTCCGATCGAGAGGTCGCGCTCGGTCCTCCGGCCGATCTCCGCCATCAGCGAATGGAACGGCAGCGGACGATCGTAGTGCTTCTGAAGGGCTTCGCTCAAGACGACGGCATCGATCGAGGCCAGGCCGAGATCGGCGAAGAGGCGGGTTCTCTCGTCGATCGAGCTTGAGAACCGGACCCCGATCTGGTCCGAAAGGATCGCGATCAAGTCGTCGAGGATCTCAGTTCTGGAAGGCACGGAAATCACGATTCAGCTCCTTCTCCGAGGGTCCAGGCCCAGGCGTGTCCGGCACGGCGGGCCGAGACGACGCGGAGGAGATTGACGAATTGATCGGCAGACGCCGCGACAACGGCGGGGGCGAGCCTGAGGTGCATGACTCCTGATTCCTCATCAAACTCGACGACTTCAGCACCGGTGGGACGGGCGGCCGCTCCCAAGCCCGCCGCCTTGGCGGCGGCTTGCTTGGCGCACCAGAATCGCGCAACCCATTCCATCCGACTTGAGCCCTGCCGGCGGTCGAGGAGGGATCGTTCCTCGGGCGTGAATGCCGAGCCCAGGAAGCTCTCCGGCCGGTCGATGATCGCCGCCACGCCGATGCCCACGCGAGTGGCCGGGTCGAGCGCGGCGAGCGCGACGGCGACTCCATCGCAATGAGCGATCGAGATGGCCGCCAGGGAAGGATCGCCGGGTCCTCCGACGTGGGTCAGCCGGGGCCGCGCGTGCTCGCCGGCCAGGATCGCCAGGTCCGCCGGATAGGTCGCCGCACGGCCGTTGGCCTGCCACAGCCGCCGCGCGGCCTCCTTGGCTGCCATCCACCCCCAGAGTCGATGGGAGCGCTGCCGATCGGAGCCCGCTGACGCTAGATACTCGGCGCGCTCGAGCGGCCCAAGCTGAGTTTGTTCCAGCACGTCGCGCCAGACGGGCCGGCCCAGGTCCGCGGGAGGGTCGAGCCAGACAGCCCGGGCGTGAAGCGCTGCGCACCGGGCCGGGTCGTCGAGCGGCAGCTCCAGGCCGGCGAAGTAATCTCGAGGCTGGCGGAACACGTCGCGGTAACGGCCCGGCCAGTGGAAGCGCCAGTCCTGCCAGTCCGATATCCGCATCCAGATCGTTCCATCCGGCCGGATGATCTCGGCGTGAACGAGAAGCCGGTGCCGCTGGATCTCCTTGACCGTGATGCGGCAATCGACAATCGTGCCGACCGCCGGCCGATCGCCTTGAACCTCCAGCTCCTCCATCGAGAGTGGAAAGACGACGTCTCCCTCCGTGAGATGATCCAGGCCCCAGCAGCCGAGTAGCTGCGTGAACGTGTCGATGACGATCAGGTCGGTGTGGAACAGCGCCGGCTGATCTCCGTTGATCAAGGGCGCGAGCGGCAGAACGCGCACCGTTCCTTCGATCCCCTGCTCGGAGATATTCCCCACCCCGGCAATCGCCTGGAAAGCAGGACCGTGGAATAGCCACTGTTCTCCATAGACCGAAAGAGCGGTGAATCGGCTGGGCCGCGAGTTTTCCAGCGACCAGGGCCCGGCCGGCTGCGCGGCGGGGCGAGATTCGCCGAAGACCACGACCGCCTCGAACACGGGCCGCGGCGCCTCGGCAATACCGCCAATGCCCCGATTGAAGATCCCAACCCAGACGCGCTCATCACCGGTCGACGGCACACGTCGGCCGCGGAGCTCCAGGCAGACGGGCTCCTCTTCATATCGCACCCACCTGCGGGCCCGCACGTGGTTGAGGCCGGTGAGTACCAGCCTGGGTGTCACGACGAGCGCGGCCACTTGCGCCGTCATCTCGGCCATCACGGCGAAAGGCAGGACGGGAAGACCCAAGAGCGACGGGTCGACTGCCGATACCTTCCGGCCGCCCAGCGTGTGGTTTTCCGCGATCGGATCGTCCCGGCCGTCGAGGAAGAGGATCGTCTCGATCTCGGTCGCCGCGACCAGCCGGCGCACCGCTCCGGCCCAAGGTCCGGGCGTCGGGCCCGAGATGATGGGTGCACTCGTTCCACCAGGGGCCTCGACCGAGCGGCACGTGCCTTCTTCCCGACCGGTGGACGTCATCCCATTTCCGGCAGTAGGGCGCGAGAAGACCTCTTCCAGGTCCTGGTACAGCGCGGCTCCGCCCGAGCCAGTCCCATCATGGTGAGGTCCCATCCTGGAGGGCGCCGCCTCGCTGCTCCGTCCGGTTTCTGAAAAACCCTCGGAGAGCGCCTTGGACCCGGGCTGATCGCCGATTGGCGATCCCAGATAGGCCGCCATGATCTCGTGTTGAGTGTGCAGAAACGCCTGCATCGTCTCCTGAAAGGACAACATGGCTTGATCGACATCCGGCGCGGCGAGCTCTCGGTCCCATTCCGCGTGTTCACCCCGACCGTTCAACTTGATGAGACCTTCCGAGAGGCGCATTTCCGGGAAGCCGATCGACAGCTCGACCAAGGTCCGGGGTGTTCGTGCCGGCGCGTCCCAATCGATGGCGCGAGGCCGCCGGCGGGCATAGAGATACTCGGTCTCGAGCGGGGCTCCCTGCGCGAAGGTGGCGGCGACCAGGTGATTCAATTGCGTCAGTCCGCTGCGGCGTGGGATGTTCGCCGCGATGGCGAAGGCCGGCTTACCTCGGAGGATGTCTTCCACGAATCCGGCAAGATTACCGCGTGCCCCCACGTCGACGAACAGACGAAGGCCGTCGGCATGCATGGCCTCGATCGTCTCGCGAAACGCCACGGGCCGGGTCCACTGCGCGACGGCAAGCTCCCGGATGGCGTCGAGGTCCTCCGGCATTCGCCCGCGCGACGCGCACGAGTAGATCGGCAGGCGGGGGGGGCGAAAGGTCAACTCGGCGAAGAACTCGGCGATCGGGCCGATGACCGAGCGGAAGGCCGCCGTATGATAGGCGCGCGCAAAGGGGAGGTCCTCCCACAGGATGTTCTCCTCGCGCAGCCGGTCGAGGATCCGCTCGACCTCCGCCGGCGGCACGGCCAGCACGACCTGGTGCGGGCAGTTGTCCATCGCGACGGCCGCGCCGGCGGCGCCCGCACTCTTGCAGAGAGCAAGGGCGCGATCCCGGTGAGCGGCCACGGCAAGCAGGCGAGCGACCGGCAAGTCGCCCGAGCACTCGAAGCCGCGGAAGATCGCCCCGAGCCGGCCCAGCTTCTGTTCCAGCGCCCGATCGGTTTCGAAAACGCCCGCCGCGGCCAGGGCCAGCAGCTCGCCGCTGCTGTGGCCCACCACGGCGTCAGGGTGCAGACCCAGCCGGGTCAAGACCTGATAAAGCGCCCATTGTGCGTTCAAGACGACATTCACCGCCGTTGCGGCCGACCACAGCTTCTCGTCACCGCGCGGCACGTGACCGAAGACGTGCTCGCTCGGGGGCACTGTCTCGCCCTGCTCGCGAGCGATGCGGTCGGCCGTATCGAACAGGCGACGCACCTCGGGGAAATGGAAGCAGAGGTCGGCGAGCATCCCCGGGTATTGCGAGCCTTCCCCCGGGAAGAGAAAAGCCAGGCCAAGGGCGCCGGTAGTCGAGAGAGGCTCGTCCCAGTAATAAACACCGCGGCCGTCGCGGATCGCAGGGTGCGCGGGGTCGCGCAATCGCGGCACCAGGGCGGTGAGACGCTCCGCCAACTCGGCGTGCGAAGAGGCCACCAGACCCAGACGCGCGCCGCCGGGCGGGTGTTCGCGGACGCTGTTGAGCGAATACGCGACGTCTCTCAGCTCTTCGCGCGGATTGTGCTCGAGCCAGCCGATCAGCTCGCTGACCCGTTCGATCAAGCCGGCGCGATCGGGCGCGGAGAGGAGGATGGCCTCGGTCTCCCAGTGCCGCAGGGCGCCCGGTGCTAGGCCGTCAGCGGAGGCGGCGTGCTCTTCCAGAACGGCGTGTGCATAGATCCCCGCAAAACCGAAGGCGTTGACTCCCGCCCGCCGCGGCGCGTCCGGGTCGGCATGGATCCAGGGACGAGGCGACAGGTTGAGTGCGAAGGTGCTTCCGAGGTGGTCGAGCAGCGGGTGCGGCCGTTCGGCGTGCAAGGTCGGCGGCAGGACGCGGTGGTAGAGTGCCAGGGCCGTCTTGATCAGTCCGGCCATGTCGGCGGCCGGCATGGCGTGCCCGATCATCGAGGAGACGGCGCCCAGGAATCGTCTCCCATGGGGCGGCGGTGGGAAGGTCGCATTCAGGGCGCGGAGCTCGGCCCGTTGGGCGGCGGGCACGCTCAGTCCGTGACCCTCGACCAACATGACGGTCGACGGGTTGATGCCCGCCCGGCGATAGGCCCGGCGAATCGCGCGGGCATGCCCGCGGGCGCTGGGCGCGGCCAATCCTCGGCTCCGTCCGTCGCTGGCCAGACCAACACCCTGGACCAACGCATAAATCCGATCGCCGTCGTGCTCGGCATCGACCCGGCGCTTGAGGACAACCACGCCCACCCCTTCGCCCGGGACCATTCCGTCCGCGCCGGCCGTGAACGGCCGCGCGGTCCCCGATCGGGGCAGGGCGTTGAGCTGGCGGAAGACCAGCGGAAAATCAACGTCCGCCTCGAGGTAGACGCCACCCGCGATCGCGAGGTCGGCCCGCCTCTCGGCAAGCGCCCGCATCGCCAGGTCGAGTGCAACCAGCGACGAGGCGCGGGCGGCGTCGACGACGTAGCTGGCCCCGCTCGAGCGCCCGATCACGACCTCGACGCGTCGACCGGCAAGATCGGCGGCGGCGAGTCCCGCATCCGCCAGGGCGGCCATGGCCGTGTCCAGCACCAGGAATTGTTCGGGCTCGCCACCTGCGACGGTGCCCGGCATGATCCCGTGCTCGGCCGCGTCGAACCCGATGGGCGAGTCCAGGTAGCCGCCCCGGCAGGTTGGGATGCGATGCGGGGCCGGCGACACCGGTTCGCGGAAGCTCGCCGCGTCCCGGCGATCGGGCGGCACTTCCCGCGTGCAGTCCCTGGCTGCAAGGATGTTCTCGAAGTACGTGCTCAAATCGGATGCGCCGGCGAAGCGGCAGCCCATGCCGACGATGGCGATCTCCGAGGGGCGGCCCCTGCTCATCTGACGGCCTCCAGAGACTCCAGGGCCGGCTGGTGCGCAATCGGTTGCTCGAGCGTTCCCAGGTCGCCTGCGTAGATGACCTCGACGTCTGCCTTGCGGCCGTGACGAAGCTCATCGATGAGTAAGGACGGCCCCTCCTCGGGAGAGATCATCCCCAAGCCTCGGCGGCCAAGGTGGCTTTCCAACTGCGAGACCATGCCCACGCCCGACCAGGGGCCCCAGATGACGGACAAGACGCGGCCCGGCCAGCGCCGGTTCAGCCAGTGAGCCAGCTTGTTGAGGATCTCGTTGGCTGCCGCATAGTCCGACTGGCCCACGTTGCCGAATCGTCCCGCGATCGACGAGAAGAGCACTGTGAACTTGAGTGCATCGGGGCGCGCCAGCCGGATCAGGTTGAGCGCCCCGTGGAGCTTGGTCTCGAGCACGCGGTCGAACGATTCGACCGTCTTATGCCGGATCAGCTTGTCCTTGATCAACCCCGCGCCATGGATCAGACCAACGGGTTCCCCGTGGCGGGCGCGCCAACCGTCCAGGACGCGTGCCAGGGCCTTCGGGTCGTTTACGTCGGCCTCGGCATACGCGACGGTCGCTCCGGCTTCCCGCAAGATCTCGAGGTTCGCGCGGACCTCACGGGCCCGCCGGAGAGCTTGATAGACCGTTTCAATCTGAGCTGGATTTCCCTGCCTGCCCTCGTGACGCAGCCGGGCGTGCAGCGCCGCCTTGATCTCGGCCTCTCCCTGTAAGCCCACCGTATCGGCTGACTCACTTCCGCCGGGCAAGGGCGTCGTACCCACGATCAGGAGCGTGGCCCGCCAGGTCCGCGCCAGCTCGGCCGCGACTAAAGCGGTGATCCCCCGGGCCCCGCCGGAAATCAGCACCGGCTCTCCGGGCTTCAGCTCGATCGCCGCGGCCACATGGGGGAGCGGGCTCGTGATGGTCCGCAATCGGATCCGCAGATCCTCGGAGTAGCCCACCTCCGCCCAGCCATCACTCACCCAGACCTCGTCGGCCAGCCGGCCGGCGACCGTTTCGATCGGGTCCCCGGGCGCGAAATCGACGACGCGGCAGCGAACCGAGGGCCATTCCCGAGCCAGTGTCTTGACCAGGCCGGCGATCCCTCCATGACCGGGGAAGAACTCGAGGGACGCACAGCCCGCGCTGGCGAATCGGCCCCCGAGTGCCGTCGCCGCGATCAAGCACGATCCCCCGGCCCGGGCGGCGTTTTCCAGATCGGCGGCCGTGGCCTTCGCCAGCAGGAAGAGCCCCTTCAGCTCGTCGCCGACGCGGCCGGACCAGTCGATCTCGTTCCGCTCGCCGGCCCGTGTTTCACGAAGGGGCAGGGCATGGATGATCCCCGCCAGGGGACCGCGCGACCGCAATCGGCAAAGCAGCGAATCGATGGCCGACGGCGAGGTCCAGTCGACGGATTCTTGATCGCCGCCGATTCGCTCCACCGGCACTCCGGTCGCCTCGAGACGGTCAGCCAGGTTGCCGGCCACGCCGCGGCCGTCGTCCGTGATCACGATCCGGCCCCCCGGCATCAGACCGAGCCGATCAAGGGGCAGGGGGGCTTCCACCGCTTCGAGCAGGCGGCGGTGCGTCGCATGTTGCGGCTTGCCGTTGCCGACGGGCGCCGCACCGCCGCTTGGCGCCAGCGAGCCTGCCGATCCGTCAAGCCGCCCGCCCGAACTCTGGGCAAGGGTCGTCATGCGGTTGACGATCATCCCGAGCGTGCGCGCACCGGTCAGCGCGTCCATCGTCTCCGCGGAATCCGATAGCCCCTTCAAGCTCGGAAACGCATCGCGCAGCTTCCCCAGGATCTCGACCCGCTTGATCGAATCAATTCCCAGGTCGGCTTCCATATCGAGGTCGAGCCCGAGCGTCTCGATCGGGTATCCCGTCCGATCGCGCACGGTCTCGATCAGCCGGGCCGTGATCGCCGCACGATCCGGCGCCGCCCCTGCTTCCGAGGCGGTGGCAGAGTCCAGTCCACTCGCTTGATACGCTGCGGGCGATCCGGCGGCGTCGGACGGCTCGGTGCGAACAGCCGTCGCCTCTCGACCCTCTCTGGTGCTGATCCGGTCCGCCTCCGCTTCAGCCCGTCTCGGTTTCCAGGAGAGCGAATCCGCGGCCCTGGCTGACGCGTCGTCCCGCGATCGAGCCTCCGGCTCCGCCCGGAACAACGGCGGCTCGGGCGACCCCGGCGAGCCCCGCCCGGTCAGATAGGCGAGCATCGTCGACTTCTGCACCTCGAGGAAAGCCTGCATGGTCTGCTGGAACGACTCGATGACCCGGTCGGGTGGTTTCGATGAAGTAGAAGAAGAAGTGATTGGGTCATGGTTATTCCTATTGCCATTACCGTTTCGCCCCGGCAGGGACCGTGGAGACACTGCGCGGGCCCCGCTTGTTCGCTCGCCGGCCGGGCCCTTGGCGGCGCTTTGCCCCGCGGTGGGGCCGTTGGGCAGAGGAGAGGATCGTGACACCGGCTCGGGTTGAGGAAGAGGGCGGTCCGCGGCCTGGCCGAGCCTCTTCGGTTCGGGATCGCCGATTGGCCGGGCGCGACTGCCATTGACGAGCCACGCGGAGGGCGCCCGAGGCTCCGGGTCTGGATCAGAGGGCAAGTGCTGCAAGTCGAGCACGCGCTGCGATCGGCCGCGGGTGATCCGTTCGAGCTCGAGCGGCACGCCGGCCACGACCAGGTGTGCGACGGCGCGGAGCCAGGCGGACAGGCCGGATGAACCCGGCGCGTCGCAGGCTACGGCCAGATGAGGCCGATCCTCCAGGATGGTCTCGACGAGCGGAGTGAGGATCGACCCTGGTCCGACCTCCACGAACACGCGCGCGCCGCCCCGGTGCATCGCTTCGATCATGTCGGCGAACCGCACGGGACTGGCGAGATGGTCGCCCAAGCGCGCCGCGATCGCCCTCGGGTCAGCGGGGTGCGGGGCCGCATCGAGGTTGGAATACACCGGCCGATCCGGAGAATGGCGCAGCAACTGGGCCGCCAATTCCCCCAACCGGTCGCGCGCCGCGGCGACGTGTGGAGTATGGAAGGCAGAAGAGACCGGCAAGGCTCGGCCGTGAATTCCTCGGGCCGTGGCCAGGTCGAGTGCCTCTTTCACAGACGCGCTCGGCCCCGCGATCACCGTTTGCCTGGGACCATTCCAGTTGGCGACCTGCACGCCGGGAACCTCGCCGATGAGCCGCTCGATCTCATCGGGGCCGGCCAGCAGGGCCGCCATCGCGCCGGAGACGCCCCGGCCGGCTTCGCGCATGAAGCGGCCTCGGGACGACGCGAGCTCGGCCAGGTCCGGCGCGCTCAGCACGCCGGCGGCGTGGAGCGCCACCAGCTCGCCAAAGCTGTGCCCACCCACAAGATCCGGCTCGCAACCGAGACTGCGAAGCAATCGCAGCATTCCCACACAGGCGGCTCCCACGGCCGGCTGGGCCACGTCGGTCTCCATCAAGGCCTGGCGGGCCTCCTCCCGCGCCGCCTCGTTATAGGCTGGAGGCGGAAAGACGAGGGGACCGAGGGTCTGGCCACTTGCTGCCCCTGGCGCGCGATCGAACTCCTCGAAAGCCCCGCGCACCTCCGGGAAAACGATCGCCAGTTCCCGGAGCATGCCGGGCGATTGCGCCCCCTGGCCGGGGAAGATGAACGCCACGGGCTGTCCCGCCCACGCTGCCTTCGCCTGGAAAACAACGCCGCGGGGATCGTCGATGGTCGTGCTTCCCTCGGCAATGGCGGTCCGCGCGAGGAGCAGCTTGTCGCGCAAGTCCTCGTGCGTGCCGGCCAGGATGGCGAGGGCGGCCTGCCGATTCACACCCGGCCTGGACGTGCAGACCCGTCTCGCCCGGATGAGCGCGTTCGACAAATCAACGAGCGAGGGCCGCGCCCCGGAATCGAGCGCCCGGGCCAGATCATCCAGTTGTTCGACGAGCTCGCCGGGCCCCTCGGCTTGCCAGACCAGCAATTCCACCGGCCAGTCGCGCAAGGTCGACTCGGGTAGGGCAGCCAGATTGCGGTCGTACGCCTCGAGCACGGCGTGGAAGTTGGTGCCGCCGAACCCGAAGGCGCTGACCCCGGCGCGGCGCGGCCGGTCGGAGTGCGCATGGAGCCACGGCTGCGTCTGGGTGCAGAGCCGGAACGGGCCATCGTGCAGGTCGAGCTTGGGGTTGGGGGTCTCGATCCCGATCGTGGGGGGGATGACCTTATGATAAAGGCTCAAGGAGGCGTTGATCAGACCGGCCAGGCCCGCGGCGCACTTGGTGTGGCCGATCAGCGACTTGACCGAGCCCACGACGCATCCGCGCGCGGGTGCCCCGGCTTCGCGGAAGAGTCGGCCGAGCGCTTCGATCTCGACCACATCGCCCAGTGCGGTGCCCGTGCCGTGCGCCTCGACATAGCCGACCGTGGCGGGCGAGACCCCGGCCCTCGAGTACGCCCGCTCGAGGGCTCGCGTCTGCCCTTCGACCACCGGGGCGGTCAGTCCGCGGGCGCGGCCGTCGCTGGAGGCGCCAACTCCCTTGATCACCGCGTAGATCCGGTCACCGTCGCGCTCGGCGTCGGCCAGGCGTTTCAGCACCAGCGCGGCCACGCCTTCGCTGATGACAATGCCATCGGCGCCGGCGTCGAAGGGCCGGCAGCGGCCCCGGGGCGAGAATGCCTGAGTTTTGCTGAAGGCCAGGTAGGTGAATGGGTTCTGGACGGTGTCCACGCCCCCCAGGATCACCAGGTCGGATCCGCCGCTCTCGAGCTCGCGCACGGCCAGCGCGGCCGCGGCCAGCGAGGAGCCGCACGCGGCATCGACCGTATAACTCGACCCGCCCAGATTGAGCCGATTGGCGATGCGGCCCGCCGTGACGTTGAGCAAGAAGCCCGGGAACGAGTCCTCCGTCCACTCCGGAAGCAATCCCTTGCACGACTCGATCGCCTGCTTTCCAGCCCCCGGCAGCACCATGTCCAGCATGGGCAGATAAGAGCGGAAGGCAAAGCCCATCGCGAGCTGTGCCGCCCCCCCTCCCATGCCCAGGACCACGCTCGTCTGCTCTCGGGGGAATGGCCGGTCCGCATAGCCGGCGTCCGCCAGCGCTTTCCGGACAACCTCCAGCGCGATCAGTTGAGCGGGCTCGATCGAGGGGAGGCTCGAGGGGGGCATCCCATAGCGGAGCGGGTCGAAGGGAACGTCCGGCAGGAACCCTCCCCATTTCGAGACGATCTTGTCGGGAGCCTTCGGGTCGGGGTCGTAGTACAACCGCCAATCCCAGCGGTCGGGGGGGACTTCGGTGATGGCATCGACGCCCCGGAGGGTATTGGACCAGAACTCCGCGGCGGTCGCCGCCCCCGGGAACACCGCCGCCATGCCGATAATCGCGATCTCCGACGGCCGCGGCGGAGAGCCGGGGACACCATTTGAAGGGCCGTGCTCAGGCAGAGTGTGCGCGAGGAGGGCCGTGCTTTCGGTGCACAGCTCGCGGTGAAGTTCGGCGATGGTCGTCGTCCGGCTGCGCAAAGCGGCGATCTGCCCCAGCATGTAGAGGCCGTGAGTCGCCTGGTATTCATCGCTGACCGAGACAAGTGGGGAACCCGCCCCCTGGCTGCGATCGATCCCCTTGGTTGCGACCCGGAGCCGGCCGGCGTTCAGGCCCTCCAGGGCCGCGCGGATTTCCTCCGCCGGGCGCCCCTCGGCCACCAATCGCTTCCGTTCCTCCTCGAACCGGGCGGCGAAGGGGGTACGGCTCACCCGCACCTGGTGACCGGGCCCCGACTCGAGCAGCACCGTCTCCCCGCAGCGTAGGACCTCGTCCTGGAAGCGCGGCACGATCGCCCCGGTCGCGACCACTTCCTGCGTGAACAGGTAAGCGGTTCCGGCCAGCAGGCCCAGCTTCACCCCGCGCGCGGCCAGCGGGCCGGCGAGGGCCGCCGCCAGCGCCGCTGAGCGCGCGTCGTGAAGCCCGCCGGCAAACACAAGGCTCACTTCCTCGGCGGGAATTCCGCGATCGACCGCCTCGCCCACCACGGTGACCGCCTGTTCCCAGAGGACGAAGCTCGACCGGGGCCCTACGTGCCCGCCGCACTCGCGACCCTCGAGGACGAAGCGTCGGGAACCGTCGCGGAGATACTGCTCGAGCAAGCCCGGTGACGGGACGTGCAAGTAGGTCACAATCCCCTCGCGCTCCAGGCCGGCCGCCTGGTCGGGGCGTCCGCCGGCGATCAGGGCAAACGGCGGCCGGACATCACGGACCGCGGCCAGTTGCTCGGCACGCAGGTCCGGGGGCACGAAGCCCAGGATGCCCACGCCCCACGGCACCCCCGCGAGCTGGGCGGCGGCGGCGCGTAACATGGTTCGGGCCTCTTCCTCGCGGAGCAGCGCCAGGGCGAGGAATGGCAAGCCCCCGCCTTGCGCCACCGCCTTGGCGAAGCCAGCCACGTCGCTGACGCGTGTCATCGGTCCCTGAAGGATCGGGTAGCGAGTGCCATGAGCGCGGGCCAGGGGCGACGCTTCCGCCAGCGGGCAGGCTGCCCGCGCGGCCGCGATCCCCTCCGAGATCGCGCACTCGAAAGCCTGGACGATCCCGCCGGCCGTCACGTACTTGCGGGCCAGACGGTCCGCCAAGGCCGCGTCCTGACCGACCGGCGGGCATTGGCCATCCCGCCAGCCGACGTCGTCGCGCATGGCGGCCTCCCAGGCCGGGCCTCCGATGCCGGCGGCCTGCTTGAGACGTGCCAGTGCGTCGGCGCCCGGGAGGGCAAAAATCCGGACCGCCGGTCCCGACGTCGGCCCGACGACCGTCGTCTCACTGCCGTCGCAGCGGGCGATCCGCTCGCGCCACTCCAGACCCAGTGGTGATTCACGGGCGAGGAGCAGGGCCCCCTCCAGCACGACGCCCGCCGCTCCCGCCGCGATGCACCCCGCCGCGACGTTCGGCCCGATTCCCCCCCGCACCCACACCGGCGGACCGCCGTCGGCGAGTACTCCCTGCAACAGGACGAAGGAAGACTCCGCTCCAACCTGGCCACCCGCTTCGTGTCCCGACACAATCATCGCCGGAAACCCGGCCCTGATCGCGCGCCGCGCATCACCTCGAGTCGTCACTTCACCGACTGCCAGCCAGCCTGAGTCGCGAATCGACCGAACCGCCGCCGCAAGCAGCTCCTCGTCGACGCCGCCCACGGGGACGCAGACCACCCTCAGGCCGGCAATGTCCGACGTAACTGTGCATCCAGCCAGAATTTCCTTGGCCGGCAGGAATACCCCAAAGGGACTCGCGGTCAACCTGGCAACTCGAGCAAGTTGCTCGACTGCCTCGCCCCTTGAATCTGTACAGAAGTCGATTATTCCGAGAGCGGACGCTCGACAAGCTGCGGCTACAATACCAATCCCTTCAACACCTTTTGGTGCCAGGGCCAGAATGCGTGGTAGGGTTTGGCTTGTCACCGTTGCATACTCCCGGGGTGCCGTAACCTGATGGAAATATAACTGACGGAAGCGGAAGACGACGATCGAGTGAGCCTGGATAACCTGGTTAGAGATTTATACCAACCTTGCGCGAGCTGGGGAAAGCCCGGGAAAGGGGGGGCATCTGGGTTGCGTCGAATCTGCGGATGAGCTTTCTGGCGAAACATGGTAGAGTCGCCGCGTGATTGGAGCTGTTGCCAAGGATTGCTGTGGCTTCTACGAGCCCCTCTTGGGGGGAGGAATGCATGGCGGCGGGCGAAGGACGGATTGATGGACCGCGGCGAGTTTTTTTGGCTTGCGCAACTCTGATGCCGTTCTTGGTCATGGCCGGTGAGTGCGCCGGCTCGGTGCCCGGGATGGCGATGCTCGTTGCGCACGGGGTGGAGTGGAGCCAGCCCCGTCTAGTATACCTCCAACCCGGCATGCTTGTAACGGACAAGCCGCCGACGGGTTGGAGCCATATGGTGGTCAAGTCAATCCCTCGTCTGGCCTCAGGCGATCAGGGGACTCTACCGGCGGGCTCATCGAAGACAGCGGCTTACTTCCGGACCGTCATCCTCGCGAACGTCAAACCCGTCGACGTGGATGAGAAGGATTTCGAGCTGGTGCAGATCGGCCTGGGCATGTGCGTTCCCCAAGACGAGGATCACGACATGGTCGTCGCCGCGGACCGCCTTGACGCGCTGGGTCTCCACCTCACGACTGTCCAGCGGCTGGTGCTCGACGCCGCCGAGTCAGAGATGGCGGAAGGCCGAATCATCGCCCGGACGCCGACCTTTGCCTTGTTTCGATCCCCGGCTACCGTGGTCGTCGCCGGCAACGAGCACCGCAGGGTGAACCTGTGCTATGCCTTCTGCGTTGAGCGCAGCACGGGCAAGCTGGAGGTGGCCGTCTGGACGATGTCGACGGATACAAAACTGCAGAAGGCCCCGTCCGCCCTGGTCAGGCTGGGCGCGAATCCCCACTTCGACTGCCAGCTTGACGTGCGGGCGAAGCGGATTCTGGGAACGGTCCCCTATTCTTGGTCGTTCGCGCTCAGGACTCTACCTCCGGGCCGTTCGCTTCGGGTGCCGCCCTCGCTCGGCGACCTGATTGCCACGACCGGCCGCCATCCGGCTGAGGCTGATCCCGAGGAGCTCGAACGTCTGCTCATGAAGACCCTGTCCACCTCCCCTGACGTTGACGGAGCCGTGCGCCGGACGGCGATCCCGCCGCCCTATCGGAAGCCCGGATAGTCGCGCTGACGGCCGAGGTTGCTCAAAGCGCCGCGACGACGCGGTGTAGGGTGGGTCGAACGGCGTTCCACGCCGTGAGGCCCACCATGTGGCACTCTCACTCTCACGGCGACCGCGGTCGATGCGGCCGAAGAATCTCAGCCGCCCTCCGCGACGACGCCAGAGTATTCCGGATTAACTCCCCGGCCGGCGTATTGCCCGCGTTCAGGATTTGCTGGATCCCGCGCTCCAGCTCCCTCGTCACCACTTCGCGGTGCCGCCGCCGCCGCCTCTCGCGCTTCGACAACGGAGCCCGCAGGATCTCCCCGGCCGCCCGGTCGCCCAAACCACAGTCCCGAGACCTGGCTTTTGAGATTTGAGATTCGAGGATTGAGATTTGCGATTCCTGATTCAGGTCTGGCTCTTCTCCCTCGGCTCTCCCGGGCTGTTCTTCCCGCTTGTCAAGTCCCGAATCGACGCCAGAATTCGCCGCATCTCCAACAGGATCTTTATTTTGTATCGTGATCACATTTTCGTCGACTTTGGCTTCGTTCGTCTCATTTTCGCTGTTTTCCCCCTGAGGCGGGCTCATCCGATCGTCGCCGTCCGCCACCGCGTCCGCATTGCTCACGTCGCGTGAGGGACCGCGCGGAGATAAGTCAGCGAATGCGACGTCGGACGGATTGCGAATCCGTCCTACAAGATTTTGCGTTAATTCACGCGCGATGCCTGTGTTTCCCGCCGCGTCGCCGGTACCCGCATCAAGCTCCGAGGCCGCCAGCGGGGTGATACCGTCCGAAAGGGCGACACTGGCC